>DATAQW010000135.1:0-36730 GCA_036264445.1 Pseudacidobacterium sp.
ACGTTTTGGTCACCAGCTTTCGGAATGGTGACGGATCGCTTTGGCATTCCATGGATGGTGAATACCTATCAGGCTGCTTAGGTGGTGCTGCTTGCTGATGGATTCCACTGAATACGGTGGAATCCAACCTCAAAAAATAGATCATTCCATACATACCGGAGGAAGGCTTTTATGCAATCAGCTACTGGTGTGGCTCCTTCAACCAAGAAACTGTGGACAGGTCGTATTCTCAGCGGATTCGTAGTGCTCTTTCTGTCGATGGATGGTGTGATGAAGCTGGTCAAACCCGCGGTGGTGCTGAAGGCGCAGGCTATGCTGGGATGGCCAGATGCGCTGACAGGCACCACGGGGGTCATTTTGCTCATCTGCACGATTCTCTACGCGATACCGCGCACGGCGGCGCTCGGGGCAATTCTGTTAACGGGATATCTGGGGGGCGCGGTAGCTGTTCAGCTGCGCGTGGGCAATCCATTATTCGGCGAGACGCTCTTTCCCGTATACATGGGCATTTTGCTCTGGGCAGGCTTGTTTCTGCGCGAAGGGCGCTTGTATGCAATCATTCCATTGCGCGAATAAAGACGCTTTGGAGGTAGTTGCCCATGCGATTTGTGATTCTGCGAAAGTCTGACGCAATGATGGAATCGGACACACCTCCGAGCCCTGAGCTTTTTGAGGCCATAAGGCAGTACGACGATGAGATGAGAAAAGCCGGAGTGCTGGTCGCGGTTGTGAGGCTGCAGCCAACATCGAAAGGCACGCGCATCCACTTGTCTGGCGGAAAATTCACCATCACCGACGGACCGTTCACTGAAGCAAAGGAACTGATTGCCGGAGTCACGATGATCGAAGTGGATTCAAAGGAAGAGGCCCTTGCGTGGATCAAGCGCTGTCCTACTCTCTATGGCGATGTGGAGGCTGAGTTTGAGATCCGTGAGGTTTTGCAATGCTGAAACATGGGCCAGCCGCTGTCCATTGCCGGAAGGCAGCGTACTCGAACTCCGGCCAATTTTCGAAGTTACGGACTTCCCGCCAGAGCTTCAGGAGAACGCCTGCGGTGCGCCGGCTTGAAATTCAATGATTGAACATGATGTGATCGGTAGCTGTGACGGCTACCGATACCCATCGGGCAATTGAAGCAGTCTGGCGCATCGAGTCGGCCAAGCTCATTGCTGGGCTTGCGCGCATTACGCGCGATGTGGGTCTCGCTGAAGATCTGGCGCAGGAGGCGCTCGTTGCTGCGCTCGAGCAATGGCCGGAGTCAGGTGTTCCAGATAATCCAGGTGCATGGCTGACGACCACAGCCAAGCGTCGCGCTATCGATTATTTCCGCAGCCATCAGCTTCACGAGCGCAAGCACGAAGAACTTGGCCGCGAGATCGAGATGAAACAGATGAGCGTCGCACCCGATTTCGATGCGATGGACGACGAGATCGGCGACGATCTGCTGCGGCTCATCTTCACGGCCTGTCATCCAGTGCTAGCGATGGAGGCCCGCATGGCACTCACGCTGCGTATGCTCGGCGGGCTGACCACTCCCGAGATTGCGCGGTCCTTTCTTGTTCCTGAAGCCACTCTTGCTCAGCGCATTGTGCGCGCCAAGAAGACGCTGGCGGATGCACATGTTCCCTTTGAAGTGCCGCGCGGATCGGAGCTTAAGACGCGGGTTTCGTCGGTGCTGGGCGTTATCTACCTCATCTTCAATGAAGGTTACACGGCAACTGCTGGCGATGGCTGGATGCGTCCTGCTCTGTGTGAAGAGGCCCTGCGGCTTGGGCGCATTGTCGCCGAGCTGATGCCAAACGAGCCGGAGGCGCACGGTCTTGTTGCTCTTATGGAGATTCAGGCGTCGCGTTCCAACGCGCGTACAGGACCGGCGGGCAAACCGATTCTTCTGCTTGACCAGAACCGTTCACTCTGGGATCGGCTTTTGATTCATCGCGGTCTTGCTGCTTTGGAACGCGCTAAGGCTTTGGGCGGCACACGCGGAGCTTACGTATTACAGGCGGAAATTGCAGCCTGTCATGCTCGCGCACAACGCGCTGAGGGCACGGACTGGAAGCGTATCGCTGCTTTCTATACTGAACTCACGCAAGTGATGCCTTCGCCCGTGGTGGAATTGAATCGCGCTGTTGCCGTGGCAATGGAATCTGGTCCGGCTGCCGGGCTTGCTTTGGTCGACAAGCTTACTTCTGAACCATCGCTGAGGGATTATCATCTGTTGCCCAGCGTGCGCGGCGATCTGCTGTATAAGCTTGGCCGTTTTCCAGAAGCACGGCGTGAGTTTGAGCGAGCTGCTGAGATGACGCGCAATGAACGTGAACGGGAGTTGCTGCTTGATAGGGCGAAGGAATGTGAGTGAAACGGATGACTCCGAGTGGCAGGATGGGCATTGCTCCACCCTTTCGCAAAATACGCGAAAGGATGGGGTACCCACGATCGTGGAAATGCAGCCCTTCGGCTGCGTTCCCTTCGGTCACTCCGCTCAGAATGACAAAGATGAAGGATGTTACAGCTTTGGCAGAGGAGTAGCTTTCGCTTCGTTGCCCTCTGCGATTTCGGCAGTGATGGATTGCTGGCTACGCGGAGATGTAGCGACGAGCCCAAAAATGATGAGCAGCGATACGGCCAGCAATCCGAATTCGACCAACTTCAACATGGGACCTCATTCCAGCATGGCAGCCAGCAGAGCTGTACGCGGCGCCAGGTGTTCGAGCAGAATAGATTCGTGCACTGCATGAGCGCCTTCTCCTACTGCTCCCATTCCATCTAACGTGGGCACGCCAAGCGCGGAGGTGAAGTTGCCGTCTGATCCGCCTCCGGTGGACGCTTCTGTCAACTCGAATCCAAGCGCGCGAGCATGGGCTGCGGCTCGCTTATAGAGCGCAACAGTTTCGCGGGTGCGCTCCATTGGGGGACGGTTCAGCCCGCCTTCAACGTGCAGACTGCACTTGTTATCAAAGACGCGCAGCGAACGAAAATGTTTCTCGATGCGCACTGCATCCTTAGCCTTTGCGATGCGAACATCTACCTCTGCCTGGGCCTCGGCTGCTATTACATTAGATCGTGTTCCACCCTGAATGGTTCCAACATTCACGGTAATTCCGCGATGTAAATCGGTGAAACCAGTAACGCGCTCGACCTGCCGTGCAAGTTCTGCAATAGCGCTGTGTCCGCTTTCGAAGTCAACACCGCTGTGCGCGGCTACTCCTTTAACACGAACCAGATAATTGGCGACTCCCTTGCGCGCGGTCTTATACGCGCCTGCTAATCCCTGTGCCGGCTCCAGAACATATACCGCCTCGCATTGCTGGGCGAGCTTTTCTGTTACCGGGCGCGAAACAGTGCTGCCAACTTCTTCATCGCTGTTCAGCAGCATGGCAACCGGACGCTTCAGCCTATTTTGCTCTTGCAGAGTGGCAATGGCGGTGAATGCCATAGCAACTCCGGCTTTCATATCCAGAACGCCCGGACCCCATACGCGTCCTTTAGCCACGCGAAAGGGCATACCAGGTAGTGTTCCGAGAGGCCAAACCGTATCAAGATGGCCGAGCAAAAGAACTGGTTTTTGTTTACTTTTCACGGGGCCGAAACGGGCTTCAAACAGATCGCCAAATGCCTTTTGTTTGTGAATACGGACGCGTCCACCGAGCGATTTGGAGTATTTTGCAACGAAATCGACACATTGATCGACCGAAACCTTATCGTCGCTAGGCGATTCGATTTCAACCATTTTGCGGAGCAGATCAAGAGAGCCCTGTTGATGCTGCAGGACTGCGCTTAGGAGAGTATCCGCCTGGTAACTATCTTTTTGTTCAAGCATTTACTGACCGTATACCTTTTCCTATGAGATGCAGGTCTGCCACTAGGGTGTGGCAAAATTACAACAATGAAACTTAAGTTCCACAAAGTAGTCTATGTGGTTAGTTGAAGAATTGCTGTTTGATATTTGGAGTTAATTTTTGCCCGATCCATTGTTGCATCTGGAACAGACAATTGCGTCGCCGATTGAGTTTTCAGGCGTTGGCCTGCACAGTGGTGCCCCTGTTCAGATGCGTTTGCTGCCTGCGCCTGCCGGCTCGGGGATTGTCTTCCGGCGCACTGACCTTGATAATTTCGAGATCCCTGCAACATGTCGCAATGTCGCAAAGGTAAGCTACGCCACCAGTTTGATGCGACAGAGTGTTCTGATCTCGACCACAGAACATCTGCTTTCGGCGCTGATCGGCAGAGGTATCGATAACGTCATCGTTGAGCTGGACAATCTGGAACTGCCAATTTTGGATGGCAGCGCACAGCCTTATATCGAAGCCTTTGAACAAGTGGGGGTAAAGATGCAGCGCCGGAAGCGCGAATATCTGCGCATCTTGAAAAACGTGGAAGTGCATGACGGAGATAAATTTATTGGCGTTTATCCGGGCGAACGCTACAGCATTTCATACCATATCGATTTCCCTCCGCCTATTGGCAAGCAGGCATTTATCGTCGATCTGGCCTCAGGCAGATATGGCCGCGAAATAGCTCCAGCGCGCACATTCGGCTTCAAGGAAGATGAACAGGTGCTGCGCAATATGGGCCTGATTCGCGGGGTCTCGGAGTCGAGCGCGATCATTTTAACGCGGCGAGGCGTGATTAACGGGCCACTGCGTTTTGATGATGAATTTGTGCGGCACAAAGTGCTTGATCTGATCGGCGATCTGGCGCTTGCCGGAAGGCAGATTCTTGGGCGTGTGGTTGCCGAACGCGCTGGACACGCAATGCACACCGCCCTGGTGGCAAAGCTGCTCAAAGACCGTTCAGCGTGGAAGCTGGTAACGGTTGGCAGGGAGAGGACGAAAGCGAAGGAAATCGTTGTGACTGCGCCTTCGTTGGTGACTGCTTAAGTTGCCATCGAGACAGACTTAGTGCTTTCCCCACCCTTTCACAAAATGAAGCACCCAATTAATTTACTGCCCGCAAAAAGCACGTTCACTTCACTCAGAAAGACAACTTACACCATCACAGCAGGTTGGCGCAGCCACCCGTAGAGCGGAAACTGCTCAGTCAGTTCTAATACCTGGCCGCGAATCCTCTGCAGCGCCTGTGGATTATTGCGTTCGTTCAGCGCTTCGGTAATCCATTTGCCGATGATACGCATCTCGGATTCCTTCATGCCGCGCGTGGTGAGCGCTGGCGTGCCAATGCGAATGCCTGATGGTTTGAGCGGCGGATTTGTGTCGTAAGGAATGGCGTTTTTATTAACGGTAATGCCGGCTTCTCCGAGAGCGGTTTCGGCTTCGCTGCCCAGCATGCCTTTCGCGAAGACATCAACCAGCATCAGGTGTGTGTCTGTACCACCGGAGATGGTGCGGAAGCCTTCTGATTGCAATGTTTCCGCCAAAACGCGGGCGTTGGCGACGATCTGTTTTGCGTATTGCTTGAATTCAGGCTGCAATGCTTCGCGAAAGGCGACGGCCTTTGCCGCCATGATGTGCACCAGCGGGCCTCCCTGCTGTCCGGGGAAGACGGACTTGTCGATTGCCGTTGCAAATTGCTGTTGTGAAAGGATCAGTCCAGAGCGCGGCCCGCGCAGCGTTTTGTGCGTGGTACTGGTGACGATGTGCGCATGTGGTACCGGCGATGGATGCGCGCCTCCCGCTACCAGGCCGGCAAAATGCGCCATATCGACGATAAGCAATGCGCCAACTCGATCCGCGATCTGGCGCATGCGCGCGAAATCGAAGATGCGCGGATAAGCGCTGCCTCCGCCGATGATGACCCTGGGCTTTTCGCGCTCGGCTGTCTGCTCCAGTTCGTCGTAGTCGATGACTTCAGTATCTTTGCGTACTCCGTAGGAGACGACCTTATAGAGCTTGCCGGAGAAATTCAGCTTGTGTCCGTGCGTCAGATGTCCGCCATGGGCGAGGTCGAGGCCGAGAATGGTGTCGCCCGGATTCAGCACCGACATATATGCTGCCGCATTGGCCTGCGAGCCGGAGTGCGGCTGTACGTTCGCGTGTTCCGCGCCAAAGAGTTGTTTCGCACGGTCGCGCGCCAGATTTTCCACTACATCAGTGACTTCGCATCCGCCATAGTAACGGCGGCCGGGATAGCCTTCGGCATACTTGTTGGTAAAAACTGTGCCTGCGGCTTCAAGAACAGCTTCGCTGACAAAGTTTTCCGAAGCAATCATCTCAAGGCCTTCATGCTGGCGGCGAAGTTCATTCTCAATGGCTGAGGCGATCTCGGGATCGGCCTGCGAAAGCGGCAAAGACATGCGGTCGGACATGTTTAGATTTTAGCTCCTGCCTATGCAGATTTTCCCACCTTGTAAGACAATCGTGAGGTCATGCTGTTGCAATTCAAGCGCGCTTTCTTGTGCGGCATCCTGATTTGTTCAACTCTTTGCGGATTCTCCGAGGACAATTCTGTTTTCAAGCATATTTTCTGGACGCCAGCAGCGCTCGCAAGCGGCTCTCCATGTTTGTTTACTGTTGCATTTCAGAGTGCTCCGTCAGCTTTAGAAGGTGAGTGGTTTGGACGAAAGGTTGAGTTTTTTCCTTCCAACGATAAAACAAGCTGGCATGCGCTGGCCGGTGCCGATGTAGAAACCAATCCTGGAATATATTCACTTACGCTTCATGCGATTTTTTCCGATGGCACTAAAGAAGACACCACGCGAGATATCCGAGTGGAGCCAGCGCGCTATAAACAGGTAGAACTTCAGGTGCCGGAGAACTTTGTTTCGCCGGATGCTGCGACGCTTAAAAGAATTGCAGAAGAGAAAGAGATCAAAGATAAGGCATTTGCGCAGAGCGCGTCATTACCTCTGTGGCGAGGCAATTTTGAGCCGCCGCTGAACTCACCAGCAACAGATTCCTTCGGCACGCGGCGCATTTTTAACGGCAAGCTGGCAAGCGTACATCGAGGGATGGATTTCCGAGCAAAGGCCGGCACGCCTGTTCATGCGGTGAATGCGGGAAGGGTGATTCTGGCGCGCAATCTTTTCTATGAAGGAAATTGTGTTGTCATCGATCATGGCCAGCAGTTCATGACCATCTACATGCATCTTTCGAAAATCTTGGTGAAAGAGGGCGAACCTGTGCAGACGCATCAGCTGCTTGGATTAAGCGGGGCCACGGGCCGCGCTACCGGACCACATCTGCATCTAGCGGTGAGGTGGCAGGGAGCATATCTTGATCCGGCGATTCTTTTTACGATGAAGTTATCTGGGGTTCGGTAGGGTCTGAGGATGGGGCACGCTTTTCGTGGTGACGACACAAACCGCAGGTCCTTCCGCTTCGCTTTCGGCTCCGGCCGGAATGACAAATGTGAAATGGCGTTCAGGATGACAACCAGATATCCGGTCAGTTGGAGATGAGTTCTTCTTCGGGCACTCCTCGCTGCGGATGTTTCAGAGATGCGGGTTCTTGCGCCAATTGATGAAACGCGTTGTAGACGAACGATCCCAGGTACCAGCCGTCGATAAATTTGTACGGCGTTTCGCCTGTAGTGTAGTGGCCGCAAGGCAGAACCTTCGAGACAAAATCCACGCCAAGCTCTGAGAAGCTGCGCAGCACTTCGAGTGAGTACTGGCGCAGGAAAGTAAGATCATAAGTTGCATGGACGACCAGCACTTTCTTCGGCAGAGCGGCGAAGCGCTCCATGTAAGACACGGGACTGATGGAAGCCCACAGCTTCTGTAACAGTGACTGTGTCATGCCAGTGTCTTCAAATGCCTTGCGGATGTGCCGCGTGCTTTGGCCAGTCCAGACGACGTCGCCAAAAGATGTCGATGCATGATTGAAGGCATTCACGCGCAGGCGGGCATCGTGTGCGCTGGCGATGAAGGCATAGCAGGAGCCGAGGCTCGTTCCCAGAATGCCGAACTGCTCGTAACCCTGCGCTTCCAGCCAGTCGAGACAGCAACGAATATCGACTACTGCCTGACGACAGGCAGCAATGGTGCGTCCTACATTTGAGCTGACGGCATAGTCTGACCGCGCGAGCTCAGCGGGACGGCGAATGTCATGATAAGGCTTGCTCAGTCGCAGCGCGGAAATTCCGAAGCGGTTAAAAAGCGAGCAGAGCGCGTTGTGGCTGAAGGCGTCCGCGTTCCACTGTGGCATAACGATCATTGCCTGCTTCGGCTTGCCCGCCTGCTTTTCTGCTAGCGCCGGATACCATCGTGCATTAACGAGATCGTTTTCCGGATAAGGTGTGCGCACAGGCGAAGTGAAGCGAAGGAACTGAGCCTGCTTCAGCTTGCCTTCCGCTGTCATGGCTTTGACCTTTGCGTCGTGGGCTAAAGTTTCCGGCCGCACGTTCGTTGGAAAAAGCTGTGGATAACGCGTCTCGAGACGGTAATCCACCGGAGACTTGTAAGCGAAGAAATTGTCGCTGCTCTGAACGATGAATTCATTCAGCGCAGCTATATGCTCCTCTGCTCCTGCAGGATCGAGTGGCATCTGCGCAGCGCTTTCCGCGCCTTGAGCGCGCAGCACATCATCAAGCCATTCAAAACCCCACTCCACCGGCCGGACGACCCGGTTTTCATCGCGCGTTGTGAGCGCAGTTTCCCAGGCGTACATCCAGCGCGCATACCACTTAGCAAACATACTTCCAGTTTAATCAACAATCAGGCGGGGTACGCGGGCGCCGATGGCGCAGGTGACTTCGTAGGGGATGGTTCCGGTTGCGTCGGCGAGGTCATATGCAGTCATGCGCTCATTTTTCTGCTCCCCGATGAGCACGACTTCATCGCCGATGGCGATGTCAGGAATATCAGTCACATCGAGAATAGTCTGGTCCATCGAGACGCGTCCGGCGATAGGAGCTTTCTTTCCATGTACCAGTGCGTGTCCGCGATTCGAGAGCAGGCGGTTGAGGCCATCAGCATAGCCCACAGGGGTCAAAGCGAGCCTGGTCTGGCGCGCGGCGCGGAAGGTCATGTTGTATCCTGCGCTCTCACCCTTGTTGATTTCTCTTAGGGAAACTACGCGTGTCTTCCATGCAAGCACGGGTTGCAGCGATGCTGATTTTCCGGAAAGCTGTGGCGTGAATCGTGGTGGATATCCATAGAGTGCGATGCCGGGACGGAGCATCAGCCGTGCGCCATGTTTTTCAGATAGCTCCATGAGAGCCTGCAGGTGTTGTGAGACGAACAACGTGGCTGAGTTTCCCGCATGAATGTATGCGGGCCGGATGCCAAGTTTCCTTAATAGTTCGAGTGCCGCCGCGAAGTGCGCGATCTGAGTCTGTGTCGCATCCGGCTCCAGGACTTCGGGCGCGCTGAAGTGCGTCATTACGCCTTCTATCTGAATCGGCGAGGCAGCATTGCCTCGCTCAAGCAAGGACCTCAACGCATCGAGAGAGCGCACGCCCTGCCGCGACATACCTGTATCAATCTCAAGATGCACCGGAATCGACTGCGGCCCCAGTCCACGCTCGCGAGCCGCTGTCTCCAGAAGATCGAAGTGAAATGGCTCCCATACCTGTGGCGTGAGGCGATGTTCAATGATGGCATCGGCCTCGCTGTTCCACAAACCAGACATAACGAGAATGCGTGCATCCGCGCACGCATTACGCAGCGCGATTCCTTCTTCCACGCAGGTGACGCCGAACCAGCATGCGCCTGCATTTGCGAGAATCTCGTGACACGCAAGCGCGCCGTGGCCATAGGCATTCGCTTTCAACACGGCGAGCACCTCCGCATCGCGTGGCGCTGCTTCACGCAGCAGTTTCCAGTTGGCAAGGAGGCGTGAGCGGGATATCTCCGCCCAGACAGGACGTGATGGCTTCATTGTGATGCTTTCATCCTATATCGGGAAGGTAAATCGGCTTTGGGAACAGCCAACTGAATCTTCTGTTTTTGTAGAGCTGAAAACCTTAAAGCAGGTACATGCTCTGGTAAGGAGATGCGCCTTGAAACGACACAACAGCCCAAATCTTGCTGAATTTGGCAGCATGATACTTCTCATGCTGCTCTGTTTGATTTTCTTTTTTCCAATAGGATGACGGATTTCACTTAAGGTCAAGGCAAATGCTTACACGCTCTGCGGCGCCTGTTCGCTGGAAATCGTCACAAGAGGCGCGGTCTCACAGTTGCGTGTGAAATGTATGGTATGCGCCAATGTGGTGGCAACAGCATCGGGACGCGCTGCTCCGAATCGTTCACGTAAGTTTTCGCTGTTGCCGATAGAACCCCATAAGCCAATGACAACCCGGTTTTCCGGGAGATATTGCCTGATCCGCTGACACAGCGTACGGGCATGCACAAAAGCAAAAGGTGGGAGCGCAGAAATGCAGATGGTGGTGCTTGGCTCTTCTGCAAGACGGCCAAGAATTTCTGACGATAGCGCCTCCGTATGCAGCAGAATTGTTTTGTGTCCGCGCCTTTCCAGCAGCTGCGCCAGCATAACGGCAGCAATTTCGTCAGCCTGATCGTTTGCCGGGATACAAACGATCGGGCAGGGCCGCACGGTTGTTTTTTCGCTCTCGGCAGTTTGCAGGGTTGAGTGATAATCCGTGAGTTCTGCGATTAATTCTGTTGCGCTCTGAAAGAGAAATGCACTGCGAGTCTCATCGAGAAAACCTTTGTGGCGGTCCTGCTCGGCTAGGCTTAATGCGGGCAATAGAACTCCGTCATAGAGATCCACCAGGTTGTGTCCTTCGAGAAACTTGTCAGCGATGTGGTGGGCTTCTGTCTGGTCCATGGCGAGAAGGCGCTCGTAAAAATGTGCCTCAGGAGCAAGCTGTGCTTCATCACCCAGCAAAATGTGCAGGAAGGACATCTGCGGGACATAGCGGCCCATCACGATGAGGCAGACGGTAAGCGGCGTGGAGAGGATCAGGCCGGGCAGTCCCCAGAGCAGCGTCCAGACCATGGCCGTGGTCACCAGCGCCAGCGGCGATATTCCTGTATGACTGCCGTAGAGCCACGGTTCGATGAAGTTGCTGACAGTAACTTCCAGGGCCACGAAAAACAGCAGCACCAAAAGCGGCGTCCACCAGCCGGAAAAGACGGCGAAGGCAAAAAAGATAGGCAGTCCGCCGCCAAGAATCATACCTGCATAAGGCACCATACGCAGAATAGCGAGCAGAACACCCCACAAAGTCGCATACGGTACATGTAGAAAAAACAGTCCGATGCCGAAGACGAGGCCGTAGCTCGCGTTTACCAGCACATTCATCAGCAGATAACTGCTGATGCGGCTGGCTGCGTCGTTCAGCGCCTGCGTCAGTACGTTCAAGCGGCCCATACCAGCAAGCAATAACAGGCGGTTTCGCAGGTCTTCGCGTTTCAACAGCATGTAGATCGTGAAGATCACGACCATTCCCGCCATGCCCAGCGGCTTGATGACAGGTTTCAGCAGCTGTTGTGCGTAAGCCCAGTCGCTTGCAGGTTGTGGGCTTGAACCGGCCGACGCGGGATTGGGAACCACTTCTACTTTCGGTTGTGTCTCTGTTTCGCGCCCATGGCGGCGACTGCGCGCTTTTTCTGATTCGACAACAGAAGGCAAAGGCTGCGGCGTTGGAGATGCAGAAACCTGCTGTCGAAACAACTCTATTCCTTTAATTGCATCACCTAATGGGCCTGTGGTTGGCGCATGAATCTGCGCCAGCTTGTCGCTGACGTTCGTGCGATAGTTGGGCAGCTCGCTGGCTACACTGAGAAGCTGCCGCGCTACTACCCATCCTACGCATCCCAGCAGAGCGGAGGCAGCGATGACAACCAGGATGACTGCGGGAATGCGCCGTATGCGAAGCTTTTCCAGTTGTATGACCGCAGGCGCCAGCAGGAAATTTAAGGTAAGCGCCATGGCGAACGGAATCAGGAGGTCGCGCGCGAAGTAAAGCGTAAGCAGCACCAGGCCGAGCATCAGCATCGGCTCATTGCTCAACCACCCGCGCTTGTGTCTGTGAAGGTTCTGTCCGTTCATGCTAGTTATTAGGATGATAAAGTCTCTTCTGCTGCTACTCAGTCAGACGCTGAAACCAGAATTTAGTGGCGGGAACAACATTTCCGATTGGTTCGTATTCACATTTGTCGGAAAACAGGAGTCAAACCATGGGGACAACGCCAGTCATTGCAGCAAACCTTACAGATCAGCAGCGCGCTATCTTTTATGCGCAGCTGCCTTCTGTGCAAAAAGATGAGGTCGTGGGTGTTTTGATGGCGTTGTTTCTGGGCGCATTCGGAGCGCACCATTTTTACCTGCGCCGCAATGTGTTGGGAATTCTTTACGTCCTCTTCTTCTGGACTGGAATTACCGCGATCATCGGCGTCATTGAATGCTTCTTCATGCCCGGGCGCGTGCGGCAATACAACGCTGAACAGGCTGCACTTCTGGCGGCGAATTTGCAATATGCTGTCGCAGGCACTCCAGTTACAGGCACAACGATTGTTGCTGCAACCTGTTCCTCCTGCGGTGCGCCATTAGTGGCCGGAGTAAAGTTCTGCAGCCGCTGCGGCGCCTCCATTGCCCATTAATAATTATTCTGTGCGCAATACCTGCATGGGATCGACGCGCGTTGCCCGTCGTGCCGGAAGGCAGCAGGCAACCAGTGCGACGACAATCAGCACTGCAGTAACTGCTAACAGGGTGAATGGATCATAGGCGCGTACACCGTAAATCATGTAAGAAGGCATCAGCAGGCGGGTCAGCAACAGCGCCGCTGGAATACCGATGCCGATTCCGATAAGAGCGAGCCTGCCGCCGCGAATCACTATCCAGCGAAATACGTCACGCCGGCTTGCCCCCAACGCCATGCGTATACCGATTTCTCTAGCGCGCTGGCCCACCAGGTACGAAATAACGCCGTATATGCCAATGCTTGCCAGCAACAAGGCTGTTCCTGCGAAGACCGCCAGAAGAATCATAGCGAACCGCCGCGGCGCAAGCGTATCTGCTATGACATCTTCCATTGTTTCCGGGTTATAGATGATCTGCTCGTGATTCATTTGCTTGACGGTGTTCTCAATGCTGCGAAGAGTTGATGCAGCATCTGTTCTGGAGCGAACGACCACGTCCATTCCTGACATCACGAGGCCAAGCTGTTGTTCCGGCAATTGCAGTATCGCCTGGTAAATCTCTGAACGTAGAGGGTTGAGAGCATCTGAGTCGAGGCCCCACTGATTGACGTGTCCAACGACTCCGACGACGATGGCTGGATCATCGTGGTTCTCGAGATGAACCCGTTTGCCAATGGGGTCTTCGTTTCCGAAAAACTTTCGCGCAAATATGTCATCGATGACGACTGCCCGTTGCCCGTGCTCGTCATCCATCGGCGCGAGAAAACGGCCTTTCAGCAAGGGGATTCGCATCGCTTTCAGATAGCCGGGGTCGACGATGTAGCGAAGAGCCCAGTGCATGTTGTTTTCGTTAGCAGGCTTTGGTTCGCCATCCAGCCAGAAAAGCTGATCGTCCTCGGACATCATAGGCAGGGCTGCCCATGAAAAAGATACAGCCTCGATGCCCGGGGTCGTGGAGATTCTTCGATTCGCTTCACGCAGGTAAGCACGCACTCCATTCGGACCGGGATCTTGTATGGAAGAAGGCGGTTGGAAGCCGAAGGTGAGCACTCCCTGCGGTTGAAAGCCTGGATCAATCTCGGTCAGCTTGATCATGCTTCGAATCATCAGCCCTGCGCCAGAGAGCAATACAAGCGCAGTCGCCATTTGCAAGACAACGAGCCAGTCCTGCGTACGATGATGCGTACCCGTTCTGCTCTGGCCTTCCTTCAATGCATC
The DNA here is from genome assembly GCA_036264445.1 of Pseudacidobacterium sp. Taxonomy (GTDB): domain Bacteria; phylum Acidobacteriota; class Terriglobia; order Terriglobales; family Acidobacteriaceae; genus Pseudacidobacterium. The sequence continues at coordinate 13,730 of DATAQW010000135.1, forward strand.
CTGAACATTGTTGCGAGAAGCCTTCCAAGCAGGAACCAGGCCAAACAAAATCCCTGAAGCCAGAGAAAGCAAGAGGGTGAAGCAAAGCACCGCCGTGCTGATGTGAATTTCCGTCGCGCGGGGGATTTCCTGAGGAATAAGCCTGAGGATGACGCGGGTTCCCAGCGACGCCATGAGCAATCCAAGAATGCCTCCGGTGAACGAGAGCAAGATGCTCTCGGTAAGCAGCTGCCGCACGAGACGCATGCGTCCCGCGCCCAGCGCCGAGCGCACCGCGAATTCCTGCGCGCGCGCATTTGAGCGGGCCAGCAGCAGGTTGGCAATATTCACGCACGCAATCAGGAGCACGAAGGCGACTGCTCCCATGAGGACGAGCAGGAGTGGTTGCACATTACGCACCATCGCATGTTTGAAAGACACAAGCTTCGCGCTGATGCCATTGTTTTCACGCGGATACGCTTTCGCCAATTGCTGTGAAACCTGAGCCATGTCCGCCTGCGCCTGCGCCAGGGTCACTCCGGGTTTGAGTCGCGCAATGCCATGAATGCCCAGTCCTGCGCCGCGGTCGGTAAGCGCGGGGTTAAGGAATTGACCAATAGGAACATAGAGATCGCAGGATCGAAACCTATCAATCGTGAGATGGAAGTTCGCGGGCAGTACGCCAACAATCGTGTAATCAAAATCATCGAGTCTAAGCGCCCTGCCCACAGCATCAGGATTCGAGCCAAACTTTCGTTTCCAGAAACCTTCACTGATGAGCACAACACGTCCGCGCCCTATCTGGTCCTCATCCGGAGCAAAGAGGCGCCCGGCAACAGGCTTTACGCCGAGTATTGGAAAGAAATCCGAAGATACCAGTTGTGCACTCACTTCTTCTGTATCTCCCAGGCCAGTAAGCCTGAATCCCGTTCCCCGCGTGACCGCAAGTGCCGCGAGGGTTTTGTTGCCGCGCTGCCAGTCGCGAAAATTTGGGTACGAAATGGAGCCTTCACTGAAATTCGGCTTGCTGGCGTGAGCCGTTACCAGTTCTTCGGGATGAGGGTATGGCAGCGGATTCAGAAGCACGCCATTCACGACCGAAAACAGCGCAGTATTCGCGCCAATACCGAGCGCCAGAGTCAGAATCGCAACCATGGCAAATCCGGGACTCTTGCCTAACTGGCGCAAGGCAAAGCGGATGTCCTGTCCGAGTGTTTCCAGCAGCGGCAACCCTTGGCGCTCGCGATATACCTGTCTTGTCTGCTCCAGGCCGCCGAGTCTTATGAGCGCATCGCGTCGTGCCTGCTCGGCAGTCATTCCTTTGCGCAGGTTGTCATCGATGTGCATCTGGAGGTGCATTTCCAACTCGGCGGCAAATTCCTGGTCTGCTCGCTTATTGAACATTCCGCGCAGCCGCATCCAAGACGCTCTGAGTATTCGCATGATTTCTCCTATTCGCTGCGCAGCACCTGCATGGGATCGATGGACGCAGCGCGCCGTGCCGGCAGCCAACCCGCCAATGCAGCACATGCGAAGAGAACGAATACTGCGCCGACAATCGCTGCAGAGTCCAAAGGTTTTACGCCATACAACAGGCTGACAAGAAAATGGGTGATACCAACAGATGCGATCAGACCAGCGGCTACGCCGATCGCTGCGAGCGTCAAAGCGTAACGCAGGGTCCGCAACAGCACTATATTTCGCGTCGCGCCCAGTGCCATGCGGATGGCAATTTCTCGCGTGCGCTCAGTTACTGAATATGACAGCACTCCATAGATGCCGAGCAGAGACAGCATCAATGCGATTGCCGCGAAAGCCGACAGGATAACTGTATTGAAACGGCGTGACGACTCGGTTGCAGCAACGATCTCGTCCATTGTGTGCACTTGCGATACCACCAGCAGAGGATCAAGTTGATGGACGGTTTTCTCCAGTATTGGAACCAGCGGCATCGGTTCTTCTGCAGTGCGGATGACGACATCCATGCTGCCCACGACACCGATCATCTCTGCCATCGGCCCAAGTGAGGCTGCAGCTTGTGAAACCGGCTGATACATCTGAGCTACTGTTGGCTGATCAAGCGCCCCTTGTTTTATATCTCCAACGACTCCAACAACAGTGATAGCTGGCATCGTGCTGTCAAATCGATCTCCAACCTTAATCTGCAAACCAATCGGGTCTTTGCCATGGAAATACTGTTCGGCAAGAGACTGGCTAATGATCGACACCAATGGAGCGTCTGGCTGCCCATCTCGTGCCTCAAAATAACGGCCGCGGATGAGCGGAATATGGAGCGCCTGGAAATAATTTCCCTGCACTAGATAGGTGGAGACAATCAGGAAACCCTCGCCTTTAGAGCGCACATAGCCTTGCGTTGTTATCAGCCGTCCACCGTTCAGGCCAACGATTGGGATGTTGGAAGAGAAACCGACGTCTCTTACTCCGGGCAGAACTTCTATCCTCCGCTGCAGTTCCGCGTAGAACTCATTCACTTTCTGTTGCGTTCGATAATCGTGTCTCGGCAGTGATAAAGAGGCGGTGAAAACGTGTTGTGCCTGAAATCCTGGATCAGTTTCGAGCATCTTCGCAAAGCTATGGAGCAGCAGCCCTGACGCAACCAGCAGCAAAGTAGCAAGCGCCACCTGCACTGTCACCAATATGCTTCGCAGACTATGTTGCGAGCGGCTCTGCCCACTGCTGTGACTTCCATCCCTGAGCGAGTCGAGGATGTCGGTTTTCATGCAGGCAAGCGCGGGGGCGAGGCCGCAGAGGATTCCAATCAGAGCAATCAGACCGAGTGCGGCGGCAAACATCGGCCAGCGGACCGCGATTTCATTCAGCCGCGGCAACGAAGCAGGCAGGCTGAAGACGGAGGCGTGTATCAGGAATACCGCCAATGCTAGACCAACTATGCCTCCGAACGCGCTGAGCAAGAGGCTCTCTGTCAGCAACTGCCGCAAAACCACACGCCGGGCAGCGCCCAGCGCCAGACGTACACCGAATTCGTGCCTACGCCCAGCTGCACGCACGAGTAACAGGCTTGCGAGGTTCACACAGGCAATCAATAAGACCAATCCGACCGCTGCGAGCAGAATATTCAGAAGGGGGCGTGCATTACGCACTGTTTCTTCTTTCAGTGACCTGAAGTACCCATGAAGATGTAAGCCTGTACTGACTTTGGTGTAGTTGGGTTGAATGCCTGCGATCACCCGATCCACATCGATTTGTGCCTGTACGGCGCTCACGCCCGGATTCAAACGCGCCACCAAGCCGTAGTCGTAGTTTTCGCCTTCTGAGTTTTTCTCGACCGGAGTAAAACTCATCGGAACCCAAAGATCACGATGACTCAACCTCCCCGCGTCCAGAGGAAACTCAAAGTTCTGTGGCATAACGCCGATGATTGTGTATGGACGCCGATCCAGATCAATCTTCTTACCCAAGACGTCTGGATTGTTCTGGAATCGTTCTCGCCACAGTGAATAGCTAATCACGGCCACCGGCACGTTGTTCTCATCTTCTTCCTGTGTAAATGTCCGGCCCAATAACGGATCGATACCCAAGGCAGGAAATAGCGACGCGGTCACTCGCTCTGCCGTTGCATGAAATGGCGCACCCGTTCCGGTCACGTCATAGGCAGCGCTAACATATCCGCCCTCTCTAGAAAAAGCCTTGCTCTCACGCTGGAAAATCAGGACGTCGGGAGCAGTCACTCTGAAGTCGTGCGGGTCTTCCTCAACCCTTTCGTGCAGGCTGATGAGCTGGCTTGAATCTTTGAATGGCAGCGGGCGCAGAAGGACGGCTTCGACGACAGCGAAGACGGCTGTCATGCCGCCGATTCCAAGCGCCAGCGTCAGGATTGCGGTGATGGTAAAAGCTGGTGACTTGCGCAACTGGCGCAGTCCGTAGCGGACATCCTGCAAGACGCTTTCGAGCGACGGTATTGTATTCCGCTCGCGATATGCCTGCTTTGTCTGCTCTACTCCGCCCAGCTTAATCAGCGCATTGCGTCGCGCCTGCTCGGGAGTCATGCCCTTTCGCAGGTTGTCATCGATGTGCATCTGGAGATGACTTTCGAGTTCGGCGGCAAATTCTTCGTCGGCCCGCTTACTGACAAATATTCCGCGCAGGCGCTGCCATAATGCTCTGACCTGACGCATCACGCCTCCTCGGCAGGAGAGAGAAAGCGCGCCAGAATCGCAGTCGTCTGCTCCCAGTCGCGGGCTTCGCGCTCCAACTGCTTTCTTCCAGCCCGGGTCAGCTTATAGAACTTGGCCTTGCGGTTGTTGTCGGAGACGCCCCATCCGGAAGTAATTGCGCCTTCCTGCTCCAGCTTTAACAGAGCGGGATAGAGCGTGCCGTAATTCAGCGAGAGCATGTCTCCGCTGGTCTGCTCGATGCGGCGCGCGATGCCGTATCCATGCTGCGGGCCCATGGTGTCGAGCGTCTTCAGGACCATTAATGCCAGCGTGCCTTGCCAAACGTCTTTTTTGTCGCCCATCTCATTCCTCTTGGATAGCCATAGGAGGCGATCACAGGAATCATGGCATGACTCCTATGGGAATGCAAGAGGAAAGATTTTAGCGCCGCCTAAGAAGTAACCGTCTGGTGAAGGCAGTGAACCAGAAGGATCATGTACGAGAGTCGTCAACGGGACTTGGTGGGCGGCCGTAGACTCGTGAGCTTTAAGGATATTGCTAGTGGACATAGAATGGTCGATGGAGAGCCGAATCTGATGAATGTCAAGGCAAACCTTCTCTTGCTTCTTGGTTACATCGCATCGGCTGCTTACAGTCAGAGTACTGGCGGAGTGGGTAATGATGGTTCTGTGTCTCCACCAAAGAGTGGATGTGGATTTGACCGGACACACGCGATTGTCATGAGAGTGAAAGAGTATAGACCTTGGGAACTCCCCGATCCTCTTGAGAAAACAATCCAATTTCGGGTGGGCACAGTTGTGAGTGTCAGCCGTCGTGAACAGTCTTGGTCTTGTGTAACGGGATCAATCGAAACCCCTGGTGGATGGACTATGCGGACCGGGTGGATGCGAAGCTCCTTGCTCGAAGCATTGCCGCATTAGGAGCGACGGATCGCGTTCGTCCTCTTGTCGAAAGAGTGCAACGGATCTTCCGAGTAAGCGTCGACCGCAGCCGTCTTGAAGCAGAGCGGGAGAGAGATTCGCGGAGGCATGAAGTGTCCATCTGATATCTCTGGCGGAACTGTTCCAAGCTTACCTGGAGGGTGGGGAGGAGAAGCTGGGGGAGATGTTGCGCTCCATGCCGCAAAGGGAGGACGATGATGGAGAGAAGGATTGACCGTGTTTTTGAAAATCCGGAGACCGAAATTGAGGGCAACAGATGAAAGCAACGCTCCGCAGCTATTTTGAAACCGCTGGTCAACAGGGCCGTGCTTTGAAGGCAGTTGCTCATGAGCGCTGGCTGGACCCAAGTGGAAATTTGGATCTGTACGAGGTCTCGCACCACGCCTTCGATCCGTCGTTGAGCTCAGATGAAGCACTCCGATATTTCGAGAAGATCTACAACGAGCTTAAAGGACCCGGTTGGCAAGTGTTTCGATCCCGTCAGTCCGATGTGAGCTATTGGTCGTCCCAACAGGTGTTTGAGACCATCAAACGTGAGTTCGCGGAGTATTCTTGGGGCGGCTCGGTCAATCTTTCAAATTTTCAGCAAAGCGGAGATTTCGCGCGCCTCAAATCCTCTCTCGACAAGATGCAAGGGATTAAGCAAAAGAAAGGCTATCCCCACATGGCGGTCTCAAAGTTCCTCCATTTTTATAATCCGAGCCTGTTTCCGATCTATGACCAGAAGGTGATCTGGGAAAAGGTGTTTAGCCGCTTCGAGGATGACTTCCAGGATTTCTGCAAGAGTGAGAACATTCCGTACCCCGGGGCGATTGAAGACGATACCGCTTATTTCATCATCTACTACATGCGCTGGGCAAGTTCGCTCCTCGCGGTTGCGCACGAAAACTTTATGCAGGTTTTTGTTGAGTGGTTGGAGCAACGCGGCGTCGATTTACGTCAGCGTCAGTTTGACGCGGCAACGCTCTTCGCCACTGCTTTCGAATTCACTGCAATCGGTGCTGCACAATCCTGAATCGCGATTCAACTGGGGCGTTTATGAGATGGGTTGGGTTCCAGGGATTTCCCAGACTCGCAAAATATCCAACCCTCTGGATTGGGCGATTTTCCGCTCGTCCTCTAAGAACGCAGGTGGCTGAAAAGGAAATGGCGCTCGAAGAGCGCGCCTGCCTGGATGGCAAGTCCTATTCGCCGCGCAAAGCCTGCATTGGGTCGATGGAGGCTGCACGTGTTGCCGGTAGTGCCGATGCGGCCAGGGCCAGCAACAGCACGGCGACAGCAGCAAAGGCCAGCACCAGCGGATCGAACGGACTTACTCCGAAGAGGAATGAGCGCAGTAGTCCGGATGCTGCCGCCGCCCCCAGCAATCCAATAGCGCAGCCGATGGCGGCGAGTTTCGCTCCGGAGATAAGAACGAGGCGGATAATTCCTCTACGCTGCGAACCGAGCGCCATGCGTATTGCCATCTCCTGCACACGCGAAGCCACAGAGAAAGCGATGACGCTGTAAATACCGAGGACAGCGAGTAGAACTGCAGCGGCAGCAAAGCTGCTGATGAGCGCGGTATTGAAGCGGCGCGGCGCTTCTGTGTCGGAGACGTTCTGCTGCATAGTCTGCACCTGCGTTAGTGCAAGCTGGGGATCAATAGAGCGAACGGCGGCGCGCAATGCGTTCTCCATGTTTTCTGGCGGCAGAGCGCCGCGCAGAACGATATAACCGCCATTGCCATTCAGATCAGTGGCTGGGTTAGCAAGCGAACCGAATGACTTCTCTGCCTGATCGACGGTCAGGTAATACTCCTCTTTGGTTTCGGCATCGGGAGAGCTGAGCTTCACATCGGCAACTTCGCCCACAATTGTCAACCACGGGGTCTGCATCTCTGGTGTTCCGATGCGCAACCGCTTGCCAATAGGGTCTTGATGCGCCCAGTATTTTTCGGCGAGCTTACGGTTCACGATGACAGCCAGTTGTGCGTCGGCGTTATCAGCGTCGGTGAAGTATCGTCCGTGCAGCAGAGGAATCTTCATCGCGTTGAAATAGTCGCCTATGACGTAAGCGACTGTGGCGAGACTCATGTTTTCGCCCTTCTGTGGTACATAGCCTTCGGGGACAAAGGCCTGGTTATTGTTGTTACCTGAAGCGGGCAAAAAGCTGGTAAGGCCCGCGGCCTGTGCGCTTGGAATTTGACGCAGGCGCAGCAGCAGTTCTTTGTTGAAGACGTCCAATGAAGATTGGGCGGAGTATTTTTTCTGCGGCAGGGAATATCCGGCAGTGGCAATGTGTTCAGGCTGGTAGCCGAGGTCGACGGAGCGCATTTTCTCAAAACTGCGCAATAGCAGGCCCGAGGCTGTGAGAAGGACCAGGGCGATGGCGATTTCGGCTACAACCAGCGCCGAGCGTAGCCGCGCATGTCCGCCGCCGGCTGAGCCACTGCGGCCGCCTTCCTTCAGCGTTTCGTTCACGCTCGTGCGCAGTGCCGCGAAGGCTGGCGCCAATCCACATACAAAGCCAGTGACGATTGCGAGGAGCAGAGCGAAGGACACGACGACCCAGTTCAGACTGATTTCGCTGATGCGTGGCAGGCTTTCCGGCAGCAGGTTCTTGCCCATGTTCAGTGCCACGCCTGCCAATGCGATACCCAATAGCCCGCCCATCACGCTGAGAATGAGACTTTCCAGAATTGCCTGGCGGAGCAGTGCCGCTGCGCGCGCTCCTAATGCCAGCCGAACAGCAACTTCACGCTGTCTGCGAATGGCGCGAACCAGCAACAGTCCCGCGAGATTGGCGCAGGCGATCAGCAAGACGATAGCGACGGCAAAGAAAAGTGTCCGCACGAGCGGGCGCGCCTGCTCGATGGTTTCTTCCTGCAATGGCCGAACAACAGAGCTGATATGCAGGCTTGCCATAAACGCCGGATAATTGCGCATGATCTCCTGCGCGACCCGCTCAGCGTCGTTCTGCGCCTGTGCCGCAGTCACGCCGGGCTTGAGGCGGCCCACCATCTGGTAGCTCCAGTTGGCAGAGGCAACGGGTGCGAGTTCATCCGGCCGGAAGCTCATCGGCACCCAGAGCTCGACGCGGTTCAGATGCCCGGAGGTCAGAGGGAACTCGAAATTGCGCGGCATCACACCAATGACGAGATAGGGCTTGCGGTCGAGCAGGATCTTTGTGCCCAGGATTTTCGGATCGCCATGAAAGCGGTTCTGCCAGGTCGCGTAGCTCAGCACAACTACTGACTGGCTCTGTTCGTCCTCCTGCCGGGTAAAGACTCGTCCCAGCAGCGGAGCCACGCCGAGGGCGGGCAAGACTCCCCCGGTCATGCGCGCCGCATTTACCTGCGCCGGATCACCGTTTCCGGAAAGCTCATACCCGGCGTTTTGATAGCCGCCAAGGCTCGCGAACGAATCCGTATCGCGAGTGTAGGCGCGGATGTCGGGGACGGTGACTCCCGCCTCGCCGTTGCCGCCAACGTCTGCGCCCTGAAGATGGTCAGCCAGTACAACCAGCCGGTTCGATTCGGGAAACGGCAATGGGCGTAGTAAGACGCCTTCAACAATGGAAAAAATGGCCGTGGTTGCGCCGATGCCAAAGGCGAGCATCAGCACCGCCGTCAGTGTGAATCCGGGAGACTTGCGCAACTGGCGCAGGGCAAACTTCAGGTCAAAAAAGAGCGTCTGCATGGTTCCTCGCAAAGCAATGCAAGTCTAGGGGAAGCATTTGTGCGGCCAATGTCTTTACAAGATAAGTATTTTGTTATCAGTGAAATTCTGGGGATTGTTCAGCGAGGAAAGGATTTCGACTGTTCGGAATCAGGAACAATGTGTCCGAAAGTGGACGCTCTTCAGAGTGCTTTTGTAGATGGGAGTCCCCATCCTCTGCTCTTCGCGAAGGATGGGGCACCCTGGCTTTTGCTGATCCATCTCATCGTAGATGGACTGAATTTGCAAGTCTGAAAGTGACGACTGATTCCGCAGGTATAGTGATGTCCTTGTTGCCGGTAAAGGCCGAAATCCCTGTCCCCGCGCCCGCGCCTGCCAGACCACCGACCAGGAGGCCAACGCCGCCCGTCGCGACTCCCCCGATGAGCATGCCGAGGCCAGTGCCGCCGCCGATGAAGGCAGCTGACCGCCTGCCTTTGCCTTTCTTGGTGCGGGTGATATCGCTGGTTTCAATGCGATAGTGGTGACCGTTGAAATTCAGCCCGGTAAGCGTAAGTTGCAGCTCGGACGCTCCCTTGAAGCGGCCACGCTTGTGTGCGCGCACCACCGCGCCTTCCGCGGTTGCGCCTGAGGGAATAGCGGTATCGCCATTAACCATCACTGGATTCACGATCGTACCGGAGAAGGGCTGCCCTGACTGCGCATGCTTTACATCAACCGTCTGGTTCATACGGACGCTAAGAACTGTTCCTGCAGGCACGACTGGCAGCGGGGGCGGAGCAGGCGCTTGCTCAACAGGAGGTGGTGGTGCGGCAGCTGGAGCGGCTGCGCTTTGCGGCTGAGATGCGGGTGCAGCAGCTTCAGAGGGCTGTGCAGCAGGTTGTCCTGAGGCGGCTGGCTGCGCAGGAGCACTTGTCTGAGGCTGTGCTGCACTTTGTGGCGGATTGCTTTGCGCTGCCTGATCGCTGCCGGAAGGTTGTGTCGCTGCTGGCGTACCTGCCGGCGGATTTTCCGCATTCTGCTTGTTCTTACTGCAGCCTGCTGCCAAGGCAATGGTCAACAGCAACGCTGCAAACGGAAGCTGCTTAATACGTGTCATTCTCTTTCTCCTTGAGTCGCCCTTATTCGGATGGCTTGCACCCTCTATACCCCTACACGATAGGATGCTAAGTTGGCGTATTTTTCGCAAAGCGAGGCAAATTTTTATGTCCGGAGTACTTTCGCAACGTCCACAATTGAAACACCTTACCGCTCAACTTGATGAATTGAAGCAAAAAGGCACTTACTTCAAATTGCGTGTACTTGAAGATATGCAGGCCCCAGTCTGCACATATGACAGTAAGAAAGTCATTAATCTTGCCTCGAACAATTATCTCGGCCTATGCGACCACCCCAAGCTTCGCGAAGCTGCGATTCAGGCTACGAAAGAATATGGCGTTGGATCAGGCGCAGTGCGCACCATCGCGGGCACGATGAAGATCCACATGGAACTGGAAGAAAAAATTGCCCGCTTTAAGAATGTTGAGGCCTGCGTCGTCTTTCAGAGCGGATTCACGGCCAATGCGGGCACTGTTTCATCCATCCTTGGAAAAGAAGACTTCATTATTTCCGATGAATTGAACCACGCCAGCATCATCGATGGCGCGCGCCTTTCACGCGCGAAAATCAAGGTCTTTCGCCATAAAGATGTGGCTCATGCTGAAGAACTTTTGAAAGAAGTGGCGAATGAGCCCGGCCACAAGCTCATGATCACCGACGGCGTCTTCTCGATGGACGGCGATATTGGTCCTGTCGATAAGCTTTGTGACCTGGCTGAGAAATATGGCGCAATCATGATGGTCGACGATGCGCATGCTTCAGGCGTGCTGGGCCGCAATGGGCGCGGATCTGTGGATCATTTCGGATGCCACGGACGTGTGGATGTACAGGTGGGCACGCTCTCGAAGGCCATCGGCGCGCTCGGCGGGTATGTCTGCGGCAGCCGTGACCTGATTGAATATCTCTACCACCGCGCCCGGCCGTTTCTCTTCTCGACTTCGCATCCGCCATCCGTTACAGCAACGTGCATTGCTGCATTCGATCTTCTGGAGAATGAACCGGAACGCATCGAGCGTCTCTGGGACAACACCCGCTATTTCAAGGCAGAGCTGGATCGCGCTGGGTTCGATATTGGTGGCGTGACCACTCCGGCAAGCGAGACGCCAATTACGCCGATCATCGTTGGCGATGGCAAGAAGACGATGGAATTCTCAAAGGCGCTATTTGATGCGGGGGTGATGGCGACCGGCATCGCCTTCCCCACCGTGCCCGAAGGCAAAGCGCGCATCCGTACTATTATGACCAGCGAGCACACGCGCGAGCAGCTTAATAAGGCGCTCGAGACGCTGGAGAGCGTGGCGAAGAAGCTGGGGATTTTAGCGAACTAGAGCACGGCGAGTTAGGCGCCAGGGTTGTAATAAAAGTGTTCGTGGACGATCTTGCCGTCTTTCACTGTATATAACGCCATCTCACTCAGCCGGATTCGTTTGCCAGAAGGTTTATTAGTGAAGTCGATTTTGAATTCCACAGCAAACTGATCTTTGCCAACATAAGGACCGTTCACTTCCTGGCTATGGATGGTGTGGTTGTCGAGCCACCACTTATTCTTGCCCCGAATGGCTTCTATCCCCTTCATTTCGGCAGGCATATCGGTGCTGCTGGCAGATTCAACGCTTACGATGTCATTTGAATAATACTTGTCTACGGCTTCCAGGTTTTTGTCCTCGCGGCACAGAGCGACCAGATCATTCGCAATATCGGCAATCGACATATTTCACTCCGGATGGAAGAATCCAGAGCGAAGTGTAGCACGGTGTTGTGAATGCTGATATCTGCTTACACCATCCAGAAAATTGCAAGGAATGCGAGCCCTACCATCATTAAAGTGTGTGCGCCGGGGACAAAAATCCCGAACATGAAGAGGGCCATGCCTACTCCATAAAGCGTGCGCGTGGTGGGATCGCACTGCGTTGCCTGCTGCCTGGGTTGTGACGGGATGTTGTTCATAACGCCTCCTTGAACGATCCCAGAGTCTCATTTCTTACCGATAGCCAGCAGTACGGTTTGTCAGCAAAGCATTGTGACAATTGTCAGGTTTTCAGCTATTGCTGGCTATGTTGTTCTTGCGATGGTATCCGGGTAATCGATGTGATGTGGATCGTATCGTTCGAGAAACTGCCAATTACGCGAACATTTTCTGCTGCGAACTTAGCCGCTTTCGCCTGCGGCTCGAGCATATAGACATGATTCTCAAGCCAGAGACCGTATTTTGATCCCTGTTTGACGCATCGGCGAACACACCGCGCGGTCTGGGGTCATGGCGGAGGTGCGCTGGCAGTTTGTGCCGCAATGAATGTCGGTAACAAAGCCGCTCCATGTATTTTGATCTCCGGAATAACCGGCGCAATTGAAAGCAAAAAATAGCACAGCTAGGAATCCAATTTTCAAATGGCGCGGCATAGGAGACCTTCTGTTTGGCAAAGTGTACTGCCAAGAACAATTCCCTGTCGCGTACATGCGTTGAAGGGAGCATCTTGCACCGCGCGGTTGCACAGGGATCATGTTTTTTTGAGTTGATTTCGGCTCTGGTTGAGGTGCGATAGCCTTCTAAGGTGACACAGAATTTCGATGCCATCATTCTCGGCGCGGGCGCAGCGGGACTCATGTGCGCCATGGAAGGGGGCAAGCGGGGACGGCGTGTTGCTGTGCTTGAGCTTGCAGATCGGCCGGGAAAGAAAATCCTCATCTCCGGCGGAGGACGCTGCAACTTCACCAACATTCATTGCCGCCCAGAGAATTTTCTTTCGTCGAACCCGCACTTTGCCAAATCGGCGCTGGCGCGTTACACGCCGCAAAATTTTCTTGCTCTCGTGCAGAAACATGGAATCGCGTATCACGAGAAGACACTGGGCCAGCTTTTCTGCGATCAGTCTTCGCGGCAGATTCTCGATATGTTGCTTGCCGAGTGCAGCGATGCCGGCGTGGAGATTTTTCTCGGCACGCGCTCGGAGCGCATCGAACGGGGCGAGGATTTCATAGTTCATACCAACAAGGGCGTTTTCTCTGCGCCGTCATTGGTAATTGCGACGGGAGGGTTGTCGATTCCGAAGATGGGTGCAACGGATTTCGGATATAGAATTGCGCGCCAGTTTGGGATCAAAATTGTTCCGCCGCGGGCTGCACTTGTGCCTTTGACCCTTTCGTCAGAGGACTGCGCGAAGCTTTGTGATCTGACTGGTGTGTCTGCTGAAGTGATTGCGTCTATTGGACACCAACGCTTCCGGGAGAAGATGCTCATCACGCATCGAGGATTGACCGGCCCCGCAATTCTGCAAATCTCATCTTATTGGGCGGAGCCGTCTGCTATCGAGCTCGATCTCGCTCCCGGGAAGCACGTCTTTGCTCCACTGCTTAAAAACAGCTCCGGACGCGATGTAGCGAAGGCGGCCAGCCTGCTGCGCGAAGTGCTGCCCCAACGGTTCGCTGACCGCCTTTTGCTGCTCCTTGATCCAAGATCATGGACTAATCACGCCATTCAGGAACTGGAGCGGAGACTGCATCGCTGGCTCATTTTTCCCGACGGAACGGAGGGCTACGACAAAGCCGAAGTAACAGCAGGCGGGGTTGATACGGATGAGCTTTCTGCCAAGACTATGGAGTGCAGGCGCGTGCCTGGACTTTATTTCATTGGCGAGGTGGTGGACGTTACCGGCCACCTGGGCGGCTTCAATTTTCAGTGGGCGTGGGCTTCCGGGGCAGCCGCGGGGCGTAATCTCTGATTGCAGCGTATTGTGGATACAAACAAGAAGCAGGTCCTTCGGCTGCTCTGCTTGTTTGCTCAGGATGAAACTAGCTAAAGATATGAAGTTACTTGCCTATCTTACGGAAATGTTTATTGCCACCTTTGGCATTACTCGTCCAAGACCGGGACAGGAGCGGCTGGCTAACCTGGTCATCGGAGGATCATTGCTGGCTTTTAGCGCTGTTGTTATCTGTGTACTGGGATTTTTAATCTATCAGATAGCAGCCGGGGGCAGATAGGAATTACTATAGCCATTCCTCTTTAGGTTCACTCCGTTCGTATACACTTAGAGATTCAGTCGCGCTGTCCACTTTATCCCTTTACCTGAATCACCGTGTCGATCCTCCTCCAAGACCTCCGCTACGCTCTCCGTCAGCTGTGGAAGCACCCCGGATTCTCTCTTACTGCAATTTTTTCGCTTGCCCTCGGCATTGCAGCAACGGTCGCTGTCTTCAGTGTCATGTACAGCACATTGCTGCACCCAACGCCGTATCCTCATGCCGATCGTATTGTCCAGTTCCATATTCTCGGCAAGTCTGAAGTTGAGTACACTCCCTATATTTACCGGGCGCAAATTCGTCAGTTTCGTGAAGCCCCTTTCATCGACGACGTTGTTGCCATGGATGAGAAGTTTCTTGCTGAGACGACGACCGATCTCCCGCAGGACATCGACGCGGTCTATCTTTCAGGAAATGCATTTTCATTCTTCGGCGTTCCGGCGATGCTGGGACGGACGTTTCTGCCCTCTGATGCGCCAGAAGACCAGGCTCCGCAGCCGGTGGTCGTTCTTACATATCAATACTGGCAGCGACGTTTCAATGGAAACCCGGCAATAGTCGGCCAATCTATGCGGATTGATAACCGCAGTTACGCCATTCTTGGCGTTATGCCGCGTAACTTTACCTGGTGGGATGCGGATGTCTATCTGCCACTGGATACTTCTGATGCGACGGTAGATACCTTTATGACGGCGATTCGCCTCAAGCCTGGTATAAGCCAGAGGCAGGCTACAGCGGAAATCCAGCCAATTTTTCAGCAGATGCTGCGCGAACATCCGAACTCGATACTCAAGGGATTGAACCTTGAACTGGTCGGCATCAATGAACGTTTCAAACGATCGCTGGGCAGAATGCTTTATGTCCTGTTCACCGGCGTTTTGCTGTTGCTTGTTATCGGCTGCGCCAACGTCTCGATTTTGCTGCTTGCGCGGGGATCGGCAAGGCGGCATGAATTTGCGGTGCGCGCAGCGGTGGGGGCGAGCGCTCAACGTATTATTCGGCAATTGCTCACGGAGTCGTTGATCTTAGGCTTCAGCGGAGCAGTCCTTGGTGTCGTCATAACCTATCGCATTACGCCATATGTCGTCGCTATGTTGCCGTGGCAGCTGTTTCCGCGCGGGCTTAACATTCCTGTTCACATTCCTGTGCTGGCATTCAGTATCGTCGTTGCCATTCTCACCAGTTCACTCTTCGGACTTTTTCCTGCGCTGCAAGTTGCAAAACCTGAGATTCGCGAGATCATGCAGGCCAATTCCCGAAAGGCGGCTGGCAGTGTTTCCGGACGCAAGTCGCACGCTGTGCTGATTGCAGGGCAGATCGCGCTGGCCATGGTGTTGCTTACCGCTGCTGCTACGGCGATCCAGAGCTTCCGTCTGCTGCTGCGGACCGATCTCGGTTACGATCCGAACCATGTGACGGATTTTGCCATTCCTGTGCATCCCGGCAGTTACACCACGTGGGAAGACCGCGCAAACTATTTCCGGCAACTGCGCGATAGCGTGGCGCAGACTCCAGGCGTGGTTTCCGCTTCTCTGGGATTGCTGGGACCGCCATTCAGCTCGTGGGATCTTTCTGTTGAGGTTCTTGGCCATGATGCACTTGCTTCACAGATTGCTAACATCAATTTTGTTGATGCACCCTTCTTTCACACGCTGCACATTCCACTGGTCGAGGGAAGGTTGTGGGATGAGGCAGAAACCAGTCGCGGCGCGCGACTAGCAGTTGTGAATCAGGCATTTGTGAAGCAATATTTTCCTAACGGCGATGTGCTCGGCCACTCGGTGCGCGCACCCAGGCTGGTGAACCACCCGCCTCGCGGGCTGGCAGTGGAAGGCAGCGATGGATGGGCGTCGATTATCGGTGTCGTCGGTGATGTTCGCAATAATGGACTGGACAGTCCGGTTAAGCCGGAGATCTATTTCCCATACTCGCTCTACATGGTTAGCGTCATTCATGTTTTTGTTCGCGCGCAGGTTAACCCAATCGCCCTGGAAAGAACAGCCCGCGAGCAGATTGCGCGGATCAACCCCGGACAGCAGGTCTCGTATCCGGTCAGATCCATGAGTGATTTGATTGAGCAACAATCGGAGTGGGCACGTAGTCACCTGATCGCTGTGCTTTCAAGCGTATTCTCAGTGCTTGCTCTGATTCTGGCGAGCGTGGGCCTTTACAGCGTTGTTTCCTACAGCGTCGCGCAACGCATCAACGAGTTCGGAATCCGCATGGCGCTGGGCGCGCAACGCTGGCATATTCTCAAGAACGTTCTTGCCGCAGTTGGCGCAAGCGTTGGATCAGGACTTGTGATCGGGCTGCTGCTCAGCTTTGGAGTTCACACCCTGCTGTCGCACTGGGTCGAGAATGCTGTCAGTGATCCGCTGATGGTCATAGGCGTCTGCCTGCTGCTGATTGTTGTGTCTTTGCTGGCTTGTATCGTACCCGCTCTGCGCGCCTCGATGATCAACCCTATGAAAGCTCTGCGGTTGGAGTGAAGCTGCTAACGCGCCGAAGGCGCAACTGCCTGGACAGCTAATCCTTCTGTTCGGCGCCACTCATGAACATGCCCTCGATTTCCTCCTGCGGCCCGACATAAACCCATCCAGAAAGTACAGAGTCGTTCCCCTTGAGTGAGAGCACTGGATAGCCGAAGCGCAGATCGCGGAATTGAATGGTATGCCAGTCGTTCTGAGGCGGGTCAGTGTTATATCCGGGTAATGGCATTGCGCCTTTATCTTCCACGACCGGGAACTTTGACCAGTCGAGATAAATACGTCCCAGCCATGTTCGCTTGGCTGCAAGCGTTGCCATGGTTACCGGAGGTTTGTAAATAAGCTCGCCCGCGTCTGTGTCGATCTGATCCAGGCGTGTATTGACGGCTGCGGTCTGATAATAGTACGGCGTTTCCATAATGACGTACCAGCGGAATGGATTCACGGGGTGCGGCTGTGCGGAGACGCGCAGGATATGTTCAGTCGTGACGCTGGAATTTCGGGCGAGATTGAGCGCGTGTGCGTGCTCGCCGCTGCGCACGGCGTAAAGCAATGCAATAAAGACGAGCGCTGCGAGGGCCCATCCACGCCCGCGAAATTTCGCACGTTTCGCGCCAATCTCGCGATCTGCCAGGCCAAAGAGCCACGGCATCACAAGGGCCAGAATCAATGGGGCAAGAATCAGCGGTTCGATGATGTAGACGATATCCCATGAATACCAGCGCGGATTAAATGGGAAAAACGGGCGCAATCCGTAGCCGTTTGTGAAGTCGAGCAGCAGATGGCTCAGGGCTGCGATCAAACAAAAAATCCATAACAGGCCCCACCGCACTGGTGCGGCTGGCGGTTTCTTTCGAGAGCGATGTACGAGCCACCCAACCCCGGTCGCAGCGAGCGCAATGAAAGGCATAGCCAGAAACGTATGCGTAATGCCGCGATGATGCTCTAAGGCCGCGACCGGTCCGCGAAATCCCCAGAGCATGTCAAGATCGGGTGCTTCGGCAGCGAGCGTCATCGCCAGGGTTGCATACGCAGCTTTGCGGTTAAAGCCCGCACGTCCAAGAACTGCGCCAGTGAGTAAGTGCGTGAGTGGATCCATGGTTCTGGCAACATCATAGCGGGTTGGCAGGTTGCGTTTCGCGTTTGCAGGCGTTAGGCAACGCGAAGTGCATGCTGCTTCTTATAATCTTCCTCATGGCCCAGAGCACTGTAGCCCAACGCATCGAAGCCCTGCGCGAATCCATCCGCCATCACGAACATCTCTATTACGTTCTTGACGCGCCTGAAATTTCAGACGCTGAGTATGACAAATTAGTGCGCGAGTTGCAGGAGCTGGAAAAGCAGCATCCCGATCTGATTACGGCTGATTCGCCTACACAGCGCGTTGGCGGAAAGCCGAAAGAAGGCTTTGCCAAGGTAGCGCATTCACGCTCCATGCTTTCGCTCGATAACGTAACCAGCGAAGAGGAGCTGCGCGATTGGGACCGCCGTGTGCGCCAGCTGGCGGGTGGAAATGCCGAGATCAGCTACGTCTGCGAATACAAGCTGGACGGCTTATCGATGGCGCTGCGATACCAGGAAGCGAAAGATGGCGCGGCGCATCTCGCAATGGGACTTACGCGCGGCGATGGCGCAATCGGTGAGGATGTGACCACGAATGTGCGCACGATACGCTCGGTACCGTTGTCAGTTTCTGTCGCGAAGCTCGAGAAAGCCAAATTGCCAGCAACTTTTGAAGTGCGCGGCGAAGTGGTAATGCCACTGGCCGCTTTTCAGAAAGCGAATGAAGAGCGCGAAGCGCAAGGGCTGGCTCCGGCGGCCAATCCACGCAATTATGCTGCGGGGACGATTCGCACGCTTGAGCCCAACATCGTCGCGCAGCGAAGGCTGGATTTCTATGCTTATTTCGCGCTGACCCCAACAGGTGAGAACATCTTTACCGAACAGAGCGATGCACTGGATGCGCTGACTGCTGCTGGATTTCGCGTGAACCCGCATCGCGAGGCCATTCACAGCTTTGACAAACTGATGGAATTCGTCAACCGCGCAGAACAACATCGCGCTACGCTTGGCTATGAAATTGACGGAGTGGTGATCAAAGTCAGCTCAACCGAATTGCAGGCGCGGCTCGGTTATACAGGACGCGCTCCACGCTGGGCGGTGGCATATAAGTTTACGGCGCGTGCGGGCGTCACGCAGGTAGAAGACATAAAAGTACAGGTGGGGCGCACGGGCAAGCTTACTCCTGTTGCTGTGTTGACACCTGTTGTGATTGGTGGAACAACGGTGAGCCGCGCCACGCTACATAACGCAGATGAGATCGAGCGCCTGGGCCTGTTGATTGGCGATTGGGTGAAGGTTGAGCGCGGCGGCGATGTGATTCCGAAAGTCGTCGAAGTTGTCAATGATAAAGAACACCCGCGTGGGCATAAGAAGTTTCACTTCCCCGCGCATTGTCCGGACTGCGGCAGCGAGATTGTCCGTACGGAAGGTGAAGCTGATTATCGCTGCGTAAATGTCGATTGCCCTGCGCGTCTGCGCGAAAGCCTGCTGCACTATGCTGCGCGAGGGGTGATGAACATCGAGGGTCTGGGCGAGGCAGTCGTGAATCAGCTGCTCGATCGCAAAATGGTCCGCAGCATTGCTGATCTTTACAAGCTTGATGAAGAGAAGCTGCTCTCGCTTGAGCGTATTGGCGAGAAATCGGCACGTTCACTGCTGAAAGAAATTGAGCAATCAAAGAAAGCCCCGCTCAACCGCGTGCTCTTTGGATTGGGCATTCGTTTTGTTGGCGAGCGTACCGCGCAATTGCTTGCCGAAGAATTTGGATCGATGGATACATTGATGGCCGCATCGCAGGAAGAGTTAGAGCGAGTGAACGAAGTTGGGCCAAAGGTGTCGCAGGCGATTCGCGAGTTCTTTGACGAAGAGAAAAACCGTCAGCTCGTTGAACATCTGCGCGAAGCCGGGCTTACTTTTACCGCTGAGAAGCGCAGGAAATCATCCCAGTTGGAGGGGTTGACGTTTGTTCTGACCGGAACGCTGCCGAATCTCTCACGCGATGAGGCTAAAACTAGGATTGAAGCAGCCGGCGGGCGCGTCTCCGGTTCAGTGAGCAAAAAGACGAGCTATGTTGTTGCGGGAGAAGAGGCAGGATCGAAGCTCGACAAGGCGAATGAACTGAAAGTTTCGGTAATCGATGAGGCCGGGCTGCTGGAGTTGCTGGAGAGATAGCTGGAAAGCGGTTGGCGCTGCGCGTCAGCACGCCTTCGGCGTTTTCGCTAAAAATCGGGTGGCTGCTTTTTGCTATCCGGTTTGTAGCTTGCGCCGCAGGCGCGCCAACCGCTTCTAAGCTGCAAGCTACTTCGTAGCAAAATAGCCCTTACTTGCGCGGACTGTGTATTTGCGGTCCATACAAAAGAGGTAGATCGTGCGAAACGCGCCATTCGGCTGGAAATCAGCCGGTTTGTAGACTAGTGAATACTGGCTGCGCAGCTCATCTTCAATGTCCTGGAAATTTCCATACATATCTTCCAGGCGCTTCGGAAAGAAGGAGCGGCCGCCAGTGGCCAGCGCAATTTTATCAAGGATGTCATCACCCCGGTCGCGGCTGGGACTGGTGTTGGTGCTGATGGTGTAAACGATGGTCTGGGCGCGCTGGCACTCCTTGATCGCGTCATCGAGATAGGCGTGGCTTTGGTTGTCATTGCCATCAGAGACAAGCACCATCGCCCGTCGAACCGGCTCCCGCTCGCGTGCGGCGTCGAGCATCTTGTCACGGCAAGCGCTGTAGACCGCGTCAAACAGCGCAGTGCCTCCACCGGGACGCAGTTCATTGATTCCCGTATTCAGCATGTCGAGATTGTTGGTCCAGTCCTGTTTGTAGTCCGGCGTAACATCGAAGCCCATCACAAAAGCCTTATCGCTTTTGGGCCGCAGGAGTTGCAGCAGGAACTCACTGGCGGACTGCTGCTCGAACTGGAAACGCTGGCGGATCGAGGTGCTGGTGTCAATCACAACGCCGACGCGCAGCGGCAGGTTTGTCTGCTGGGTAAAGCTGAAGACCTGCGCCGGGGCCTTCTGGTCGTCGAGCAGGGCAAAATCGCTAAGCTTCAGGTCCTTGATGAAGCGGCCATGCTTGTCAGTGACAGTGAAAACCAGGTTGACTTCGTTGGCCGACGTGGTGATCGTGTATTGCTGATCTTGCGACTGCTGACCATTCGGTTGACCCGGTTGCACTTGCGGCGGCTGCGGCTGTTGTGCTGGCGCAGGCGCAGCGGTTTGCGCAACGGCAAATGAAAAGGAAAATGCGGCGACGAGCGCGCAGATCAGGGCTTTCTGAAAAACTACCGTCTTCATTGTGGCTGAGGCCATTTTACATGGCCCCTAAATCAGCAGCCAGTTTGATAAACAACATATACTGCTCCAGATGAAAAAGCTTTTCCTATTGGTTTTCCTTTCGGGGTTTCCTATGTTATTCGCTTTTGCACAAGTTCCCGCGCCATCTGCTGCTGAAATCGTTAAGCAATTGCCACAGCCCATCTTTTTATGGCCGAATGGCGCACCCGGAGCGCTGGGTGCAGCCGAAGCAGACAAACCCCGCATTTATCCATTTGTCCCGCAGACAAAATCGACAACTACTGCTGTTCTTGTGATTCCTGGCGGAGGATATGAGCATGTTGCCATCGGACATGAGGGTTTTCAGTACGCGCACTGGCTGAATGCCCAGGGCATTACCGCCTTTGTGCTGGATTACCGCGTTGCTCCCTACAAATATCCAGTCGAGATTCAGGATGGCATGCGTGCCTTGCGCTATATGCGTGCGCATACTGCTGAATACGGCATTGATCCAAACCGCATCGGGGTATGGGGATCGTCAGCAGGTGGCCACCTGGCATCAACGCTGGGGGTTCATGGCAACGATGCAGCGTCGCCTCCGGACGACGATCCGCTGAATCAGGTGGATGCGCGACCAAATTTCATGATTCTGGCGTATCCGGTGATCAGCATGACGCTGCCCGAGGCGCATATAGGTTCGCGACGAAACCTTCTCGGAGAAACTCCTGATCCAGAGCTGGAGCACAAGCTATCCAATCAACTGACTGCAGATTCTCAAACACCGCCGTCTTTCATCTTTGCCACGACAGGTGATCCGACGGTCCCAATCGAGAACAGCCTCGATTTCTACCGTGCGCTCGAACGTGCACACGTCCCGGTGGAGCTCCACATTTATGACTATGCGAATCACGGTTGTGGCTTGTGCGGCGATATTCCAGAGCTTTCCACCTGGCCGCTGTTGTTGCGAAACTGGCTGATTCATAGTGGCTGGATGCCGAAGGATGCTCCGCCTTTGCCGCCGATTGAAGCTCGTTATCCATCATGGCCTGAAGGACTGGAAGGGCCCGGCAAAAGTCACTAGGTAAAACAAGAAGATAGAATCAGGCTGGAATGCCTTTTGAAACTGCAGTTTATAACGTTCAAGCGGAAGCCGCAGGCCAGCGTCTCGATGCGTGGCTCGCCGCGCAGCTTGAAGGCGTAAGCCGCTCACGCGTGCAGACATTGCTGGCGCAGGACAAGGTGCTGGTAGATGGCAAGCCCGCCAGGCCTTCGCTCAAACTGCGCGGTGGAGAAGTGGTTGAAGTCTTGGGCGAACCAGCGCCGGCTCCGCTGCGCGCGGTTGCAGAAGAGATCCCGCTTGAAATCATTTATGAAGACGATGATCTTTCCGTAGTGAACAAACCGGCCGGCATGATGGTCCATGCAGGCTCAGGCGCTACAGATAATGCTCGCAATCGTGGCACGCTGGTGAATGCGCTGCTGCATCATTATCATCAGCTTTCTTCTGCCGGAGGCGAACTTCGTCCCGGCATTGTCCATAGGCTTGATAAGCAGACCAGCGGGCTCATTATCGTGGCACATAATGATGCGGCGCATCTCGAGCTGGCCGAAATGTTTTCGCGCCGCCAGATGCGCAAGACCTATATCGCCCTTGTGCATGATGATTTGAAACAAGATTCAGGCACAATCAATGCTGCAATCAGCCGTGATCTTGTCCGGCGCACCCGCATGACAACGCGCCGAGCCGCAGGTGGACGCACGGCGATTTCTCATTACGAAGTCATTCGCCGCATCACATCGCGTTTCGGCCACTTCACGCTCGTCCGGATCCGCATTGAGACTGGCCGCACGCACCAGATTCGCGTGCATATGGCGTCGATTGGGCATCCGGTTGTTGGGGACACGCTCTACGGCGCGCCCGCGCGGCTCATTGTTCCCGTAAAGAATAAGCGAGCCGGCACAGATGCTGCATCCATTGCCCTGGACCGAAACTTCCTGCACGCAGCTGAACTTGCTTTTGCGCATCCACGAACGGGAAAGCTGCTCGAATTAAGCGCGCCGCTGCCAATGGAGCTCGAAGAGTTTCTCGCCCAGTTGGATCTATCGCAATAAGTGGTTTATTGCGGGCCAGCTGTTTTGCAGTCAGCGAACAGTGACATACAGTTTCGAGATAAGTATCACTTCAAGAATCACAGCAAACACTGCGAACGCTGCATGAAAACGCTGGCTCTTGATCTTGATTGCAAGAGCGCACAAGACGAGGAGCGCTCCAGTGCGTATTTCATAAAGCAATCCGAGCTTCGTGCGATAGTCACTGCCTTTG
>DATAQW010000162.1:0-3774 GCA_036264445.1 Pseudacidobacterium sp.
TCCTATAAGAGTAGAGTGTTGCGCCATGGCAACAACTACCCTAGTTATCGGCATTATTCTTCTTGGAATTGGGATCTTCGGTCACCATTTCTTTACCCGCGAAAAGCGCGCTTTGCATCCAGATGAACATCGCGCCCGCAGGTGGGTCGTCACCATTGGTTCTCTCGTTGTTGGGTTATGGCTCGTAGCATTTTCTGCGGCATATCTCCTGCATAACTATCACGGCAGTTAATAGCGTCTAGTTGAACTGTCAAATCAGCTGACATGTGTCAGCATCGCGCTTTTCGTGTGTTCATGGCCGGCTGCTGAAATCGACCGGAAGCACGCGTCCTTGATTGCTGCTTTCGCGCGCTAGTTCGATGATTCGGGCTGTGCGCCATCCCTGTTCCGGTGTGACTGCCAAAGCCGCGTTGCCCAGCAGAGCATCGCGAACATTTGCGTAATAACCGCGGTAGTCGCCCACCTCTGTTTTGATTTTCGCAGGCGCCGCCTTTTCGAGATACAAAGTCCCCCAGTGCGATTCAGGCTCATGTCCAAAGCCGTGAGTCTCGAATGTTGCTCCACTCTTCAGCGCATCTTCCTGAGGGTCCAGGCCAAACTTTACAAAGCTGCCGTTGGTTCCGTGCAGAGTAAAGCGCGCTCCCGGAGCGCAGGCAAGAGTGGTGGCGCGCAGATACGCAGTCAACTTTGGATAAAAGAGCGTGATGTCGAAGGCATCATCGGCGACAGCATGTTCGCGGTCCATGCGTACGCTGGCGAAGATGCGCTCAGGTTGCCCGAATAGCGTGAGCGCCTGGTCGATAAGGTGCGAGCCGAGATCGAAGAGCGTTCCGCCGCCAGGGCCGCCGCTTTCGCGCCAGACTTGCAGACGAGGCTCCGGGCGAAAGCGGTCGAAATGCGATTCAAAAGTCACAAGCCGTCCAAGCTTTTCGCTGGCGATGATTTGCTGGACCGTCTTGAAATCGCCATCCCAGCGCCGGTTCTGATAGACGGAGAGCAGTCGGTTCTTTTCACGCGCGAGAAAAATCAGTTTCGCTGCTTCTTCTGAAGTCAATGTGAATGGCTTATCGATGACTACGTCACGTCCAGCGCGGAGACACTGCTCCGCAACTTCAAAGTGCGAATAGCTTGGCGTGGCGACAACGATCAGGCGGATGCTGG
Source organism: Pseudacidobacterium sp. (assembly GCA_036264445.1). Classification (GTDB taxonomy): domain Bacteria; phylum Acidobacteriota; class Terriglobia; order Terriglobales; family Acidobacteriaceae; genus Pseudacidobacterium. Next base: position 1,162 of record DATAQW010000162.1, read on the forward strand.
AATCGGCAAGAAGCCCTTCAACGGAGCGATAGAGCTTGATTTTGGGATAGGTCCTCGCTGCCTCATCACCAGTGCGTTGCACAACCGCAGCTAACTCCAGCCCTGGCGTAGCTTCAATCACTGCTGTATGGAAAATGCGTCCGGCAAGCCCATAACCAATCACACCAGCACGAATTGTGTCTGTCACAGTTTCTCCTCAGAAAAAATTGCGGTCTTCAACAGTGTGCATCATAGCGTGATTTGATTGAAGCTGATTACTTCCGGCGAGCGAATTTCAACCCGGACCAGCGCTCATCCACCGAACAGACCTTGTAATCGACGAAGCCACATCCTAATGCCAGATTGCGTACATCATTCTGATTGAAATCGGTGTGCTGCTTTGCTGCGCTTTTGGGATGAATGATCCAGAACGAAGCTCCTTCAGGAAGGCGTGCCTGCAGATGATCAAGCGCGGCGTCAAGTTCGCGCAAGGAATGCACGACGTAGAGGACGAGTTTTGTATCTGTAGTGATGCGCGTTATGATGAAAGCCCCGTCTGGAAGTTCTCCGATGATCTCCTCCATTCCATCTTCGGCGCCGCCTATCAACGCGACTTTCATTTTGGCAGCGATGCCAAGTTTTTTCGTCAGGCTGGAGGCGTTCCATCGCTGCATGTGAGGAGTCAACTGCACCGGCTCAATAGGTGGCGATGCAATGGCCCGTTTCAATGCTGAGGTAATCTTCTGCCATGATGTGAAGACTACGTCAGGAAGTTCATCGCGAAGCCGCGCGACTTTTTCTTCCAGACCTCCGGCAAAGACAATTGGAATATGCCGCGTGGATTTGCTGGTGCGCAGAACAATGGCAATTTCACGTCCATGAGACGGCAAGCGGTCAAGATCAAGAACGACAGCGTCCGGCTTGATCTCACGGAAATGGCTGACAAACGCGCTTGAACCACGCAGAGACGAGGCTTCCACTTTGTATCCCGAGGCCGCAATCTCTTGTGCGCGCTGCCGCGCAAGCTCGTCATTCCAGCAGATCAGGCGGACAAGCTGTGCATTGCGCGGCATTGGCGTCTAATCCAGGCGGTACTTTGTTTCCGCCAGCTTATAGAGTGGCCGCCACACGAGCCGGTTGATGGTCACCACCATGAGCGCCATGATAATTGTCGCCAGCAATAGCACCGGGAAGTTTCCCGCATCGCTGGCTGCACTGATCTGCGCTCCGAGGCCGAGCGTGTGCAGTGTCTTGTCTTTCAGATGAAAATACTCGGCAATAATCGATGCATTCCACGCGCCGCCCGAGGCTGTCACTAGTCCCGTGATGAGATAGGGAAAGATTCCTGGCAGGATGACTGTCGTCCAGCGCTGCATATTTGTGAAATGGAATAGCTCTGCTACTTCGCGCATATCGGAGGGAATCGCCATGGCTCCCGCAATCACGTTAAATAATATGTACCACTGCGTACCCAGCATCATCAGCGCAATGGATCCAATGCCGAGGCCGGCGCCAAGCTTCATCAATCCGATAAGAATGACAGGGAATAGCGCAGTTGCAGGAAACGAGGCGGCTATCTGAGCAAGCGGCTGCGCAATTCGAGCCAGTCTGGGATTGAAACCAATGGCGACGCCAGCGGGGATTGTCCAGGCCGCAGCCAGTAGCAGAGAAATGTTCACACGGAAGAAAGTTGTGACTGCGCCTTCCAGGATCGTTCCAAAGTCGGAGCGTGGCACCTGCTTCAGCAGCAGGATTGCCCTGAAAGCGGCAAAACAGATCAGCCCTGTAACGACGATAAGCAGAATAAATGTAACTACAACGGCGCTTTTTCCCTGGCGTTCCGATTTGTTGGCCGCCATTTTGCGTGCGCGACGTTTCGCGATAGAGCAATAAAGATGTTCGCTCAGTGGTACCAAAGTGCGCTGATGAATGGCGGCGAGCATATTGGAATGCCGCAACGCCGCAAGCACCGGAGACTTGACTCGTTCCGCCGTTTCGACATTTTCGAACTTGAATTTGTCAGACCAGTCGATGACCGGTCGCCAGATCAACTGGTCGGTCAATACGATGATGGCGACCATAGTCAAAAGACCATAAACCATTGCCTGCGTGTTCCCTGTGGAAGCCGCAGTTTGCAGATAGGAGCCGAGCCCGGGCAGACGGAAATTGCGGTCTCCGACCGGGAACATCTCGCAAACCATAAGAAAGAACCATCCACCGGCGACTGAGACCATCGAGTTCCACACGAGTCCGATTGCCGCATAAGGAAGCTCAAGCTGCCACAAACGCTGCCAGCGCGAAAAGCGGTTGATGGTACATGCTTCCTGCAATTCGCGGGGAATGCTCTTCAGCGATGAATAGAAGCTGAAGGCCATGTTCCAGACCTGCCCGGTGAAGATCAGAAGAATCGCGCCGAACTCAATTCCTAACTGGCGGCTGGGAATCAGCGACATCATCGCCAGCATGACTCCGGGCAGAAAACTCAGCACTGGAATCGACTGCAAAATATCCAGCACGGCCACCATCCATGCTTCAAGGCGCGGGTTGTAGACGGCGATGTAACCGTACGCGATGGCGAAGATGAGGCTGAGAAGATACGCAATGCCGATGCGGATGATCGAGTAAAACGCATAG
>DATAQW010000176.1:0-2487 GCA_036264445.1 Pseudacidobacterium sp.
GAATGTCGATCGGCTCCATCAAGGCTTCTTTGGCGAGCAGCATGGCTTTTTCTGCTGTGCCGCCGATGCCAATGCCCAGCATTCCCGGCGGACACCAGCCTGCGCCCATTGTCGGCACGGTTTTGAGGACCCAGTCGACGATGGAATCAGACGGGTTCAGCATAACGAACTTTGATTTGGCTTCTGAGCCACCGCCTTTGGCTGCGACGATGACTTCAACCTTCCTGCCCTTCACAAGCTGGATATTGACCACAGCAGGCGTGTTGTCACGTGTATTCTTTCTGGCTCCAGCGGGATCGGTGAGCACAGAAGCGCGGAGCACGTTGTCAGGATTGAGGTAGGCGCGGCGCACGCCTTCGTTGACCATCTCTTCGACTGTCAGCTCAGCGTCCCAGCGCACATCCATGCCTATTTTCAGGAAGACGGTGACGATGCCTGTGTCCTGGCAGATGGGCCGATGGCCCTCGGCGCACATGCGCGAATTGATGAGGATCTGCGCCATAGCGTCCTTGGCCGCAGGCGATTCTTCCTGCTCATAAGCCCTCGCGAGGTTGATGATGTAGTCCACCGGATGGTAATAGCTGATGTATTGAAGCGCGTCGGCCACGCTTTGAATCAGATCTTTCTGCTTGATGGTTGCCATGAAACTCTAAATCCTCTTGAGGCTGCTTTTTCTTTGTTCTTCTCGCAAATCCACCCCGAATGAATGTCAATGAGGCGCATTTGGATGTGAAAGTGAAAAAAGTTTTGTAAGAACGCTGATCTTTCATTTTATCAATTTGACGGCATAATTCCGGATACCGTCATGGGTGTAGATCCGCTGCATCATTGGAATGCGCTGGCATTCTCGATCAGCCATTGATCCAGAGCAATGGGCTTGCCGCCGAGAATCCGCTCGACAGTATCTGTAACCGCTCCAAGGCGCCCTTCGCGAATGGCGCGCCACAGAGAGACGTGGGCTTCGGTTTCCTCAGCAGATCCACTGACTCGCGAATACCGCTGACGTGCTTCCTCATCGGAAATCGGTTGAAATGTAAGGTGTTTCCCGATCATGGCTCCAATTCTCGCTGTCACCTCGGAAAACGTAAGCGCTTCCGGCCCAGTAATTGGCAGCGATTCCCCCAAATACGCGCTTGTCATTAATGCCTTCGCTGATATGGCAGCAATGTCGTCCGAGTGAATAAAAGCCCTCCTGCCATCACCAGTAGATGCGCGGACTATGCCTTCAGCCCTGATTGATGGTGCCCAGGCTAGCAAATTCTGCATGAAACCCGTCGGGCGCACAAAGGTGAAATCTATCCCGCAGGCGCGTATCGTCGCCTCACCCTGCTCATGCCACGCACCGATGGCGAGTCCTTGTTCCACGTCCATAGAGGACAGTTTTACGAGATGTTTCACGCCCGCTGCTTTGGCGGCTTTCGCTGCTATCCCGTCCAGCACCGGAATCTGAGGGCCGCTGTTCACGAGGAAGAGCCCGTCAACGCCTTCGAGTGCAGTTCTCAGGGACGCGGCATCACTGAGATCCCCAACGAATACATCAGCGCGGTCGCCGAACAGGGAGCGCGCCTTGTGCTCGTTGCGTACGAATATGCGGGGCCTTTCGCCGCTTTGCAGCAAGAGTTTGACCACCCTGGAGCCAACATCTCCGGTAGCGCCTGTGATGAGATATGTCATTCTCAGATCTCCTAAAAATGAGTAAAACTCACAAATTTACATAAAACCTAATGCTTTGAATGAATGATGTCTACTCGCTTTATGTGGAGGATCTATTGTCTTGATTATCAAGTCTGTACTCAGAAAATATAGAAATAAGCTCATATTTTATCTAGACTGGCTTTCATGACAGCCAAGGTCACAGGAAGTTCAATTCGGCGCAAACCGAAGCAGCGCCGCGCGCGGCAAACAGTCGATGCGATGCTGGACGCAGTTGTAAAAGTGCTGAAACGCGAGGGCGCTCGCGCCGTCACCACCAATCGCGTTGCCGAAGTAGCAGGCGTAAGTATTGGTTCTGTCTATCAGTATTTTCCGGACAAGCATGCAATCTTCGTTGCACTGCACCAGAGGCATATCGAAGAAGTTGATCGCATGGTAGGAGCTACGCTCATCGAACACGCCGCGTCATCGCTCGACGACCTTATACGGGCGTTGATCGACGGAATGATCGAGGCTCATACTGCCGATCCGGAACTCTATGAACTGATGTTTACGGAAGTTCCACACAGGGCTGACGGGACGCGCGACTTCTCTGTGCGCCTGCATGGCGCCTTTCTGCTTGCGATTTCGTCTAGAGCCCGCGAGCTGAAAAAAGACCGTGATCCAGGCATGGTGGCGTTCGTAGTCACGCATATGGTGGAGTCGCTCTCGCATGGTGCGCTGTTCCGGAGACCTCATGGCATGCGGTTCGAAGATGCAAAAGCGGAAGCGGTGCGGGCCGTTCTGGTCTATCTGCATTCCTGACAAAAGCCTCCAGAAAAACCGAATCACTGC
>DATAQW010000195.1:0-7981 GCA_036264445.1 Pseudacidobacterium sp.
AGATGATAGCGTTCATCTCTTCATGAGGCCAGGTTGCATGATGACAAAAGCATGGAATCAAACCCGCGTTGCAGAGACCCTGGGGATTGAGTATCCGATCATCCAGGGTGCTCTCGGTGGTCTTTCGTCGCAGAGACTTACTGCCGCTGTATCTAACTTCGGAGGACTCGGATCATTCGGCGCGCACGGTCTTGAACCAAACGCGATCGAGGATGTGATCGTCGAGATTCGTTCTCTGACGGCAAAGCCATTTGCGATGAACTTGTGGGTTTCGATGGAAGATGCGGGAGCCCGCACGTCGGATGCCGCGGCATTCAACCGCGCACTGTCGCATCTCGCACTGCACATCGAAGCAGTAGGCGGCACTCAGCCAGTATTCGCGCCATATAAGTCGATCCGGTTTGAGGATCAGGCACGTGTACTCCTCGATGCGAGTATTCCGGCCTTCTCATTTATCTGCGGTGTTCCACCGAAAGAGATATTAGACGAGGCAAGGAAAAAAGGGATCGTCACGCTCGGAACGGCGACCACGCCTGACGAAGCCATCGCGCTCGAACAAGCCGGCGTCGATATTGTGGTTGCATCTGGTTTTGAGGCGGGCGGGCATCGCGGCTCCTTCCTGAGACCGGCGGAAGATTCATTGACAGGCATTTTCTCGCTTGTGCCACAGACCGTAGACGCGGTGAAGGTCCCTGTTGTGGCTGCTGGGGGAATCGCTGATGCTCGCGGCATTGTCGCGGCCTTCGCATTAGGAGCGGAAGGCGTACAGATGGGTACGGCCTTTCTCGCCTGCGAGGAGTCGGGCGCGCACCCGCTGCACCGCGAGGCTATTCTCAGTGGCAAGGCTGGGCGAACGGCGCTGACACAAGGCTTCACCGGCAGACTCGCGCGAGGGATCGACAATGAGTTGCTTCAAACGCTGAATAAGCCCGGCACCGAAATATTGCCATATCCATTGCAGAGATCTCTCATGCGAAACTTGGCTCTTCCCGCACAAAGGGCTGGCAGAGCTGACTTGCTCGCACTCTGGGCCGGACAGAGCGCCAACCTTGCGCGGTGCCCGGGAATTTCAGTGTTGTTACAGTCCCTTGTAGATGGCGTAACGAAACGATTCAATCTTGCCAGATAGGCTTTCCCGCAAACTATCAGCTGTTCATCAAATAGTTTCAACCACAGTACTGTAACCCGACAGATTTAAGACTGACTTGAAACGGATGCGGTTGATGCGGCACAAAGATTTGTGATACCAAGGTAGCCTCCTCCGAAATGGGCCCCATCAGACTTTCACTTGCGGGCTGGTGCCTGCAAAGACAGAAGGTACAGAATGCACGGCCTGCGCCCGGTTGATCTGCGTGTTGGGCAAGCGGAAGAGCTGCCGCGCACATTCGGCGAGTTCCGCGGCTATCATTCAGGCGAAAGCATTCTGGTGTGTGGGTGCGGGGCTTCGCTCGCGAGCATTGTCGCGCCTGAGCGGCTGGTGACGATCGGTGTGAACGATGTGGGGCGGCTGTTTGATCCGGATTACCTGGTAGTGCTGAATCCTCCGAGCCAGTTTTCGCATGGGCGATTTCAATATGTGGCCGGGAGCAAGGCGCATGCCATCTTTACGCAGCTCGATCTTGGGATTCGCCATCCGCATATCGTGAAGCTGAAGCTGGGGCGCAAGAGCGGAACCGATTTCAGCGATCCTGAAAGACTGCCTTATACAAGGAATTCTCCGTATCCGGCGGTCTGCCTTGCGGCGTATATGGGAGCGCGGCGGATTGGGCTGATCGGGGTGGATTTTACGGAGCATCATTTCTTCGGACAGACAGGGAGGCATTCGCTGGTCAATGAGCTGGGGCAGATTGACCGCGAATATCAGCAGCTTTATGCGAGCTGCCTGCGGAATGGTATCGAGGTCTTCAACCTGAGCGAAGAGAGCCGGTTGACGGCGTTTCCGAAGATGAGCCAGCACGAGTTCATGCGACTGGCGCTGCTGCCGCAAGAGCTTTCGCGCAGGCGCGTCTTCTTTGTGAATTACAACTTTCTGAGCTGTGGGAATGTTTTTCGCGATGGGCTTGCGCATGCGGGGAATGCGCTTGGAGTGGATTGGAAGGCGGCACAATGGGATGATGTTGCGCTTCCGCAGAAGGTCAGCAGCTTCGATCCGGATCTGCTCTTTGTGGTGCATGGCAGGAAGTTCAGCGCACGGTGGCGCGGCGAGTTTGCGAAGTACAGGTCTGCAGTATGGCTGCTGGATGAGCCATATGAAGTGGATGACACGAGCAGGTTCTCGACGCATTTTGGGAGCGTGTTTGTCAATGATCCGAACACGCTCGACAGGCATAAGAACGCGCACTATCTGCCGGTTTGCTACGACCCGGAGATCTGCATTTATCGCGCAGCAGACGAACGGCCGCATGCAGTGGGGTTTATCGGAGGTCACAATCCGCAGCGCGAGGCGGCACTGGCACGGCTGGCGCGCAAGGGCATGCTGTCGTATGTGGTTGGCGGACCGTGGAGTGATGCAGCGGTGAACTCGCTCTGTCTATCGGGAAATATTCCCGCAGATGAGACTGCGAGGCTTTATCGCGGAACGCGCATTGTCGTGAACCTGTTTCGTACCCGGCACCACTTCAATCGCGCAGGGATACCGGCGTCCTCGATGAATCCGCGCGTGTACGAAGCGCTGGGGTGCGGCGCGCTGGTGATTTCAGAGTATCGGCCTGAATTGGACACGATCTGCCCGGAACTACCACTATTTCGTAATTGGGAAGAGATGGAGACTCTCATCGATCTATATCTGCACGATGAGGGGCTTTTCGCTCAGACGCGGAAGGCGTGCATACGCAGGGTCGCTATTCACACTTATGCCCGGCGGCTGGCTACGGTGTTGTCCGTGACGCTAGGAGGAGAAGCGGAGGCGCATATGGAGTTACCGACAACCCAGGCTTCGGCAGTAACGATGCCTGTTGATCTCGCCGCTCAGCCGCAGATGGTGAAATGGCTGGAGCTACCACAAGAATTGGCTGAAGAATGGGAGGCATGCGCTGAGAATGTCCACCTGGGTCCGGGAAATGCAGTGACGCTGGCGAAAGCAACGGACGATGGACCGGGGTCGGAGCGTGGACTTACGGGGAAGGTCTGCTATGCAAACGTGACGCTTACGTTCGAGGTGAATCTTGAGGAGGGCGCGGTTTTTATCGCTAAGCTGCATCAGGTTGAGGCTCACAACCAGCTGAGCAATTCCTACCACCTGATATGCCGCAACAGGCGTGGTTATGTGGCGCGGCATGACCACGTGCTTGCGCGCGTGAACATACCGGTTGGCTCGTGGATTCCTCTTTCGCTTTCCTGCCATGATGGAAGCCTGGTCGTGCGCAAACATGGCGCAGAGATTGCGCGCTCAGCAGACGGCGTTTTGCCGGAAGGGCATTGTTTTATTGGCGTGAAGAAAGGAATCGCGCGTGTTCGCAACGTGCGCATTCTGAGGACGGGTTCGGCTGTGCACAGCAAAAGCGAATATGAGCTGCTTTTGAGCGCAAGGGAACAGCGGACTCCGAAGGTGAGTATTGTAACCACCATTTATGACCGCGTGGAGTGTCTTAGGAACTGCATACAGTCGGTGCGGGCTCTCCATTTTGAAGACTATGAGCACATCATCGTGGCCGATTGCCCTCCGGAGCATGTGATGAAGCTTATTACGGATCTGGTGCGGAGCTTTGATGACGAGCAGAGCAGGTTAATGCTGGTTAACCTGACGAAACGCAGGAATGACTGGGGTATGACACCTGCAGCTATCGGAATGGGGCTGGCGCGAGGCAGGTATGTCTCCTTTCTTTCCGACGACAACGGTTACATGCCCAACCACTTTGACAAGCTGGTGGCGGCGCTGGAAGGAAACCCGGCGCTTGGCTTTGTGTACAGCTCGTGTCTGTATGCGGGCAGGGCAATCCTGAATGCGCCGACACCGCGTCCGGGGAAGATCGATCTGGGGCAGCCGCTGATCCGGCGGGAGCTGTTCCAGAAATACTTCGGCGGAACTTTCACTTTCCGCGAATTTGGATGGGACTGGAGGATGGTCGAGCGGCTGATGCACAGCGGCGTGCGCTGGCAGCACATCAATGAGGCGACGTTCATCTTCCGGCTGGCGATGTACCCGGAACTGGCTCCCCAGGGTACGAGCCGGCCGGAGATATCCTACTGCGTTGCCTGCTACCGGCCTGTGTATGCGCGTCAGCTAATTGTTGATCTCATTCGCAAGACGACGCTGCCGTATGAGATTCTGCTGTGGCTTAATCTTGCCGATGAGGATTTTGAAAAATTTGTCGCGGAACAGGCAGAGGCAGGCGCGCCGATCCGGGTAATTGGTAAAAGTCCGGAGAATATTGGAATGGCGGCGTATCCGCGGCTGTTATCTGCGAGCCGATCGGGAATGGTCGCGCAGATTGACGATGATGTGGTGTGTGTTTCTCCGAAGATTGGCGAGACTGCCAGGGAGATATTTGACCGCTTCCCGCAGGTGGGCATGCTGACGGCGGATGTCTGGCAAGATGAATACACGACCGGCGCGCGTCCGCCGCTTAAGAATTATCAGGTTTTTGACAGGGACCTGGGACTTTATGACGGGCCGATCGACGGATGGTTTGCTGTGTACCGGAAATCGTCGCTTGGGGTCTGTGAGCAGATGCGGCCGGGGCGGTATTCCTACATTGGCTGTGAGATCAAGAACCGGTTAAAAGTCCTTGGCCAGGAAGGTCTGCTGTGTACGCGGATGAAAGTCTTTCATGTTACAGATCCGGCATACGTGTCGTACTTCGGGATGCTCGATGAAGAAATCGCCAAATACAGGTTGATTGGGCGTGAAGACCAGGTGAATGTTTACACGGCAGCGAAGGCGAAACTGCCTCCTTTTGCGGAGTTGGCAGAACGGGTACAGTGCATTGTGGGGAGTTTTATGGAAGCACCATCGGCTGTGGGGACATAATGGACCGCTTTTAAAGCCGCGCTCCTTCAAACACGCTTCAGTTTGATCCTTTATCCCAGAGGTGGGCGAGGTTGATTTTTTCTGTGGCAAGCGGTACTCTCACGGCACCGTGGAACGAACGCTGAAATAAAGCTGTAATTCCCCCCTTTCCATTCTCACCATCAGGTACGGTGTTCCTCTGGTTCTCGCACGTTTGTGTACTTGTATTGATTTGATTCCGTGGCTTCGAGGGGGAAGTTATGACTGCAATTCCTGCTCGGTTCAGCAGACCGGAAGACCTTAGGCGGCTGATTGGCCAGGCGCCTTCATTTCTGAAGGCCATAGCGCAGATTCCGGCGATAGCTGGAAGCGAAGCCTCGGTGCTCATCAGCGGGGAGACTGGGACAGGCAAAGAGCTGGTTGCGCATGCGATCCATTACCTGAGCCCGCGCGCGGGGTTTCCTTTTGTGGCGGTGAACTGCGGCTCGCTGCCGGATACGTTGCTGGAGGACGAACTGTTCGGCCATGAGCGCGGCGCGTTTACTCATGCCGAGGCACGCAGAGAGGGACTGATTGCGCAGGCAGAGAACGGGACGCTTTTCCTGGACGAAGTCGATACGCTTGCCTGCAAAGCGCAGGTGGATCTGCTGCGGGTGCTGCAGGACCGGAAGTACCGACCAATTGGCAGCAGCCGCGAGCGTGAGGCTCACGTGCGCATTGTGGCGGCGACAAATGCTCCGCTATACCAGCTGCTGCACTCGGGCAATTTCCGCACCGATCTTTACTACCGGCTGTGCGTCTTTACAATGACGCTGCCGCCATTGCGCGAACGCAAGGAGGACATTCCTGTGCTGGCCGCACATTTTCTGGCGAAGCATACACCAGCGGCGAAGCAGGGCATGCAATTCAGCGCGTGCGCCATAGAGGCGATGCAATTCTGGGACTGGCCGGGGAATGTGCGCGAATTGGAGAATGCAGTGGTGCGTGGCATTCATCTGAGCCAGGGGGGTGTGATCCACGCGACAGATCTGGGTCTTGCGGTTCATCCTGATGCCATGACGCATGCGCGCCCCGAGAACGAATCGTTCCGTTCGATGAAGCAAGCGACTATTGAGCTGTTTGAGCGGAATTATCTGACTAAGTTGATGTCCACTTACAAGGGCAATGTGAGCGAGGCTGCGCGCGCATCGGGCAAGGAACGCCGCGAGCTGGGCAAGCTGCTCAAGAAGTACCGGCTGGATGCCAAGTCTTTTCGCATGCAGACGGGACTTCACTCTCCGGTGTAGCCACTTCGGGTGCAAATGCCCGCACTCTGAAGAAAACCTGCCGCATTCATCGAAAGCGCTTGTCCTGATTGATTGTTCTTTCAAATTCTGAGCCGCAACAAGACGATGCTCCGGGTGTTTTTGCACCCGCCTGCGGTTTTTCAGCACGCCTTATTGGTCGCTAACTTTCTGATTTCCGGCAATGCATTGCATCTCGCATCTCTGGCATAGCGATTGCAATGATAACGTTCCGGAGATGCAATTTGGCTGCGCTGCCTGAGCCCGAGGAAAGAGCAAGGGAGAAAGGGCGGCTGGCTGGAGCGGTCATGGAGTATCTCAGCAATCACCCGCGGTCGATGGATACGGCGGAGGGAATTGCGGAATGGTGGATTCCCGCCACAAATCGGCCAGTGAATCTCGCGCATCTGCAATGCGTGCTTGACCACCTGACGGAGCAAGGCGTGTTGGAACGGGTAGGAAGCGGCAAGCATGCTCACTATCGCGCGAAGCGGGAGCAGCAGTAGTTCGCAGCGTTGCTGCGGCTGAACAGAGGAGGGTAGCGTAATGGCAAACACACCCGCGACGGGGAACGGGCCTTTCGAGTTCACGAATGCCAACGGAAGTCACGTTTCGATTCCGCTGACGGCGTTCTCCTTCGACGCGAACAATAACCTGGTTGTCGATCCGGCATGGAAGGCGGCGACGCAGATTCCGCCGGCGAGCAGTTTTCTTGCCTATGCGGTGAAGGAAGGACTCATAGCGCCTGTGGCGATGGGATCGCCGTTCCCGGCGATGATTTTCAAGGCGAGCGATCCGGGCTCGGGCGGCAACAACATCAGCATCACAGTCGCCATTTCCAGCGTGGCTTCGTCACCGCCGGTGAATGATCCGACGCAGACGCCATTTAGTCTTACTGTAACTGAGACGGATACATATTCCGGACTTACGACGGCAACGATTGAGAGCGTGCTGGGCAGCAGGGATTTGTCCGGCACAACAGTGGTTGCGGGCTCGTCGCCCGGGCTGGTTGAAGTGCTGCATGGTTCGGTGGATGCCTCCGGCTCGCCGCTGGCGAAGTCGGGAAATCTTGCGGGCTCGCCGGCAACGCTTGACGTGGATGGAACAGGCTCGCCTTCGCTTGTGTTTACGCTGATCGCAAAGAAGGACAGTAGCGACAGCAAGCTGACCCATGTTGTGGTCTCTCCGAATACATCGAGCCCTCCAACGGGAGGCGCGGAGACATTTACGCTGCTGGCAACGTGGACGAAGACTGTTTCCGGCATCACGCTGCCTGAGCTTGGTTCGGTTGTGAGCAGCGATCTCGCCTACGAGATCACAGTGAGCAGGCCGAGCAGCGGCGCGTATTCGTTGCCCAGCGCGGGCACAACGCAATTGAGCGGCGGCGGCGGCGCTACGGCGGCATCCGCCACGCTATTCACGGGCAACTAGAGCGATAACCCGGAACCGGAGGATTCACAATGTCCATCACGCCGACTTTTCCTGGAATCTACATCCAGGAATTACAAAGCAATTCGCACCCCATCACCGCGGCGCCCACGTCAGTCACGGTTTTTGTCGGGTACACGCATCCGTTCAAGACCGATCCGGCGAACTGGGGCAAGGCCGTCGAAATATTTAGCTTCACTGACTACGAGCGCGGGTTTGGAGGGCTCTACACGAGCGGCGTCATTGAGTCGCACGTGGCATATGCGGTCAACCAGTTCTTTCTCAATGGCGGCTCGGATGCTTATGTAGTCGCGTTGCAGCC
>DATAQW010000280.1:0-3383 GCA_036264445.1 Pseudacidobacterium sp.
ACTGCAAATTCTTCCGCGTGGATTGTTTTTGGCGACTCGTGCATTGTTTCGCCTGCATTCTTTTCAAGTGTTCGCGCACCTTGGTGTTCGAGCAGGCGGCGGAGATCGCCATCGCTAATGATGCCTGCGAGCCTACCGTTATTCTCCACCGTTGTAATGCCGAGGCCTTTGCGCGACATCTCGTAGATCACTGTGCTCATCGGTGTTTCAAGTCCGACTTTCGGGATGGCGTCGCCGGTATGCATCAGCTCGCGAACGCGCAAGAGCTTCTTCCCCAGCTTGCCCCCAGGATGCAGGTCAGCAAAATCTTCTGCGCGGAAGCCTTTGCGCAGAGAGACAGCAATGGCCAGAGCGTCTCCGAGCGCAAGCATGGCGGTGGTTGATGCTGTCGGCGCAAGATCCAGGCCACATGCCTCCTGCTGAACGCAGCAATCAAGCGCTACATCGCTGGCCTGGGCGAGGGTTGACTTCATATTGCAGCAGAAACAGATAAGCGCATCGCCGATGCGTTTGATCGTAGCGAGCAGACGTAGGATTTCTTCAGTCTCGCCGCTTGCCGAGAGCGCAATGACCACATCCCCACGCGCGACCATGCCTAAGTCGCCATGTACGGCTTCTGCCGGATGCAGGAAAAGCGCCGGGCTTCCCGTGGAACTGAGCGTAGCTGCAATTTTCTGTGCGATGATGCCGCTCTTGCCCATACCCGTAACTACAACGCGACCACGTGACTGTCCGCACTGGACGATAAGGTCAACGGCGCGTTCGAAATCTGCCGCCATAGCGCCTTCAAGACGTGCTGCAAGTGCTTCCAGCGCCTGTGCTTCAATGCGGACGAGTTCTGCCGGTGTGTGATTGTTCATCGCTTCAAAATGGATGGTATCAGCGACATCCCTTAAAATTGTAGTCAACAAAGGACGGTTTAAGAGTTGAAACGCAATCATGTAGTGTTGCTGCTGGTTCTGGCCACATTGGCGCTTATGGTGTGGGCCGGCGTGGACAATTACCGCCGCCGGAAGGCAGAACAGGAAAAACTTCGCCAGATGCAAGCTGTACTTGTACCAGCGGGTCCATCAGCGAATGCACAGGAATCACAGGAGGAAGAAAAACTGCCTCTGGAGGGCAAGCTGGCTCCTGCCTTCGAACTGCAAAATCTGCAAGGACAGAACGTTTCGCTGGCCAGCTATAAGGGCAAAGCTGTACTGGTGAATTTCATGGCAACGTGGTGCGCGCCATGCAAAGTTGAGACTCCCTGGCTCATCAAATTGCGCCAGGAGTATGGTCCGCAAGGGTTCGAAATTCTTGGAATCTCAACCGACGATCTGGATAAAGACGACAAGAAAAAGACCGCTGAAGACAAGGCCGAGATTGCCAAGTTTGTTGCCAACATGCACATTGATTATCCCGTGCTTATTGATGGCGACTCGATTTCGCATCAGTACGGCGGAGATGAAGGCATCGATGCGCTTCCCACCTCCTTCTTTATTGACCGCAGTGGAAAGGTGATCGCTGCGACTGTGGGTCTGCGTGACCGGGACGAACTGGAAGCGAACATTAAGAAAGCTTTGTCGAGTGGAGGCGCGTAGACGTGCGTAAGATTCTGTTCGCCGTTCTTGCCTGTGCAGCCTTCGGGGCTTTTGCCCAGAAGCTGGCATGGCAATCTGATGGACAATCAAAAACAAATGAGCACCAGTTCGTTCAGTTTTTGTATCCGGAGCAAGTGACGATAGCTGCAGGAAAGCCGAGCACTCTGGAACTCCATTTCCGGGTCAACAATGGCTTGCACATCAACTCGCATACACCACGCGAGAAGAGCTTCATTCCCACGCAACTGCTTGTTGATGAGCCTACAGGGCTTAAGATTGCTTCCGTCGATTTTCCGCCCGGAACAGACTACTCTCCTGCATTCAGTCCAAGTGACAAATTAAGCGTGTACACAGGTGAATTTGTGTTACGCGCACAGGTAACAGCACAGCCAGGAGATCACCTGATTCAAGGGGCGCTTCGCTATCAGGCGTGTGACTCGAATTCGTGCTATCCGCCCAGGAAAGTTCCTGTTGCGATTGATGTGATTGCAAAGTGAGGTTTGTGTTCTCCCACCCTTTGCGTTGCAAAGGATGGGCACCTTGCTGATTAGGCTGGAATCGAAAGTTCTTTTGCAGCTGCCAGCCGTTTTACCACGCGATCTTTTCCCAGATTTACCATAACGGCGAACAAGCTGGGGGCAACTGCCTGTCCGGTGAGCGCGACACGCGCGCCATTGATTAACACACCAGCTTTTATTCCTTTTTCTTCTGCGAAAGTGCGCAATACCTGTTCCGTCGAAGCCTCGGTAAACTCGGCAGCAGATTCGTAGCGGCCAGCAAGCTCAACCAGTAAGCTGCGGACCGACTCGTCTTTCAGAAATTTTGTAACTGCGGCAAGGTCGTATTCAAAGTTATCGCTGAAATAAGCCCGGAAGGCCCCGGCAAAATCTTTCAGATTGCGCGCACGAGGCTTGACCAGATCAATTGTGCTGAGAACTTCATCTTTTGGACGTTCAGCAACAACGCTGGCTTTGGTCCACTCCTCTTCAATCAGCGGCAGCAATTTATCTGCTGGATACGACCGGATATATTCCGTGTTGAACCATGCCAGCTTGTCGTTATCGAAGACGGCATTTGATTTCGAGATGCCTTCGAGTGAAAAGAGTTGAATCAACTCATCGGAACTGAAAAGCTCCAGGTCTTTTTGTGCGGTTCCGGGAGTCCATCCGAGCAGCGCAAGGAAATTCCTGAAAGCCTCCGGGACAATACCCATGTCCTTGTAAGCCATGACGCTGGTGGCGCCGTGACGTTTTGATAAGCGTGTTTTATCCCGCCCTAGAATCAGCGGAACATGAGCAAAGACAGGCAGGGCCGCTCCCAGTGCCTGATATTGCAGCACCTGCTTCGGTGTATTCGAGATGTGGTCGGCGCCGCGAATGATGTGCGTCAGACGCATGTCGATGTCATCTGCAACCACGCTGAGGTGATATGTCGGGATGCCATCAGAACGAAGGAGCACAAAGTCTTCGATCTCAGCATTCGCAAATTCAACTTTGCCGAAGACCGCGTCATCAAAGCTGGTTGAACCCTTCTCTGGGACGGCGAAACGCACCGCGCATAACTCGCCTGCGGCCTTGCGCTGCGCGGCTACAGAAGCCTCGATCCTCCGGCAGCGGCGGTCGTACATCGGTGGACGGCCTGCAGCCACAGCTTCCGCACGTCGCTGCTCCAGCTCTTCTTTGGTGCAAAAGCAGTAATAGGCGTGTCCGCTATCGAGAAGTTTCTCAGCAGCCTGACGATAAAGATCAAGCCGTTTTGATTGATAGAACGGGCCCTCGTCCCAGTTCAAGCCAATCCATT
>DATAQW010000293.1:0-8985 GCA_036264445.1 Pseudacidobacterium sp.
GCCGTTCAACAGCCTGTGCATTGGCGGTTTTTGTGTCGACTCCGCTCAGTTTGTCGCTGTTTGGCTTATAGGCGATGTTTTTATGCAGAGAGCTATCGGTCTGCTGCTGCCCGAGGAGGAACTCAATGTCGTTTTGCGGAATGACGATAGGAGTCTGCGGGAAGTAGAGGATGTCTCCAGCTTCAAGCTGCGCGCACCATTGCTGCGTTTGCTCCGGTGATCGTGATGCAAGGTCTTCGATGGAAATGGGGATGACGGACATAACTTAGTTCCCGCTCAATTTGCGGCGCAGCCACAGGCCGATGAAGACTACGAGACCTATCGCCAGGACTATCAGTCCGGCTGGAAATGCGATATACCGGTAGCTGTCAGCGAAATTCACGTGATGGCCTGCGGCGTTGTAGATGAGTATTCCTATGATGGCCACGAAGCATGTGGCAAAGAAAGCGGCGAATCCAAGCGAAAAGGACAGGAGCAGGCTGGCGAAGAGGCCGAAATCACCTAAGGGGATGCCGAAAATCTTGCCCTGGTTCGAATGGGTAGCAGTTGCCATAACAGGCTAGAATACAAGTTTATGGCTGAAGCCGCCCAGATCGAGTTGTTGCCTGCGCAAAAAGTGGCGCAGGAAGCGCATGTGCTGCAGGCGCAGAACAGCGTTTGTTATGCGCAGTTTGGCGATACGAACCTGACCCCGCAGGATTTGGAGCGCGTGGTGCAGGCGGTGCCCAACAGTATTGCTACGGCTCTGAACCGCCGCGCTTATTATTTTGTTCCGCTTACCATCAGCGAAAATGGCGAGACGCTGGTCGCGCCGGGATACACCATTGACTTCAGCGACCGCGCCATCTGCCACCGCAACGTTCGCTTCGGGAATTCCGAGTGCATCTTTATTTCGACACGGCTCATGCAGGACCGCTTCGCGCTGGCCTTCGAGTTTTTTATCAACGTCGGCCATCACTTTGTCGAAACGGCAGGCGTTCCGGAGAGCTTTGCGAACCTCGTGTGGTCGCAGGTGCAAGCCGATGTGCGCGGCGAAACTAGCCAGGATGCTTTTGAGAACCGCCGTCGCGCGACCGAACGCGGTCTGATTGACGAGAAGGCGAAGAACAACTTTTTCGACGCAGCATTCTCTGACGCGATTGCTATTTACTTGCTTTCGCTGACTATAGATTTTGACTATATGGACCTGCGCGAGCGCGAGTATCCGCTGCTGGCAGCTCCAGCGCTTGCAGAACGGCTGCGGCATATTGCGGAGCTGTTCCCGCCGAACGTTGGATATGAGTTTGAGATTCGCTATAGACGGCGCGTCTGAGCGCAGCGAGAAAACAGAATCTAGTTAGCACTCTATTTCTTCTCAAAGTGGTTGCCAAAGTAATAGATCCTGTGATGGGATGCTTTCAACTCAGCGGGTTTGAGCGTCAAATCAGCACGATTGAGCCGACGCACATCCGCATGATGAGTTTTCTCCTGGTCATTTACCCATCCGTCGGCCGATTCCAGACCTGAGCCATTGGTCGTCAAACCGTCGATAAAATAGTGAGCCGGAATTATAGCCTTAGGATCATATTTCCGCGTGATTGCATTCACCTCAGGGCGCGTCAGTACTGTGTCGACCGGAAGAATGAGCACATCAACATCTTTCAAATAATGATCGAGAGATGGATCAGGCACTGCACGATTGTCGCCCCAGATAGCAATCCGCAATCCGCCGGTCGCGATGATCTGAATCGCATTATCGAAGCCGATCACATTGTTTGGCGGACAAGTCTCATCCCGCAAGCCCGAAGTATAGTCGGACGTCGATTGACATTGGTGCTTGTCCGCGAGCCCCGTGATTTCGATATCGCCCAGCTTGAATTGTCCAACCAAACGTTCCAGCACCATGAGCCCGTTCGGCAGGTCGACAGCATCATGGTCAAAATGAGCGTGAGTCGATAGAACTATGTCGACCCGAAGAGCCGGAAATTGATCCAGGAACCACTTTGGGTAAGAACCCGTGGGATCGTTCCTCCAAGGATCGACGAGAACGGTCAAACCGTCCGGCGATGTGATCTTGAACGCGTCGTGCCCATAGAATTCAAGCTTGACTTCGCCGGGACGAGCAGCGTCTCCGTTTTTTTGGATGTCGATCAGCGAATTGTTATTCCATATAGGCGAGGCACCAGCGGATGTCGCAGGCTTTTGTGCATGAGCGCTTAAGGCTGATGCCAGGATAAACAAGGCGATCAAGGCGACCGTTTTGACAACGCAGATGATTTCCCTCAGGTTCATGACTGATTCTATTGGGAAAAGAATAAAACGACCCAGGTTAGCTTTCGCGAACCTGGGCACCCGAATCCAGTTACTTCCCAGCAAGCTGGCGCAGAACGTACTGCAAGATTCCGCCGTTCTCGTAGTAAAGAATTTCCTGCGGCGTATCGATGCGGACTTTGGTCTCGAACTCCTTGACCTTGCCATCCGGCGAAGTTGCCTTCACCTTCAGCGTGCGTCCGTTGGCAAACTTTGCATCGAGAAGAGTCTTGAGGCCGGGGAAGTCAAAGACTTCCTCGCCTGTAAGGCCAAGGCTTTCGACATTCTGGCCATCTACGAATTGCAGCGGCAAAATGCCCATGCCAACCAGGTTCGAGCGGTGAATGCGCTCATAGCTTTCGGCAATCACAGCACGCACACCCAGCAGACGTGGGCCCTTCGCTGCCCAGTCGCGTGATGAGCCGGAACCGTATTCCTTTCCGGCGAGAATGACGAGCGGGGTCTTGCGCTCGGCATACTTCACGCTGGCGTCGAAGATGCTCATCTGTTCGCCCTCCGGCAGGAGGCGGGTCACGCCGCCTTCGGTACCAGGAGCGAGCTTATTACGCAGGCGCACGTTGGCGAAGGTTCCGCGCACCATAACTTCATGGTTACCGCGGCGCGAGCCGTAGGAATTGAAATCCGCTGGTTTCACACCGTGCCCGGTGAGATATTTGCCAGCGGGTGAGTTCTGCTTGATCGATCCGGCAGGCGAGATGTGATCGGTAGTCACGCTATCGCCCAGCACAGCGAGCACGCGAGCGCCTTTGATATCTTCGACCGGTGCGGGCTTCGCAGACATTCCGTCAAAGTATGGAGCTTTGCGGATGTAGGTTGAGTCAGCTTCCCACTGGTAAACATCTCCGCTCGGGAATTTGAGACCCTGCCAGTTGCTATCGCCATCGGCTACTGTCGCGTATTCTTTGCGGAAGCTGTCGGAGCTGATCGAGGAAGCGACGATGTCAGAGACTTCTTTCTGGGTCGGCCAGATTTCCTTCAGATACACAGGCTGGCCGTCTTTGCCCTTGCCCAGCGCTTCCTTCTCAAGGTCAAGATCGATGCGGCCTGCAAGCGCATATGCCACAACCAATGGCGGCGACATCAGGTAGTTGGCGCGCACGTCGGAGTTAATGCGGCCCTCAAAGTTGCGATTACCGCTCAGCACAGACACGGCGACCAGGCCGTGGTCTTCAATGGATTTCGAAATATCAGTTGGCAGGGGACCGGAGTTTCCGATGCAGGTGGTGCAGCCGTATCCAACAACGTTGAAGCGCAGCTTTTCAAGATATGGCAGCAGACCGGACTTCTCGTAGTAATCAGTCACAACGCGCGAGCCGGGAGCAAGGGAGGTCTTGACCCACGGCGGAACAGTGAGGCCTTTTTCGACTGCTTTCTTAGCGAGGACTCCAGCAGCCACCATGACAGAAGGATTCGATGTGTTTGTGCAACTTGTAATCGCGGCAATCACGATCGAGCCATGAGCCAGATACTTGTCGACATCAACTCCGAAGCGTTCTTTCACTGTTGAAACGGGGCCGGATTCGTGCACTCCCTGCGCAGCATCGGCTGTTTCAGCAGGATGGCCACCTTCGCCCTCCCAGCGAACAACCTGGCGCACGCCATTTTTGTCAGCATTGGGGCCAAGCAGATTGGGCAGTTGCTTCTTGAAGCCTGCTCCGGTTTCGCTCAGACGCACGCGGTCCTGCGGACGCTTCGGTCCAGCAACACTCGGCTCAACTGTCGCGAGATCGAGCGAGATAGTCTGCGAGTATTCGGCTTCAGGTGAATCGACGGTGTGGAAGAGGCCTTGTTCCTTGTAGTAGGTCTCGACTAGCTTGATCTGTTCATCGCTGCGGCCTGTGAGCTTGAGGTAGCGCAAAGTCTCCGCGTCGACCGGAAAGATGCCACAGGTTGCGCCGTACTCAGGCGCCATGTTGCCAATCGTAGCGCGGTCGGCCAGGGGAAGTTCGCCGACGCCCGATCCGTAAAACTCGACAAATTTGCCCACGACGCCAAGCTTGCGCAGCATCTCGGTCACGGTGAGCACGAGATCGGTTGCTGTCGCGCCTTCGCGCAGCTTGCCTATGAGCTTGAACCCAACAACCTGCGGAACCAGCATGGAAACTGGCTGACCCAGCATGGCTGCTTCGGCTTCAATACCGCCAACCCCCCATCCGAGGACGCCAAGGCCGTTGATCATCGTCGTGTGTGAATCGGTTCCGACGAGCGTGTCAGGATAAGCGCGCGGTTTGTCGCCATCAGTAGTGAAGACAACGCGGGCCAAATATTCGAGATTCACCTGGTGGCAGATGCCCAGTCCCGGAGGCACTGCTGAGAAATTACGAAAGGCTGACTGCCCCCACTTGAGGAAGGCGTAGCGCTCGCGGTTGCGCTGGAATTCGAGCATTGCATTCAGCGCATAGGAGTTTTTGGTGCCGAACTCATCGACCTGAACTGAGTGGTCGATGACCAGCTCTGCTGGTTGCAAGGGATTGATCTTCTCGGGGTCGCCGCCGAGTTGCTTCATCGCGTCACGCATTGCTGCAAGATCGACGATGGCGGGAACGCCGGTAAAGTCCTGCATAAGGACGCGTGCGGGCATGTAGGCAATCTCGCGCGACGGCTCAGCCTTTGGGTCCCACTTGGCGAGGAACTCGATGTCGTCTGCTGTGACGCTCTTGCCGTCTTCCTGGCGCAGCAGATTCTCAAGCAGAATGCGCAGGCTGTAAGGCAGGCGTGCGAGATTGATACCTTTCTTCGCGAGGGCATCGAGGCGGAAAATTTCGTAGGTGCGATTGCCGGCTTTTAATTCAGACCGGCTGCCAAAACTATTTCCAGGCTGGCTCATAAAATCCTTCCTTCATTTGTGCTGGACGAGAATCTTCACTCGCACGAGCGGCTGCACGCGACTGCGGCGCTCTGCTCGCGCGAAATTTCTACACTGAAAGATTAGTCAGATGGTGGTATTTCGTCCACGGTCCGGGCGGCCGCGACGGAAGCGCTTAAGGCGTGGCGTGGCGAGGCAGTTCATCGTCCTGACAATATTTTAACGTGGTCTTCTCGAAAACTCCTGCAACCGCTCTAAAAGTAAAAGCGTCTTTAAAATAGATCAATCAGCAAGCCTATCTCGCGGCTATGTATCGCTGAGAAAAATTTTCGATCCAGTGCGCACGTATTTTCTTCAAAGGAACCAGACGCGACCATGTGGCGCAGCTTAATTCCCCTCCTGTTTTTATCCCTTGTCGCCATACCGCAGAGGATATTCGCTTCTGACGTAAAACCATTGCTGGTCGGCTACTTTCCGCAATGGGGCATTTATGATGAGCCGCAATATTTTGTGAAGAACCTCATCACCAGCGGGGCTGCTCCGCTACTCGATCAGTTGAATTATGCGCAAGGCGCCGTTGTGAATGCGCGTTGTGCCATTGCTGATCCGAATGCGGACCTGAATTTGACATATACCGTCGCGAACAGCGTCGAGGGTTCGGCGGATAATCCGGTATCACCACTGCGCGGCAGTTTTCACCAACTGCAGCAGTTGAAGAAGCTTTATCCGCAGATGAAGATTCTGATCTCGCTTGAAGGCAAGGCCGCTTCTTTTGCTGAAGCAGCGAAGCCGGAGAACCGCGTGGCTTTTGTTTCTTCCTGCATTGATATGTTCGTGCGCGGAAATTTCAGCAATGGCATTCACGCTCCGGGAATCTTTGATGGATTTGATGTCGACTGGGAGTATCCCACGCCGGATGACGTGGAGAACTACACTGCGCTGCTTGCAGAGTTCCGCAAGCAACTAAACGCTGCACAACCTGGACTAAAGCTGACGATTGCAGCGGGGCCGCACCCGGGTATGTATCACGGAGTTGATTTCAGTGCAGTAGCGAAAATCGTCGATCTGATCGGCCTGATGAACTATGACTACATCGGTCCATGGCACAATGAAACCGGCTTCCACGCGCCGCTTTATAGCGAACACGGCGGCAGCGGCGACGCTACGGTGAAAGCCTATGAAGACGCGGGAGTGCCAGCGGGCAAGCTTCTGCTGGGCGTGCCTTTTTATGGCTATGAGTGGAAATCAGTCGGCGCAGAGAACCATGGACTTTTTCAGCCCGGAGAAGCCGTCCATCAGGACCGACCCTACAGCTACATTCAAACGCTGATTAGCGCATCGACAGTGTATCGCGACTCTAAGGCGCAGGCGCCGTGGCTCTACGACGGCGATACTTTCTGGACGTATGAAGATGCTGTATCTGCACGCTTCAAAGGAGCCTATGCAGAACAGCATCAACTTGGCGGCGTGATGGTGTGGGAACTCGGTGAAGATGCGAGCGATGCGCAATTACTCAAGGCGGTAAGCAGCGGTTTGCATGGTACCGCTGAACAACAGCTTGCTGGGAATCCTTCTGAAACTGGTAATTCTGCGAGCCAGTGATCTCCAGAATGCAGACGAACTAAGCGCTCTGTCCGAAAAATGTTTGCCAGAGAAGAAATAGATTCAACGAAAGAATGATGGCGACAGTGATCCAGCCTAACCAGCGGGTGACCTGGCGGTTTACGAATGCTCCCATTACCTGTTGGTTGCCAGTAAGCAGGAGTAGCGGCACAAGCGCAAAGGGCAGCGTAAAGCTGAGAATCACTTGAGACAGCAGAAGAATCTTCAGTGGATCAAGCCCGGTGGCTATGACAACAATTGCCGGAATGAGGGTCAGCAAGCGACGGAGAAAAATGCTGAACTTAACGTCAAGAAAACCCTCAAGAATCACTTGGCCCGCCATGGTCCCAACGGTGGACGAGGAAAGGCCGGAGCAGAGCAGAGCAATTGCAAAAACCACCGCCGACGTCTGGCCAAGAAGCGGCCCCAAGGTGCGGTGTGCCTCTTCAATGGACATGTCATGTTCCCATTTGAGGCCTCCGAATGCCGCGGCTGCGACAATCACCATGGCGGAATTCACAAGCCATGCTCCATTCATTGCAGCGAAAACATCGATGGTCTCAAAGCGCAGGTGCCGCAATCGAGCCAGATACTGCCGGCGCGGTGTCCCCGCTATTTCATTCTGCACGCGGGGCTGCACCAGGGCTGAATGTAAGTACACGACATGAGGCATTACTGTTGCGCCCAGCATGCTCACTGCGATGTAAATGCTCTTGCTATCGACTGTTGGAACAATCGTATTGAGCGCAATTGCCTTCCAATCGGGACGAATGAAAAACATTTCAAGGGCATAGCATATGCCAATGATGCAGACGAAACCCATAATCGCCAGTTCAAGCTTGCGAAAACCCCATAATTCCAGCGCGAGAATGATGAAAACGCATATAGCTGACAGGATTGCAGCGCCAAGAAGAAGCTCCGTCTTACTCCAACCGTAGCGTGCGAGCCAGGGGCCAAAGAGCAGATAGAATCCCAGGGCTGCTCCAAGAAACTCGGCAAGATCGGTGGAGAGAGCAGAAATTTCTGCTGCTACCCACAAACCAACCGCTGTGGGACGCGAAAATTCGTTGCGGCAATTCTGGGGCAGGGTTTTTCCCGTAGCAATGCCAAGCTTGGCTGAAAGGTACTGGACGAGAATCGCCATGGCATTTGACCAGAGCAAAACCCATAACAACCGATAGCCGAAACGCGCTCCGCCGGAAAAATTAGCGGCAAAGTTGCCCGGATCAATATAGGCGATGCTGGCGACGAAGGCCGGCCCAAAGTAATACCACAGCTCCGACGTGCGCATCCGCGGCAGTTTCTGCCGGATTGTCCCTGCGGCGGATTGTGTCGAGAGCGAGGCCATTTACTCCTGGTTTTGAGTATAGGGGGATTTTTGTCTTGCGTAAACTATGGTTAACTTATTTTTATTAACAATTATTGATTTACCTTCCGGACTTGGCGGCTCATCTCTCGTGCGATAGCCTTTGAAAAGAAAACAGGAGTCCAACAAGCAGGCATGAAAGTCCTCGTCATCGGTTCTGGAGGCCGCGAGCACGCGCTGGCGTGGTCCATTCGTAAGTCGCCACGTGTGAATGAAGTGGTATGTGCGCCGGGAAATGGCGGTATTGCGAAGGCGGCGCGGCTGGTCCAGGCAAGCCAGAAAGATATGAATGATCTGCTCCGTGTGGTGGCGGCGGAAAATCCCGATTTGACGGTGGTTGGCCCCGAGGCGCCGCTGGCGCTCGGTCTCGTGGATGAATTACAGCGCCGCAGTATTCCGGTATTTGGTCCAACGCGGGCCGCGGCCATGCTGGAGACGAGCAAGGCCTTCGCCAAGCGCTTTATGCAGCGGCACAAGATTCCCACAGCGAACTATG
This sequence comes from Pseudacidobacterium sp., assembly GCA_036264445.1. Classification (GTDB taxonomy): domain Bacteria; phylum Acidobacteriota; class Terriglobia; order Terriglobales; family Acidobacteriaceae; genus Pseudacidobacterium. Next base: position 8,581 of record DATAQW010000293.1, read on the forward strand.
CGGTGTGCGCAACCCAGGAAGAAGCTTTGAGCGCGCTTGATCTTTTCCATCTGCCAGTGGTCATCAAGGCTGACGGGCTTGCTGCCGGCAAGGGCGTGCTTATCTGCCAGACAAAAAAAGAAGCGCAGGACAGTATTACTGGTCTTTTCAATGGCAAACTGTTGGGCACGGTTGAAACCAATATCGTAATCGAAGAATTTCTCCAGGGCGATGAAGTTTCGTTTCTTGTCCTGAGCGATGGCAAGCATGTTGCGCCGCTGGTTCCAGCGCAGGACCACAAGCGCATCGGCGAAGGCGATACAGGGCCAAACACTGGCGGAATGGGTGTCTATTCAACCGACAAGATGCTTGACATTCAGATGCGTGACTGGATTCTGCATCACATCGTGCAGCCAACAATTGATG
>DATAQW010000351.1:0-7569 GCA_036264445.1 Pseudacidobacterium sp.
ATCGACGCTCAAGCCGATCACCTTGACGCCGCGTCTGGCAAAATCACTCTCGAGACCGGCAACAGCGCCGAGCTCAGTCGTGCAGACAGGCGTGAAATCCTTGGGATGGGAAAAGAAGACGGCCCAGTTGTCGCCGATCCACTCATGAAAGTTGATCGTGCCCTGGGTAGTCTCCGCGGTGAAGTCTGGTGCAATGTCGTTAATACGGAGTGACATGACGATTTAGCGATCCTTCCTGTAAATAGAAAACCCACCTCGGCAGTTCCGCTGCGGGTGGGCTATTGAGCTTGGTGTTCCGAACTTCGCTCTAGATACACACCCGCATGGCGCAGCAGCGACAGCAGCAGCACATACACATGCAGGTTGGAGCAAAGCAGTTCATCTAAAAAACAGGATAGCCCGTAACCCTTGTTGTGTCAATCTATCGTCATGCGCGAATTTGCTTACCGCCTTTGCGATGTCTTCACTAGCACCCCATTTCAGGGAAATCAGCTCGCTGTCTTTGAAGATGCTGGAGATTTAACGCTCGCCGAAATGCAGAGACTTGCCAATGAAACGAACCTTTCGGAAACCACGTTCGTCATTCGCCGCTCGCCGGAAATGGAAACAAAACGGGGAGTACGTGTGCGCATTTTTACAACGCAGGAAGAGCTTCCTTTTGCTGGACATCCGACGCTGGGCACTGCCAGCTTCATCCGCCAATTCCTTCCAGAATATGCGGAGCGCGAAACGGTCAGGCTTGAGCTGAATGTCGGCGCGGTTGGGGTGCGCTTTCCATCTGGACAATATGGCGCCGTTCATGGCGAAATGACACAGCCGAATCCTGTTTTCGGCCAGATACATGATCCTGTAGCAGTCGCAAAGGCCATCGACGTTACTGCAAATGATCTTGCTCCGAATATGCCGATTCAGACGGTATCTACGGGCATGCCATTCTGCATTGTGCCCTTCCGCTCCGTCGATGCACTTACTCGTTTACGTGTCCCTGGAGCCGCTCAAGATTACCTGATGTCTACAGATGCAAAATTCCTCTACTGCATTGCTCCTGAATTACAGGGCGTGTGGCGAGCGCGCATGCAGTTTTACAACGGGGAAGATCCTGCCACAGGATCAGCCGCAGGTTGCACGATTTCCTATCTCGTGCGTCACGGATTCGCGGATTCGGATGAACAATTGCACATTCGCCAGGGCATTGAGATCGGCCGTCCTAGCGAAATCGGAGTGCGCGCTGAACGCGAGGGGGACTCAATTCGGGAAGTGCGCGTTTCCGGCAGCACTGTTTTTGTAGCAAACGGACGTTTTTTCCTTGAATGATTCACATGCTTTCAACAGGCCCTTTGATGCGCATCCCCAATCCCTGTACGGGGAAATCAAAATCTGGTGAATCTCCAGTAAAAAATTCACGGCCTCTTCGCTTCTTCTTCCCCGTTTACATGCGCGTTAGAGATTCGTACTCTTGGCAAGCGTTCCGAAATTAGAAACGCGACTTTCGCCGATATCACACAACTGAATGTGAGCCAGAGCGCGCTGGCATGCGCGCTTGCAGCGGCTTTTGCAAGGTCTGCCATATTCCGGGGGAATAACAGCCCGAGAAACGAGCAAGCCTTGCAAATTGCTGCTTATGTTGTTGCGCTGGCAACCGTGCCTGCCTCTGGCTCAACCGCAATCCCGTACTGAGGCGGGAGCTGCGGCACCGCGCAGGCGCGTGGAGGAAAAATTATTTTTTCCAAGAACCCTCCACGCCGCGCGGACGCCCTCTCTTTGCTTTTTTGCACGTTTTGCGGCCACACGGACCCTCCGCGGACATTCGCTGCCCGCTCAACCGCTTCGTCATGTTCACGAAGCAGTCAGGATTTTATGAGGCCCCGAAAAGTAATTCTCTGCGTCGACGACAATGAACAGGCTCTCTCTGTTCGCAAATTCATGCTGGAAACCCGCGGATATCGCGTGGTCACCGCGCTCTCTGCTGAGGAAGGACTTGAAATTTTCCGTGCGGGCGGAATCGATCTCGTATTGAGCGATCTGATCATGCCGCAGATGGATGGTAACGAAATGGTTCGCCGCATGAAAGACATTGCATCCGATGTCCCCATGATTCTGCTCAGCGGGACTGTGAAAGCCTTCGATCGCGCCAGTTATGCTGATGCTTTCCTGCCCAAAGGCGCATGCACGCCGCTTGAAATGCTCGAACGCATCCGCATCATGATCGCGCGCAAACGCGGTCCAAAGAAGACCACGCCGCGTCCTTACTACGAGCCGGAGACAGCTGTTGCTTCGGTTGCGTGACCATTGAGAGGAGCATACGCATGTTGCGCGTGCTCCACGCCTGTTCTTGATGTCTCAATTTCTCGTGCCACTTCATTTGGTCACTTCCATTCGGAAATGCCAACGCCGGGAATAAGTTTTCAACTCCTCCCAGTTTCGCGACGAAAACTCAGGCAAACTACCCCAGGTTAGCTTCGCGAACCTGGGGCACCCGGCACCCGGCCTCCGGTTTGTTGATCAAAGTCACAAGCAAGCGACCAACGGGAGCGAAAGAAAGCTATCCCAGTAGATACAAGCAAGGAAGGGCGCGCAAAGCGCGCGTGTCGCTGGACACGCAGTCCTTTACAATCAAAGGGTGCAGCCTATCATAACCGCTGAAAATCTTTCAAAAACGTATCACACCGGAAAGCTCGATGTTTTTGCCCTCCGCAATGCGACGTTCAACGTCGAACAGGGAGAATTTGTCAGCATCGTCGGCCCATCAGGAAGCGGTAAGTCAACGCTCTTCTATATCCTTGGCGGATTGACACGCCCTACTTCAGGCCGCGTCATGATTGATGGAACGGATTTCAGCGCGTTGAGCGACTCTGAACGCACAAGCATGCGCAAGACAAAAATCGGTTTCGTCTTCCAGCGGTTCAACCTGCTGCCTACTCTCACCGCGCTTCAGAACATTGAGATTGCTTATGACATTTCAGGGCGCAAAGAACCGCTCGACCATAAGTATCTTGAACATCTCACTGACTTGCTCGGCATTCGAGGACGTCTTACGCACCGGCCTGCTGAGCTTTCCGGAGGCGAGCAGCAACGTGTTGCTATGGCGCGCGCACTTATCACGCATCCCGCGATCATTCTCGCTGATGAACCAACCGGCAATCTCGACAGCAAGAACTCGGAAGCTGTACTCGACATGCTGATGCGCTCGAACCGCGAGCTCAACCAGACCGTGCTCATGATTACACACAACCCTGAAGCTGCTGTCATTGCCGACCGTATTTTGCACATGAAAGATGGCGAGGTCGTCAGCATTGAAGCGGGCAAGGGGCAAGGCAAGGTCAGCTATATCGGCGTATAGCGAACACGCTCACTGCAGGCGCGTCAGAGCTGCTGTCCAATATCGTTTCGAGCAGGCGACTTCGGCTCCTGAGCGTAATACGAGCATCAGATCACGCACCTCGCGAATCGCATCCATGCGCACGATAACGCTCCTGCTCACGCGGACAAACTCGTCAGGATCAAGTCGCTGCTCAAGAGAGTCCATTGTCGCTCGCAGAGCGAACTCGCCCATCGAGCTGTAAATGAGCGCGTAGTTGCGGTCAGCCGCGATCCAGTCAACCGATTCGACGGGCAACAAACAAACCGTCTTCAGTCGCTCCACCAGAAAACGCTTTGTGTATCTGGGTTTCTGTTTCGTCGCTGTCACTGAAAAACGGTCACACGCGCGCTGAATAGCCTGCTGGAATCGCTCCTGCGTCACTGGCTTCACAAGATAGTCGAGCGCTGCGGCATCAAACGCGGCCAGAGCGTACTCATCGTACGCTGTCAAAAAAATCACTTGAAAGCTTCCGGGATCATTGATGGTTTGAAGGATTTCAAATCCGGTTCCGTCAGGCAGCCGGATATCGAGAATCAGCAGATCAGGCTTCGCCTGTAGGATTCCCGCCACAGCATCGTGATACGTCGAGGCTGTTCCGCAGACAGCCAGATCACCCTGCGTCGCCACCATTCTCTGCAGCTTGCGCAATGCAGGCGGCTCATCCTCGACCAGAAAAACTCGCATCATGCAGGTATCTGTATCTCGGCGACTGCGCCGCCTTGTGGATGATGCTCGAGACGGAAGCTGGCCTCGCCGCGATACGCAGTAGCAAGACGCTGCCGTGTGTTTGCCAAACCGTGGCCACCGTTGCTGCGCTCCGGGCCACTTCCATGATCGCGGATTGTGATCTGAATGTGCTTGTTTACTTTTCTAATGGCAATGTTGATATCTAGTTTCCCAGAATACGGATCTTTGCCATGTTCCACCGCATTCTCGACAAGAGGTTGAAGAAGCAGCGCAGGCACGCGGACCGCTTCTACCTTCGGATCGCAGGTGATGACAAATTGCAGCTGGGCCTCAAGGCGGGTCTGCATCACGTCTAAATAGCGTCGGACAAAATTTAATTCATCAGAAACGGCAATCAACGGCGATTCAGGAAGCCGCAGCGTGGAGCGAAGAAAGTCGCTGATGAGCGCAAGCATCTTGTCAGCTCGCCCAATATCTTCGTACATCACACTCGAAACCGCATTCAAGGCATTAAACAAAAAGTGCGGCTGAAGCTGCCGGCTGAGGTTCTCAAGCCGCGCGGATGCCAGCTGCTGCTCGACGTCTCTGGTGCGCATCCAGTTCTGGTAGACCATATACGTTCCCACGCAAATCGAGTAGAGGATGACGTCAATCGGGAATTCCATAAAGAAGCGAATGCGCATAATTCCATAGTTGTAATGCCCCATTCCCAATGCCAGAAAAATCAGCGAACGCATCCCCCAGTTCCAGAGTGTGTGCAGCACGGAGAAGACAACAACGGCCATCAAATGCCATAAAATTCGCCGAAATGAAAAGCGCAGTGGAAAACGCCTTGCGCTCCACAAAATCAGAGGCAGCAAAACTAAGACACCAAAAGTGCCGGTAACCTGCTCAATGGAAACGACGCCCCAGTCTCCTGAATATCCGCGCGCCAGCCGATCCAGTGAGTGGTAGAAGACCTCAAGGAAGGCCAGGGCCGTGAAGTAAAGAAAGATGTAGAGGCGAATGTGCTTCATGGTGCTTAAGGCAGAGCAAACGCGACAATCGCATCGCTCTGCGGCTCTTCGTCAATTTGAGCATGACCGCCGGCAGCAATCACAAGATATTGCTTTCCGTGAACCCTGTAGGTCATGGGAGTTGCATGACCGCTTGCCGGCAGTTGTGCCTTCCAAAGCTCTTTACCACTGTCTGCATCAAATGCACGAATAAAAGGATCATAAGTTCCAGCGACGAATATCAATCTGCCTGCAGTTGCTATGGAACCTCCAAGACTAATGGCTCCCGGGGGTGCAGCTGGGCCGAAGCTCCCCAACGGAACCTGCCAGCGGATTTTTCCCTCTGACATGTCTACAGCAGTCAGCATCCCCCAGGGTGGCGGAACACATGGCAGATGACTAGACGAAGAAATCAGCCAGCGGCGAAACATTCCATATGGTGCCCCCATCTGCTCGGTGTATTGGCCGTCCTCCGTTCTATGCTCCCCCTCGAACTCTGCGCGCGGAATCACTCTCGTTTTCGCCGGAAAGTTGTTGGTGTTCACAAATAATAGATTTCTCACAGGATCAAATGAATAGCCGCTCCAGGTCATCCCACCAATATGACCTGGAATCGCGAGCGATCCTTTCACACTCGGCGGAGTGAAAATGCCTTCATTGCGCAATCCGGAAATTTCAGCGCGACACTTTTCGCGATCTTCCGGCGTAGCGCCCCATGCATCTTCTGCGGAAAAATGCTGCGGCGCCAGCGCAGGAGGAGCTGATGGAAATGGCTGCGTCGGTGAAGTGACTTCTCCAGGCACATCGCTCTGCGGCACTGGTTTTTCAACCACGGGAAAGACAGGCTTGCCGGTGTCGCGATTGAGCACGTAGAGAAATCCGGTCTTGTTGCCTTGAATCACAACCGGAACCTGCTTGCCGTCATGCGGCAGTGTTGCCAGCAACGGAGGTGCAGCCGAATCATAGTCCCACAGATCGTGATGCACCAGCTGGAATCCCCACGCAATTTTTCCCGTCTTCGCCTGCAATGCAACAACAGAATTTGCCCATTTATCATCACCCGGGCGCATTCCGCCGTAGTAGTCCGGGCTGGCGCTGCCTGTAGGAACAAAGACAAGGTCACGCTCCTTGTCGACAACCATAATTGACCAGGCATTCGCCGCTCCGGTAGACCAGTTTTTCGCAGCGTCGCTCCCATTCGGCGGAATCGGGTCCCAGCTCCAGCGCAACGCGCCAGTGCGAGCATCGAAGGCGCGGACCACTCCGCTCGGCATGTCGGCGCGAGCATTATCGTCAATGGCAGAACCGACAACAACCAAATCATCGATAACTGCTGGCGGAGAAGTGATGTGATACCAGCCCGACCGGAACCCGGGAACATCGCGCAAGCTCACCTGGCCATCTTTGCCAAAGTCCTGACAGGGAGTTCCGTTGGCCGCATCGAGTGCGATGAGACGCGCATCAATCGTCGCCTCAAAAATCCGACGATGGCATGGGCTTTGCGCTTTGCGATCAGGATCAATCCATGTGGCGGCACCGCGATTGATCAGCCCATCGCCCGATTGCCATGCTTGATCGATGTGCGGATCGTAGGCCCACTTCTGCTTCCCCGTCTCCGGGTCAAGCGCGATCACGCGATTGAAACCCGTAGTCAAGTACAGGGTTCCGTCCACCATCAGCGGCGTGGTTTCAAGGCCACTCCGCTTCCTGCCGCCACTGCCGTTTGAAATATCGCCAGCGTGAAAAACCCATGCAATTTTCAGCTGCGCCACATTCGCGCCGTTGATTTCCGAAAGCAATGAATAGCGCATCCCGCCAGGATCATTGCCGTAATTTGGCCAATCCGTTTCCTGCGTCTCCTGCGTTTGGAAGGCGGTCGGAGCTGCCGCCGGCTTTGCATGAGTTTGCGCTGCGATCCCACTTGCGAAAAGTACAAACAGAATACTTAGTGCTTTCATGGAAAACATCGTGACTCATGCGCAAGCTTCACACAATTACCGTGGGACGAGTACCGAATTTTCTGGGACGAGACAGCCGCGAGACCTTGTTATGAAAGATATTCTGGATTTCGAAAGCACACCACTAATGTGCCGTTTATGGCACGACTAAAGTCGTGCCCTTTCACCCACTTTTTATAAAAGCTCTATTTCTTTTCTGTAAGCGGCATGTACTGATCGCGCAGTTGCGTCTGGCGGCTTACCATTGGCACTGCGACACCATCGATAAACACCTGCTTTACTGATGTCCGAACATCCAGAGGATCACCATTTGCAACCACTACGTTGGCCGTTTTGCCCACGTCGAGCGAACCCAGAGTAGCACTCAGGCCAAACATCTCTGCGGGATTGAGCGTGATCGCCTTCAGCGCTTCGTCGTAAGGCAATCCGTAAGCCACGGCATAACCCGCGGCATAAGGCAGATTGCGAACGTCACCCGATCCACCAATCGATGAGAACGCAATCTTTACGCCGCGCTTCTGTAATTCGGCAGGAAGCGAATATACGGCATCGTAGCGTTCGTTTGGCA
>DATAQW010000367.1:0-19608 GCA_036264445.1 Pseudacidobacterium sp.
ATGCCGTAAGAGCTCCCCCAGCAACCTTCAAGCAAAGATTAGGTATCTCAGTTGAAGTGGTCTTTTTTTGAAGGAGAAATGCAATGAATGGATGGAAGTTTTGGGCCGCATTTGCAATTGGTGTAGCAGCGGGCGCAGGTGTTGCGCTGCTTTATGCGCCGCAGTCAGGTGAAAGAACGCGCCGGCAGGTTCGCCGGAAGCTTGAAGATGCTGCCGACTACATGCGCGATACTGCAGACACCATCAGCGAACGCGCCGGTTCAGCATACAAAGTGAGCAGGGAAGCCGTAGAAGACGCGCTTGGTTCTGCCAGCAATGTCTATAACGTAGCTGCAAAGCGTGTGCAGGAGATCATTTGACCTCAGGCGGCAGGGGCTTCAGTCTGACGGATCGCCCGGTGCGCGCTGACTCACGGGCGGCATCCAGAATCTGCATTACGACTATGTTCGTGTCGAGCGATGTCAGGTCATCCTTCGGTTGCAGCTCACCTCGCATCACGGCTGCGAGGTAATGCAGAGAAGTATCCTGCGGAGAGGTAAGAGGCACAGCAGGGATCACATTTTCCTGCGTCTCTCCCGTATATCGGACACGCAACTTGTCCGGACCAACGGTGATTGCATATCCCTTCGTGCCATAAATCTCAGCATCTTTACGCGAAAATGACCAGTTCCATGAAGGCATGAGGACTGCCTGCGCATCCTTGTATTGCAGGATGATCGTCGCGTCGTCATCCACATGCGGATACGTGTCAGGCTTATCGGTTTGCGCGACGGCGGTAACGCTAACGGGTGCCTCGCCGTGCATCCACCATGTCATCAGATCTGCGCCATAACAGCCAAAATCATAGAGCGCGCCCGCGCCGTTTTCTGCAGGATCAGTGAGCCACTTCAAAAATTCAGGCTGCACTCCGATTTCTTTCGGGCCCTCGTGGCCGTCATGGACCACCACTTTGCGCACATTGCCAAGTTTGCCTTGGTTGATCTGGTCATAAACGGCACGGTTGCTGGCGTACCAGGTTGTCTCGTAATTCACCAGTACCTGAATATGGTGTTCGTCGGCAACGCGGCGGATGGCGAGCGCGTCCTCTAGCGAGAGGGTCAGCGGCTTCTCGACCATCACGCTCAGATTATGCCGTGCAGCCTGCTCAATCACGCGACGGTGATCACCCACCGATGTGTAGACCAGCACTGCCTGTGGATGCTGCGCGGCAACTGCTGAATCGAGAGTGTCATAAAAGAGCTTCGGATCGAGATGGAACTGCTGCTGATAGCGATTCGCGAGTGCCTTATCTGCATCGACGATCGCAACAAGCTCAACTTCATGCTGAAGAGGGAATTGGTGAAGGAATCCCGAGACGTGGCCATGTTCGAGTCCGACAATGGCTACGCGGAGCGGTGCCGGTGATTGTGCAAAGCTCATCATTGAGAAAACAGCGGATGCAAACAAGACTGAAACAAGTGTATTTAAGCGCATGGTAACGATTCCGTAAAAGAATTGTACTCGAACCAAACTGCGCGCAGCGGTACGCTCAATTGCCACTCATATTCAGCGGGTGATAGCCTCAGAAGGAATCATTGCAGTCCTCATCAATCTTGTTCGGAGCTATCCAGCGACATGCAGACGACGTACAACGGGAAGGCCTTGCCCAAAGACGGCGAGGCGATTCAGTATGCAAATGGCAAGTATCAGGTTCCAAACCAGCCAATCATTCCTTTTATTGAAGGCGACGGCACAGGCCGCGACATCTGGCGGGCATCGCAGCGCGTCTTCGATGCTGCCGTGGAAAAAGCTTACGGCGGCAAGCGCTCAGTGAAGTGGTTTGAAGTGTATGCGGGCGAAAAAGCCTTCCGCGAATTCAGCACATGGCTTCCTGACGACACCGTAAATGCCGCGCGCGATCTGCGTGTCTCGATCAAAGGCCCGCTGACGACACCGGTGGGCGGCGGCATTCGTTCTCTAAATGTTGCTCTTCGACAGATTCTGGATCTTTATTCCTGCGTGCGCCCCGTGAAGTACTACCAGGGCGTACCCAGCCCGGTGAAGCATCCGGAAAAGTTGGACGTGGTGATCTTCCGCGAAAATACGGAAGATGTGTATGCAGGGATCGAGTTCAAAGAGGGAAGCACAGATGCTAAAAGACTGATCGACTTCCTGAACAATGACATGTTGAAGAGCGGAAAGAAAAAAGTCCGCGAAGATTCAGGTGTGGGCATCAAGCCTATTTCCATCACCGGGACCAAGCGGCTCGTGCGCTACGCGATCAAATACGCGATCGAGAACCAGCGCAAATCCGTCACACTGGTCCATAAGGGCAATATTCAGAAGTTCACTGAGGGGGCATTCCGCGAGTGGGGCTATGAAGTTGCTGTGAGCGAATTCCGTGATGCAGTGGTCACAGAGCGCGAGAGCTGGATTCTTGGCAATGCCGAAGCGAACCCCAGCCTTACGGTTGAGCAGAATGCTGCGCTTATCGAGCCAGGATTGGAGTTCGGCTCAGAAGATTTCCGCAAAGAGCTATATGCGGAAGTAAAAGGCGTCCTCGATGCTATCGGCAAATCACATGGCAATGGCCAGTGGAAGAAGAAGATTCTGATCAATGACCGCATTGCTGACTCAATTTTTCAGCAGGTGATTATCCGCCCTGATGAATACAGCATTCTCGCTTGCCCCAACCTTAACGGCGATTACATCTCTGATGCATGCGCGGCACAAGTTGGTGGATTGGGCATCGCGCCAGGCGCAAACATCGGCGATGGCTATGCGGTGTTCGAAGCAACACACGGAACGGCTCCCAAGTACGCCGATAAGGATGTGATCAATCCCGGATCAGTAATGCTTTCCGGTGTGATGCTTTTCGAATTCCTCGGCTGGCACGAAGCTGCAAAGCTCGTTGAATCGTCAATGGAAAAAACAATCCAGCAAAAATATGTAACTTATGATTTCGAACGCCTGATGCAGGACGCGACGAAGGTCAAGACAAGTGAATTTGCGACAAGAATGATTGAAAATATGTAGTGTCGCATCACGACAATTTATACAGAAGGAGAAGTATGCGTAAGAAGGTAACAATTGTAGGCGCTGGAAATGTTGGCGCAACGGCTGCACACTGGATCGCTTCGAAGGAACTTGCCGACGTTGTATTGATTGACGTAGTGGAAGGCGTGCCGCAGGGCAAGGGTCTCGATCTGCTTGAGGCCATGCCGATTGAGAAGCGCGATTGCCACATCACCGGCACCAACGATTACGCCGACACGGCAAACTCGGACATTGTTGTGATCACGGCTGGCATTCCCCGCAAACCCGGCATGAGCCGCGATGATCTTCTGCAGACGAATTACAAAATCATGTCGGACGTGGTCAGCAAGGTGACTGCCGTTTCTCCGAACTGCATTCTGATTGTCGTCTCCAATCCGCTGGATGCGATGGCTCAGGCCGCGTTCAAGCAGGCAAAGTTCAACCGGGAGCGCGTTATCGGTATGGCCGGCGTGCTCGATTCAGCCCGTTTCCGCACATTCATAGCAGAAGAGCTGAAGGTATCGGTTGAAAACGTGACTGCATTTGTTCTGGGTGGACATGGCGACACAATGGTTCCACTGCCGCGATATTCAACCGTTGCTGGAATTCCCATCACCGAACTCATTGAAAAAACGAAACTTGATGCTATCGTCCAGCGCACGCGCGATGGCGGTGCTGAGATCGTTAAATACCTCAAGACAGGCAGCGCTTACTATGCGCCATCGGCAGCAACGGTTGAGATGGTTGAAGCCATTCTCAAGGATAAGAAAAAGATCCTTCCTTGCGCCGCTTATCTGCAGGGCGAATATGGCATCGACGGCCTCTACGTCGGAGTACCGTGCAAATTGGGTGCCCGCGGGCTTGAACAGATCATCGAAATCAAGCTGACAAGCGAAGAAGACGCCGCGCTAAAGAAGAGCGCAGACGCCGTAAACGAACTCTGTGCCGTAATTGGCGTGTAGCAGACAGGTGCGCAGGGAGTAATTGCCTGCGCACCTGTCTGGACTCCCAATGGTGAGCGAAAAAGAAGGAATGGCTAAGGTACATTTAGTCTCCGTTTACGGAGATGAAAAGTATGACAAAAATGTCCACTACGCGCTGGAGGCCTTAAAGCGCAGCGCGGTCTTGGATATCTATGGCGTGCATACCCTGACTGAAGATCCCGCGGAAGCCGACATCATTCTCTTTGTTGAGATGGGAATCATCGGCATGTTCGCCGAGCCGGTACGCGCGCACCCGCTATATCACCGTTATCCAGAAAAGTGTTTTCTATCCGATCCTAGCGATGATGTCTGGCCAATCGTTCCCGGAATTTATCCATCACTCAAGAAAGAGCATTTCTCGCCTGAGCAGACGCGAACCGGATTCTATCTCCAGCAGGAAGGCCCTTACATTCAATATTGTCCAATTACAGGGAAGGAGCGGTATCTCGCCGCTTTCATTGGTTCGATTAATACACACCCATTGCGAGGACAGTTTCTCAAGTTTGGGCGTAGCGACATCTGTGTATTAGATACTTCGAAGGAAACTCCCCACGTCCGCTATCACGGAACTCCCGAAGAAAAAGACGCATTCTGGCGGCGGTATGCCGACTCGGTTCGCGATGCGCTCTTCAGCCTTTGTCCGCGCGGCAGAGGGCCAGGCAGCATTCGGCTTTTCGAATCGATGGAGATGGGGCGAGGCTGCGTCATTCTTTCCGACAAATGGATACCGAACGAGAGTGTTGACTGGGAGTCGTTCAGCATTCGGGTGCCGGAAGCTGAGGTTGACAGAGTCCCGGAGATGCTGGACGCGATTCGAGACCGGGCTCAGGAAATGGGTATCCGGGCACGACAGGAATGGGAAAAATGGTTTTCAGAACCTGTCCGTTTTCATCATCTGGCGAAACTATGTGTCGACATGATGAGGGCGCGTAAACTGCATGGCCCTTTGCGCCGGATTCGCTACTACAGCTACATAGCGAATCCAAGGAATTGGCGCGCGTACCTGCGAAGCAAGGCCATTCTTTATAGAAGAAACGGGAAAATCTATTGGTAATCTTAAAGGCTGATTTGTTGAAGCAAAGCTGAAATATGGCGATTTCCAAGGTTGGCAGGAAGAGAGGAAGACTGGACAGCTAGAATGGGGCGCAGTCCGCCCACGGTGATTCATTCACCACTGACCGTCTCTTCACGCAGAGAAAGACCAGTGTTTAGTTTTAGGTGAGAAGCAACAGTTGACAGGACCCGGACATTTTCGATTTCCGCTCACAAGAGTACTTAACAGAATATCCGTTATCGGACGTGCTGGTAGTTTTCCTGCCGTTGTGCTCAAGGCGTTAAAAGGACCATTTAGAACACAACAAAGTTAAATAAGACAGCAGCAGTCGCGGCTGTGGGAAAGTGGAAATCCCGCGCACTTTGCGGGATTTCCAAATGAAGTGGGAAAGTCTGTTCTTTGGACTTTTCCACTTCATGTCTTTTCCACAGCCTTTTTTCGCCGCCGCGAAGCGATCGAATTACAGACTAGGACGTAACTAACGTATGTACATACACTTACGTTTGACACCCGAGACCTTTATGCGGCAAACTCAGCAGATTGTAATCGCTGGCGCCAGATTATGCTTGTCCATCTTCGCAGGGCCACGCTCCCATCAATCGACGGCCCGGTCCTACTTGATGCTTCCGGGCTCCCTCGGTATTGGGCTGCCGTCTGGATCTCGTTCTTGCCCATTGGCCCCTTGCCCCTTCGACCGTCGACAAGAAGTTAGGGTATCTGGAGAGCTTTTATCAGCATCGGACGAGATGCTTGGACCTGGGCGTCTGGATGACGCGCTCGCTGATTTCAACCTGGAGGCTCTAAGTAACGCGCCCTGGAGGGATACTTCTTTGCCATTAGGAACCGGCCTTCAGCGTCAGCAGCGCCCGAGGAGCGATGGCCAGGCGGCACTGCAATTCGTCGTGGAGACGTCTCAACGATTAACTCGGAGGCTACCTCCTGGCTGGCCAGCTAGACGAGTTCCAAGGAAGCCTAGCGCGGTTTAAACTTCTCCATTCAAACCTGCACATTGGAAGGCGACGGCGCCCCGAACAGATTCGCTCGCTCCCATCGGAGGTCGTCGAATTTCTATACGAACTGCTGGATCCAGAGTCTCAGACTAACCCGTTTCGAGACAGCACCTCACGGTGGCGCGCGCGTATGTCCTATTTCATCTTGATGCTTCATCAGGGCCTGCGCCGCAGCGAGCTTCTTGCCTTATCTGCTGATGTCATCAAGAACGGCTTCGCCCACAGGCTCCAGCAAGACCGGTTCTGGATGACAGTGCAATACAACGAATATAAGGGAGCTGCCGACGGAAAAACGATATCGACAGAAGCCGCTTTGAAGTACGTGTTGGAACGGAAAGCAACCTACGATGGACCTGATCGAGAGCAGTACGTCGCCGAGCTGGATCAGTTCGTCGACGAGTTTCGGAAGAAACATGGGCCTCAAATCCCAGTCGCTGAGGCATACGCCATTTTGAAGGAACTGGAAGCCCGATTCGGCCGCGTCAAGTAGGTGAACTGTCGACGCGCAGCCGTTGCTCAATTGTTTCTCGGAAAAGTCTGAGAACTCACCAGCCTTATACGCGCAGGCGCGTCGATCCGTTTCAACTCAAGTTGCTTGTATCTCCCCGCTTCCTTCAGAGCCTGGTCGCAAGGCACCTGCTGGACAGCGCTGTGAACAACGGCAATAGGCATGACAATCGAACCGCTCTTATAGTTGGCACTCAGGCGAACACAATATTGGCCGCCATCTTCAACGTTCAAATGCACGGAAGGATCACCGGGGTCGAGGGAGCGATAAGAAGCGGAGAATTGATGTTCTCCGGCAAGAAGGCGAAAGGTGACAAAACGCCCTCCTCGTGCATGCGCCATTTGCTGGCTGCCGTCGTAGAGAAAACCGGTAAAGGGAGCTTTGCCAAATGGAACGAGCGCACCGGCATATTGCTGCGCGGCACCGGCCTCTATGGAATAAAAAGTGACCGTACCGGTTTGGGCACAGCACGGCAGCGCAAGTGCAATTAACGGGACGGTGAGCAGGTGTAGGATGCACCAATTCATGATGGAGTGCGTACTAGTGTAAACCAGCCTTCCAGCCCTTGAGGCTGCCGTGCAGTCGCCAACCCGGAGGTTACCCTTGGTTATCCTGCCGATGTTGTTTTCTGGCTGAGCAGGGACCTCAACAATCGACCTGAATAATGTGGAGCAACAGACTCCTAGGTTTATCGTCTCGTAAGTTACTGAAACCCAATGTATTGGCTTTAAGCAATAGATCCTTAACTACCAAGAATCAGACACTCGGGGCCATTTTTAATCTGTTTCACTAAGGCCTATAAAAAGGACCTCGCAACGTGCAACATTATTGAAATCATACAGTAGCACTCCTCGACCAACTGAGATATAAATCCCCTGGAGTTGTGGACATTTGTATCGTTGTTTTATCCCTTAAATAGACACGGAAAAAAATGCAGCGGAACGATTTCCTACTGTACTTCTGCGACAAACTCAAAAGGAAAGTCTTATCTGCTGTTTATTGTGATGGCGTGCTGAAAAGCGTTTCCGCAGTGAACAGGAAAATGATTCTCCCATCCCTTTATTCGGATAACGATAGAGCATCTCTTTTCCCGTTCTCACCGCCGAAAGAAGACACCTGGGTCTGGTCTCCACAGGGCGTCACCAACATGCACGTTCAAGGGCGCCGAGATTATCTGCACCTCCGCTACTAGCTCATGACAAGCCGAGGCGCTGGGGGAAGTCTTCCAGATCCATGTCCTGAGGCAAGCTTGCGCGCTCGCGGATCATTTTGCGTTGCTGGTATTGAAGACCGAGATGGATAACGGCG
This sequence comes from Pseudacidobacterium sp., assembly GCA_036264445.1. Lineage (GTDB taxonomy): Bacteria > Acidobacteriota > Terriglobia > Terriglobales > Acidobacteriaceae > Pseudacidobacterium. The sequence continues at coordinate 7,879 of DATAQW010000367.1, forward strand.
ATGAGTATCACAGCGATGACCAGCCGAACTGTGCTTCGTTGCAGCCAGGCTTCGGCGCTTACGGTGGTTTCGATATATCCCTGAAAGAGTACAAGGAAGGCAGCCAATGCGAAAGCTATATTGCGCTTGGAGTACGCCAGAGGAGCAGCCAAGGGCACCGCCATGAATTGCAGAAAGAAGATGTCGACCAAGAGCAGGCTGATTCCTTGAGCGACGAATAACCGGGACACCATGGCGTGTGTGGTGCCAAGTGTAGCTGGATCAAGTTCCGCTCCGAGAAAAACGAATACCGTGGTAACTGCAAGCGCGCGCAGAAGCGTCCAGCGTTGCGTGGCTACGATGTGTTCATGGTCAGGGCGTATTCCAATTACATGGAAAGGCCAGTTTGCCGTTAGTTCGAATGGAACCGTGAAGGCCGCCTTGAGCCCAACGATCAGCCAGAAAGCAGCGAGGGGTACAGCTGTATGCAGGCCTTTTTCTGAAAACACGAACCCCACCTGCCCGTTGGCTAGTTTGAATGTCACACTGTCGGCGATGATGAGGGCCAATCCTATTCCGGCATAAATCGACAGATACACGCGGTGCTGCGGCGCGCATTTCAGTGTCTGGCTTATGAAGTGATAGACCGCCCTCTGCCTGGGCCGGTGCAGGACTGTGCAGTGAAGGAATTTATTCTTAGTCTCAGCGAACCAGTTGCGACGGTTCTTTGCTACAAATCCTTCAATCAAGCTGCGTGTTTTTCTGCGGTATGCCAGCGGATAAGTGACGCAAGCAAGCAAAACAGCCGCAAGCAACGCCAGGCCGCTAGTTATCGCCAAACTGTGAAACACAGGCAACGCTGATGCGCCTTCAAGCAACAATTGATAAAGTCCCAGAAACCAGAATGGCGGGAAGTATTGCATCACGTGACTGCCCGAGAGCAGGAGAATCCGTATGTTATGGGAGAGAAGAGGAAAAAGGAACAGCACGATCAGCAGACCAGTAAGTACAAGCGCCTGGAGCACCGACGAAATCCGGCTGAAAATTCGTTCGCCTAAAAGATTCAGCAGAACGCTTTCGAGCGCGACGAAAAATGCTGTAGCAAAGGTTCCACTCGCTGCCACAGCGATGATATGAGCTGCAAGATGACGGAAGTAGCTGGGTTCGTCGGCGATTGCCGGCAGAAAGACGGCGCCTAATATGCTGCTTCCGGCCAGGAACAAGCTCAAAAATGCAGATAACGAGACAATTTTTGCGGTAAACAACTTGCGCGACAGAACCGGCAGCGGCGTCAGGACAAGGATGTCGATCTTATCTGGGAAGAGCATGTCCCATTCGAAGACCGTGACTGCTCCGGTGACCACGGCTGTATACAGGACATAAAAATAGTGATCACTCACTCGCGGCCAGAATCCGCGTGGCGGAGCCGGAAAAGGTGGCGGAAACCTGAAATATGACGGGATCAGGGACATGGCAAACATCAGCCCGGGTACGGCAACTGCACAAATCGCCTGAATGACGCGTGTAGCGTTCTCGTCATCAAGCGAGGTCAGCGGATTATCGAAGAAGCGCCTGAAGAAGTGCGTAACGAGAACGACAAAGCGGTTCATGCGTTCGACTTCTTTTTGGGGAGCCTTTGCCTGGACTTCCAGCGAAAGCACAGGGTTTTCCGAAAATACGCTATACATGACTGGCCTTCATCACATCGACCATTTCATTTGCAACCGCTTTCGTATCCTGCTGTTCAACCAGCTGAGCAAAAACGTGCTCAAGGCTTGGCAGTTGCATGAGCCGCGTCAGCTCCGATGGCGCTGCATTTGCCAGAATGTGTCCTTTGGCGATGACCATGACGCGGCTGCAAATCTGCTCCACAACTTCGAGGACGTGCGAGATGTAGAGGACAGCCTTGCCCTCAGCGGCAAGCGCGGACAACAGGTCTTTGAAGAGGCGCGCGGATACGACATCGAGACCCGACAACGGCTCGTCGAAAATCAGAAGCTGCGGATTGTGCATCAGCGCTGCCGCGATGAGAACGCGCTGCTTCATGCCCTTTGAGTAAGATGAGATGGGCGAGTAACGCCAGGAATGAAGAGCCAGAAGCCTGAGCATGGCGTTAGCTTTCAGCGCAATCAGCTTTTCTGCCATCCCGCGCAGACGGCCGATCAGTTGCAGATACTCGAGTCCGGATAGATGCGTATACACATGCGCCTCTTCCGGGACATAGCCGAGCATAGCGCGGTAGCGCACCAGGTCCTCGTAAATGGACACGCCACGGAAGAGCACTTTGCCAGTGTTCGGTCGAATCATTCCGGTGATGATCTTCACAGTCGTCGATTTCCCTGATCCATTCGGGCCGAGGTAGCCGGCGATTTCGCCTGCCGCCAGCTGAAAGCTCACATTTTCTACGGCAGGAATACTGCGGTAGTGTTTGGTGATGTTCTGCAATTCGAGGACGGGAGCATTCTGCATTTACCCTATGTAGCAAACTACGTAAATGCTTGTCAAGTAGCATGCTACATAGGTAAAATGCCGCTCATGGGCGCCGACCCAAAACTTTCACACACTGCCGCCATGATCCTGCGTGCTATCAGCACCGGTTATATTTACGGCTTCAGCATCATGGAGATGACCGGGCTTCCTAGCGGCACAGTCTATCCGGCAATGCGCAGACTAGAACGCGATGGTTTGATCCAGTCAAAATGGGAGTCTGAGTCCATTGCGACTTCCGAACAACGGCCTCCGCGAAAGTATTACAAGCTCACACGTGCGGGCAGGATAACCCTCGCGGCATCGCTCAAACGCTATCCATTACTTGAAAAGCTGATTCCGCAAACCGAGGTGGAACACGCATGACTGCATACAAACTTGCTCTGCGCTGCGCCTCGTGGATGGTGCCCGATGATGAGCGTTTTGACTGGCTGAAAGAATGGACAGCCGAGCTATGGCATGTCCGTAGCAAGACGACACATCGAGAGACAGTGGCATTTATTGCGGGGGCTTTTCAGGATGCTTTTTGTCTAGCAAAGCACGGCTTTACTCAGCACAAAAAGATTCATCCTTTTCGCTCTCCTGGACATTGTTTATCTCTGCTATTACTGGCAGGTGTAGCAACAACATGTCTTGCATTTCTACTGCCGGGAACGCGCAGAATGCTGTTGCCATTGCCCTACAAAGACGCTCGCAACCTGGTAATCGTTTCGCACAACAGAAATTCACAAGATTGGTATCCGGATGTCAGCGTGGATCAATACCAAGGATGGAGGAAAGACGCGCGGCACATATTCAGAAGCATTGGTTTCTATCAAACCGTGAAAAAACAGATTCATGCCGGGCGCGGTATAACCGCCGAACTCACGATTGTGCATGCCACCGGCAATCTTATTGATGTGCTTCAAACACCTCTCTTTCCAACAGGGGCTACCAGCATCAATCCCAGTCTCATTTTGAGCGAAGTTACGTGGCGCAGGTATTTTCATGCTGATCCTCATGTCGCTGGACGCACTGTTTTTGTCAAGGGGGAAAAGGCGGTCATCATAGGAGTAGCAAAGCCGAACGCATGGCGGCTTCCAGGCAAAGCTGAGGCGTGGTTGCTTGAAAACACAGACCGAGTCAACAAATTCAACAGATATACACCTGGCTTTGTGGTTGCGCGTATGCAGCCGTCGATCGTCGAAAAACAGCCTGCCGGAAACTGGCACATGCTGGTGCCCAATGGAGCAGGCGGGTATGACAGCTTTGCGTGCCTTCCCGTCGAAGGACTATCGCGGCAACTGCTGATGGCATTTATCTTTTCTTTCGTGCTTGCGCTGCTAGCGTTGCCCGCAACCACTTCGCTCCCTCTTGGCGAGTATCCTGTCCAACCAAGGCAGAGCTCGTGGTCGGTTCGGCTTCGGCGCTGGATATTTCTGACAGCAAAGCTAGTACTTGTTGTGCCCGTGATCTGCTTTGCATCACTTGATCTTTCGTATGTATATACATCGGTGCAGCCGGAAACCTCCCAATGCTTACAGATATGTTTGGCTTTTATCGGAATGCTCACGGCGTTGCGATGGATTTTGCGCGACCAGCGGCGCCGCTGCCCCGTTTGTTTGCAGGTCCTGCGAAATCCAGTGCATGTAGGACAGCCGACGAGGAATTTCCTTGCGTGGAACGGCACCGAACTCATCTGCGTGGTAGGACATGGACTTCTGCACGTTCCTGAGATTCCTACCAGCTGGTTCAGCACGCAACGCTGGCTGTATCTTGACCCTTCGTGGAGGCCGATCTTCAGGCCCGAGTCGGCGCTGCGTGCTTCATAAGGTTGTCCAACAGCCCGCGCTAGCTCTAGACCTTCGCGATCGTGGGCTGATTCAGCAAACAGGAGATGCTCTCGCGGGAAGAAGTCTGTTCGAGGAAGGAGAACGTCATAAATGAAAGCCATCCATCTCATCGCCTATGGCAATCCGGCTCAGAACCTGAAGATGGTCGAGATCCCGGAGCCAAACGCACCCTCCGCAGACGAAGCTCTTGTGCGCATGGAGTATACGCCTGTTGACTACAGCGACCTCCTGTTAGCGAATGGAGTGTACTTTCTAAATCCGCAGCTCCCTTCTGTCATTGGAGGTGGAGGCGCTGGGATCGTAGAGGCAATCGGTCCGGAAGTCACTGACGTGAAGATAGGAGACCGGGTTACGATCCCATTTCGCACTTTTACCTGGGCTCAGAAAGTCCTTGCTCCGGCCCACGGCCTTTTCGTCGTTCCGCCATCCATCGATGCGAAAACAGCCTCGATGTTAAACATCAATCCAACAACAGCCGTTCTTCTCTTAGACGGATTTGTGAAGCTCAAGACCGGAGATTGGATCGTATTGAATGCCGCCAATTCCCAAGTTGCGCGATGCCTGATCGCGGTAGCCAAATCGCGCGACCTTAAAGTAGTCGGAATAGTCAGGCGGTCCGAGCTTGTCCCTGAACTCGAAGCGTTGGGTGTTGATTTCGTGGGCGTCGAATCGCCCGAACTCTTCAAGCAGATTCAGAAGGCGACCGGCGGAATGCCAATACCTCTCGGTCTGGATGCTGTGGGTGGTCCAGCGTCAACGACAGTCGCAAGCGCTCTCTCACCTGGCGCTCATTTCGTCAGCTATGCATGGCTCAGTCGTTCGCCCATCCACCTCTGCCGCAAGGCGACGTTATCGGCAAGAGGTTAAACATCCACGGCTTCTGGATGTACTACGAAGAATTTCTGCCCAAGATTCGCGCGGCGCTAACTGAGGCGACGCAAGTAGTCGCCGCAGGAAAGTTGAACCTCCCCGTCACCGCAACCTACAAGCCGCCCCAAATCAAACAAGCAATCGAACATTATGAGCGTGGCGGCAAGGTTCTATTAGATTTCAACTAGGCAACACAAGACCTGTCCGTATCGCCGGTGATCCGCTCGGAACTGCAGCACTTATTCTGCTTTTTTGAGGATCAGACCGTGCGAAGCCCTGATGCGGATCAATGCTGGTACTTACTCTCAATCAGCTTGATTGAAGCGAGGATGCCTGACGGCAATGGTTCCAGATGGTCCATATCCTGGGGCACAAACAGGGTGCCATAGCGGGCGTAAAGAAGCCGATAGTCCGGTTGTGGCTGCCCCGCGAGCGCGTTTATCGCTGTATTGCCAACAACAATTTTCAATTTGTTTCGCCCATCCTTAACGAAAGGCGTGAGATCGAGACGGTATGGCGGGTGCCAGATATATCCGACATGATTTCCGTTGAGAAAAACTTCGGCTGCCTCACGAACAGGACTCTCAAGATAGGCCCTTATATTGTGAGGGCCTAAAGGATTGGGTTGCGCAACGGGAGTACCTTCGCCAAAATCCAGCGCGACTGTCATACCCGGCTCAAGCACTAAACTCTTTTCATATGTAGCGACTCCGGAGTAATAGCGAAAGTCAGGGTGCTGCTCCCACGTGCTCAATTTGGCCATGTCGAGCGAATGGCGCTCGGGATCATTGAAGATGACATGCCATCCGGTTGATATATCCAATGTCTTTATTGCAGCTGGCCGCGAAGCTGATGCGCCCCGCATCGCATCTTCAGCAAAGAAGATCAGGCGCGATTCATAGGGTTCGAGATCGAGCGGTATATTTGCCTGGTCAGTCTCGCCGGTAATTTTTCCAGTAAATGCGTCCCACACTTCAGCGCGTCTATATATGGAACGAAAATGCGCAGAGGTCTGCAGTCGCCGGTTGCTCGTATTCGCAACAAAATAGAGATCACCGTTGCCCACCTTGCGATGAATGAAGCCAATCTCCGGAGTGAAGGGTGTTGTTGTAAATTCAGCCTCCAGATAGGTGCGCAACGATGCGCCGAGGTTATGCTCATCCTCGACAAAGTGAGCTGTTGCGATGTTCCCATGAAAGAGCGTTTGCGAAGTCTCACGGATACTGGCTGACTCTGTTTCATGGTTGAGATATCCCGGCGCCTCAGATGGAAGCCTGCGGGTGGCGATAACAATGCCACCGCGACGCGCGAAATCGGCGATCTTCTCATACGTCTTTTCCGGAAGCCGTACCATGCCGGGCATGATCAGGACTTTGTATGGAATACCAATACCGTCGATTGCGTCAGCATCGATGAAATCCAGGTTGAATCCTGCATCCAGAATCTGCGCGACGACCACATTGCCAAGAAAGCCGCCCATCGATTCGTCGATCGACACATTGCTGCCAATCTCATCGAAGCCTGCCATTGAAGCAGTTCTATGTTTTGGCAGTCCAACAGCAAATGATGCCCACACATCATCGTTTGGCAGCAAAAGCGCTACGTCATTTGCAGGCTTCCCTAGCCGCAGTGCAAAGCTGACTCGCTGCAGATATTTCGTAACGTCCGGCATAACGAAAGACCATGGATTGTGATCATTCAGAGCTGCGGCAGCGTACATTCGCCAGCCCGGCTCGCCGGCTGATTCTGGCGAGTATGGCCATCCATGCCCCACAAGTTGATTGATGCCCTGCAGAAAATGCAGATCAGCTTCCGCCTTCATATCCAAGGGAGTCGCACGAAATGCCGGTGAGTGTAGCCATGTCCACGTTTCAGAAGAAACGACATTGTGACCAAACAGGTGTCCGGCAGAAGCAGCCCAGCGGGTTGCGGAAAATTCCCGCCACATATTAATTGTGGCCTTTCCCTCCCCTTCAGGAAGATCCTCGAAGCGGTTGCTTGAAAGTGTTACCGGAGGAAATCCATAGGTTTGAGAACGCAGCAGTGTGCCGTGTTCGCGCGCCCAGAGATGCATTGGCTGAAGAAAGTTTTCGTTGACGAGTTCGGTTAGTGTTTTTCCCCAATCATGGCGAATAGCAGCAGTCTCCGGACCATCGTCGCCGATCAAAGCAGGAAGGTAGGGCGTAATATCGTAACCACGACGGTTACGAAACTCGGCAAGAAAATCCGGTGTCCAGTTCGAACCATAATCCTCCAGGCTATCGCTGAAAACTGCGTAGGGCGGCTTGTCCGGGAATGCCTGCAACAGACGGTCGCCAACAGCCTGCAGATGCGTTGCGATGGCGCGCGCATCATAGTGGTCCAGAACAAAACCGGATGCGCCTACTGCCGGCCGCTTAACCATCATCCCCGTACGGCTGGAAATGAAGAACAGCGCTGTTCGCGATTGCGAGTCTGCAGGTGCAATACTGAGCCGTCCTGCCTTGATATCGTTTGCCGGCTTTGCGCCGGAGAGCTTCATCGCCGATACCTCACCCGGCACAATAAATACCTGCAACAACTGCTCCCCTGCCGAAATAGAGGGTACTGCGATCGACTCCGTCTCCGGAGGGATAGGAATAGCTACAACACGGAGTGCTCCAGCTGCTTGTGTGATGGGAATGTGCGGCCCACCAAATGGCCAGCCACTGCTGAGGGTCACATCCATGCGCAAGCCCAGCCTCCTGGCCTGCTCAGCAGCAAACCGAAGGTCATCGATATATTCGTCGGAGAGAAAAGGCACATTGTGAAAACCTGTGGAAGGGTCGTCGAGCGCCTGAGGATAGAGCGTGGCTACTTCGACGCCACCAATGCCGGCAGCTTTCATCTGCTCGAGTTCCCTTTGCAGCTCAGGCTTGGTGACAGCCGCTCCAAACCACCACCAGCGCACCATAATTCGACTGTCTGCAGGTGGGTTAGTAAAGGATGCATGCAGCTCGTTCAGGCTTTGTTGCGCGGAGCAGGAGAATCCCAAACAAAATAGGAAATAAAACAGAAGAATGCGTGCGACTCGCATATCCGAAGATAAAACACTCGCTAAAGAACTTTGCATGGCTTCATTGATGTCCTGCTTCTGGGTGCTGGTAAGTTGAAATCACAAATTGGAAGGATCTTTAATACACACCTTTATGACACGTAAAGATATCTAGGTTCAATAACAAGAATTCTTTTCTATTGAAATTAAACAGTTTAACAGATACACTCGCTTGCTGTGGACTGACCACTTCCCTGCTCGTCCCGACGCAGTTCATCTGCTGAAGTCCTAGTCACTGATGCGACGCAATTCTCTCGTCCTCATAATCGCCTGCTTCGTGTTGACTGTATTTTCCCAGGTGCAGGCTGCGCCATCCACACAACCACCTGCACAGAAACCAGCTATGGATCCTTCGCTCCCTATTCCCAAAAACCCGGCGCTCCGAACGCTGTTCCTGATTGGCGATTCAACGGTAAGGAATGGCAGTGGCAACGGAGCAGATAGCCTGTGGGGATGGGGCGACCCTCTCGTAGATTTCTTTGACATGTCAAAGATCAATATAGTGAACCGCGCTCGCGGAGGACGCAGCAGCCGCACTTACATCACAGAGGGATTGTGGGATGAAACACTAGCAATGGTAAAGCCCGGCGATTACGTGCTGATGCAGTTCGGTCACAATGACGCCAGTCCTTTGGATGACGCGGCCCGCGCTCGCGGGACTCTGCCGGGCATCGGCGATGAAACACAGGATATCTGGAATCCTATTAATCCTATTACGAAGAAGCGGGAAACCGTACATGCCTTTGGCTGGTATATGCGCAAGTATGTAAAAGACACTCTGGCAAAAGGAGCAACGCCTATCATCTGCTCACCGATTCCGCGCAATAACTGGAAAGATGACAAGGTTGTGCGCAATGATGGCGCTTACGGGGGATGGGCAAAGCAGATTGCGTCTGAATTCCACATTGGCTTCGTGAACCTGAACGAGATCATTGCTCAGCGGTACGATGCAATGGGTCAGACACAGGTGAATCCGCTCTTCCCTTCCGACCATACACATACTTCACGCGCGGGAGCTGAGATCAACGCGGAAGCCGTAGTTTCCGGGCTAAAAGTGCTGCCGGGCAATCCTTTGAGCCGCTATTTTTCTCCTTCAGCAACTTCTATTCCTGAAGGCAATGGCAAGTGATTCATCGACGGCAGAATTTGTCTACCGCAAATCAATAACGAGCCATACGCGCCACTTCAGACCCGGCAAGAAGAAACGCGCCGACTCCGTAGTTGTAGCTTGCGGTCGGTTTGTAATAAGCAGGAGCAGCGCCGGTCTGCTGAATACATCGCAGGCGTCCGTCAGCGTAGACATGCGAGATCATTCCCTTCCGCAGGCAATTGAAGGAAGAAAAATGGAAGGATCACCACCAGGACAAATTTCTTCCAGTGGTCAGACCTATGTATTGTCGACAGCCGTATTTTGTTTTCAGACTTCATGACCAGCCTCAAAAAATGAACTTAGAGGCCCCCCGGTTGTGTGGTTTCGCAATAAGGACGAAGTGCGGGGGCTCTAACGGATGCAAACACTACGCGAGGAAAATTTCTATTGTCAATAAGAAAATAAATTCCCTTTTGGTATATGAGAATCGAATTTCAGACCGGAAATTAAAATTGATGACCGGTGGTCTGACCAGGCCTTGATCCGTGTAACAGTTTCGATCCCTGAAAACGCCAGTAGCGATTCCTGAAAAGCATGGAATGATGAGGAACTTTGAGCGTATCCGAAACAGGGACAATTGCAGGGTGCGCTAGGCCGTCTTGTCAGTACTCCTAATAGCGCCCCTTGCGCTGCTGCCTGAATTTGTAATTCTTGACAGAAAGGCCTGCTGGACGCGGTTGAGGCTGCGTCCGCGCAGGATGGCGACGACAATCGTGCGTGTCGCGCGCGCGTCGGTAAGTCGGACGTAGGAGCAGCCAGCGTTCCGGTCTATAGCCATTTCGGGAACGAGCGAGATGCCGACGCCGGCAGCGACCATTCCAAAGACACTGCTGAACTGGCCGCTCTCGAACGCAATGTGCGGCGTGACGCGGGCATGGGTGCAGGCGGCGATGGTGAGGTCGCGGAAGCAGTGGCCGTCGCGCAGCATAACAAAGGACTCACCGCGGAGATCCTTGAGGGTAAGCGATTCGGTAGCGGCGCGAGGATGATCCTTGGGCAGCACGGCGAAGAGTGGTTCGGTATGAAAGGGAAACAACTCCAGATCTTTGTGACGTAGAGGGAGGGCCAGAATCGCAAGGTCGATCGACAGGTCACGCAGGCTTTCGACAAGGATCGGCGTTGTTTCTTCAACGATGCGCAGCTTCGCTTCAGGATATTTCTTCGCAAACGCCGCCGTGTAGCGCGGCATCAGGTATGGCGCAATGGTCGGGATAACGCCTACGGCTACGCTACCCCGAACATCCGCGCACTTATCAGCCACGCTTGATCGTGCTGTTTCCATCTGGCTCAGGATTGAGCGGGCGTGGGGCAGAAAGGTGCGTCCAGCCTCGGTGAGGCGGATGCTCCGCCCCAAACGGTCGAAAAGCTTTGCGCCCAAATCTTCCTCGAGCTTAAGAACCTGCTGCGAGAGCGAGGGCTGGGCGACCTGGCAGCGCTCGGCGGCGCGGCTGAAACTGCCTGTTTCCGCAATCGCACAGACGTAACGCAGCTGATGAAACTCCATAGGTGATGCCTATACCCCGCATGGGAATTATATATTGGAACTATCTATCTCCATAATGCTACATTCGTTGCGTCGAGACAAACAGAAATATCGTCGCGACCAACGGCGCCAGCACCGCGCAAGTTTTCGTCACGGAGCTGGAGGGAATGACAGCAAATGAGGAGTGTGGGTAATGAGGCGGGTGCGGGCCGATGCTCGACCGATGACCAATTGAAAAGCTGACATTTCATTCGATGCCATGAGGATGAACACGCACTGATCGATGCCGGGTTCCAGGCATAGTAATTGGACTCAAACAGCCAAAGGAGAGAACGCATGTCAACCGAAACAAAGTGCCCAATCCATCAAACCAATGGCGCAGGCAGATCGAACCGCGACTGGTGGCCGACTCAGTTGAACCTGAATATGCTGCACCAGCACTCAGCTAAATCCGATCCCATGGGCGAGGACTTTAACTACGCTGAAGAGTTCAAGAGCCTCGACTTAGCGGCCGTAAAGAAGGATTTGCTGGCGCTGATGACAGACTCGCAGGACTGGTGGCCTGCGGACTTCGGCCACTACGGCCCCTTATTCATTCGCATGGCCTGGCATAGCGCAGGCACGTACCGCATCCATGACGGCCGCGGAGGTGGCGGCAGAGGCCAGCAGCGCTTCGCTCCCCTCAATAGCTGGCCCGACAATGTGAGTCTCGACAAGGCGCGCCGGCTGCTGTGGCCGATCAAGCAGAAATACGGCGACAAGATTTCGTGGGCCGACCTCCTGGTCCTCACCGGCAACGTCGCCCTGGAGTCGATGGGCTTCAAGACCTTCGGCTTCGGCGGTGGACGTGCGGACG
>DATAQW010000412.1:0-15499 GCA_036264445.1 Pseudacidobacterium sp.
GCGTTGCATCCGATAACCGCTCTCTCCGATGATGCGCACCAGATCTTCGGAGATGTATGGGAGTGGACGGCGAGCGCATATCTCGGCTATCCAGGCTTTAGAGCCTCGCCTGGAGCGCTGGGAGAGTATAACGGCAAATTCATGGCAAACCAGATGGTGTTGCGCGGCGGATCATGCGTAACGCCGCAAACGCATATTCGCGCCAGCTACCGGAACTTCTTTTCTCCCGGAACCCGCTGGCAGTTTTCAGGGATTCGTCTCTCTGACTATTGAGGATTCTCGATGCACGCTCTTTCCGCTTTACCTCATCTGCCCGCTGCAGCGTATGGTCCTGTCGGCGCGGAAGTCTATGTAGGTCTCACCGCCAATCCCAAAAAGCTGAGCCCGTGGCTGTTTTATGACGAGCGCGGCTCGCAGCTCTTTGAGCGTATAACGGAGCTCAAGGAGTATTACCTGACGCGCACCGAGCGCTCGATCCTGAAAGCCCACGCGGATGCGATTGTGGCTGCGGCTGCGGGCTGCGAGCGCATCTCAATGATCGAGCTGGGTGCAGGAACAGCGACCAAGACCGGCCTTCTGCTGGAAGCGGCAGTGCGTCGGCAGCATGAGGTTACCTATCATGCAATCGATGTAAGCGAAACCCCGCTGAATCACGCAAAGGAACGTCTTGAGGCGGAAATCAAAGGCGTGACAGTAGTGCCGCGCGTCGCCGACTACACCGAAGGGCTGGGGCAGATTCATTCCGGCGGTGAGCGGCACATGGTGCTCTACATTGGGTCGAGCATCGGCAATTTCGAGCCGACAGATGCATTGCAGCTGCTGCGTGATGTTCGCGAAGAGCTTTCTCCCGGAGATAAGCTGCTGCTCGGCGTCGATATGGTGAAGGACACGAAACTGCTGCTTGAAGCTTACGACGACGCTCAGGGTATTACTGCAGAGTTCAACAAGAACATTCTGACGCGCATCAACCGCGAGCTGGGTGCGAATTTCAATTTGCGGCTCTTCCGTCATGTAGCGCGTTGGAACGCAGAATGTTCGCGCATGGAGATTTATCTCGAAAGCCTCACTGCACAGCATGTGCTTATTCCCGCGCTGGATCTTGAGGTCAACTTTGAACCTGGAGAAATGATTCACACTGAAAACAGTTACAAATTCCACGACAAGAGCGTGATTGAAATGCTGGAGCGCGCCGGATTCCATTTGTCCGATCACTGGACAGATGAATGCGAGTGGTTCGGAGTGTATCTGGCAACGGCGTGGTGAGTCCTTCAAACTGCTTCAGAAAGGCAATCCCTGAAACGCAGACGGTTTCGCGTCCTGGACGGAAGCGAAACGAGTACGCGGAAATGCGTCTGGATAATTCTCCTGAATAAAGGCAATCATCTTTTCGCGCACTACGCAGCGAAGCTCAAAGCATTCACCGGAATTGCGCGCGCTCATCAGGCAGCGAAGCTCCATAGTGTTTTCGCTGAGATTGGTGACCATAAGCCTATTGGCTCTTCTGTCCCAAAGCGGCGAGTCTTCCAGGATGCGCGTGAATTCCTTCCGCAGCTCTTCTACCGGGATGGAGTAGTCGACGTAAAGAAATGCTGTGCCCAGTAGGTCCGAGGTGTTGCGGGTCCAGTTCTGAAATGGATTCTCAATAAAAAAAGACAGCGGCACGATCAGGCGGCGCTGGTCCCAAATGGCGATGACAACATAGGAGGTAGTAATTTCTTCAATTCTTCCCCATTCTCCCTGCACGATCACAACATCATCGATTCGTATCGGCTCAGTAAGGGCGATCTGAAGGCCCGCGAGAAGGTTGGAAACAGTGGATTTGGCGGCAGCAGCCAGTCCAAGGCTTGCCAGGCCTGCGGATGCAAGAAGGCCCGCGCCCCAATGCCATATCCCTGAGTCCTGAAACAGGGAAAGAATCAGGCCTGCATTGATCAATAATGCCAGGCCAATGGCAATGCGGCGCATGAACTGCATCTGCGTGCGGATGCGCCGTGCGCGCAGGTTGTCGTTTGCCGCAAGATCATAGCGACGCAATAGAATGTCTTCAAAAAGATAGATCGAGGCGATCATCAGCCAGCCAAGCGCCAGGAACCAGAGAATTCCGAGGATTTTGTGCGTAAGGCCAATGTAGGCTTCCGGAACCTGAAGCCAGGGAAGAACGAGGACTACTCCTGTCAGTATGACGATCCACCGCGCTGGCCGGATAAGCCTCTGCGAAACAAGAGTCAGCACAAACCATTCTTGCGGGTCTTTATGTTTCAAGCGTCCCAGGAGACGGAAGATCATCTTGTGGGCAAAGAGGCTGAGGAGGATCGCGGCACAAACGACGCTTATGCCGATAATCCACTCCCGGCGATGGAGAAGGATGATGCTGTAAAGCACTGGAGACATGGCTTTCCCGTGATTTACGTCTTAAATCTTGTTCCCTGAATACGATACGCGCTTAGATTCAAAACTGCTTTAAGAGGAAAGATGCGGCTGTTCGATTTCAGGTTTCACGTGTCAACGGGTGCGGGCATAGTCGCCGCTTTTGCCGCCTGATTTCCGCTCCAGCCGGACTTCGCGAATAACAATACTTTTGTCGAGTGCTTTGCACATGTCGTAGACCGTAAGCGCGGCTACCGAAGCGGCGGTGAGCGCTTCCATCTCGACTCCGGTTGGCCCTGTTGTAGCCGCGATGCTGCGAATGGCGATGCCTTCCTCCGTGATCTCTGTGGAAACGTCAATAAAACTGAGCGGCAATGGATGGCACATCGGGATCAACTCCGACGTGCGCTTTGCTGCCTGGATTCCGGCGAAACGAGCGACTTCGAGAGGATTGCCCTTAGGGTTGTGTGGCAGAGCAGCAAGTACTTCATGTGAGAGCAACACAAAAGCTGAGGCTTCCGCTTCGCGTCGCGTTGATGCCTTGTTACTGATATCGACCATCCTGGCGTCGCCAGCTTCATCGAAATGCGAAAGCTTACTCATCTTCCAGAATTTATATCAAAAATGCTTGTCCTCATAAGGTCATTAAACCAAACGTCAAGAACTGTACGTTATTGATGCCCCCGGATTCATCGCGGCAAGCTCTCTACCCCTTTATTAGGATTCAATCAGTGGCTGGCCCTGTTGTAGTTAGTTGAGGATTGGAGAAAGCGCCTTTGGTGAATGCAGGCTAAAGTGCTTCTCATACAAAATAGGCCACGTATTACGGTCTCCCCGCCTTCGTCATAAGCGAATATCAGGTCCTGATTTGGAATAGATCGATATGACGTTATATTGTCATCATGCCTGCATCAACGCTATATGCCAAGATCGAGGAAACCATTGCTACAGAAATCGCCCAGGGCGAGTATCGCCCCGGAGATCAATTACCTACCGAAGAAGCATTGCTTCAGCGATTTCAGGTGAGCCGCATCACGGTTCGTCGTGCGATCCAGAATTTGGTGAATCGAGGCTTGCTTGAGATTCGTCGTGGACTTGGAACCTTCGTTCTGTCGCCGCGCATCGAAGCGGAGCTCACAAAGCTGACGGGTTTTGTCGAGGACATGAATGCAGTCGGGCGAAAAGCCACTGCCAGGGTGGTAAGTCAGGATGTCGTTGCCGCCTCAGCACGGGTTGCGGAACGCCTTCAATTGGCGAAGGGGATAAAGGTGATGCGGATCAAGCGGGTGCGGCTCGCCGATGGCACGCCGATCTCTTTTGATGAGACGTATCTACCCCTCCGCCTCGGAAAACAGATCGCGCGCAAGGATCTGCGGCTATATCCGATCTTTACTCTTCTCGAAGAAGAATATGGAGTTCCTCTGATCGAAGCAGACTATGAGTTGGAGGCCGTGATCGCAACCAAAGCCGTCGCTGATGTTCTGCAGGTAAGGGTCGGTTCTCCGATCTTTCAGATCGAGCGAACCTCGATGACCACCGGCAATCAGCCGGTTGACTATGAGGTGCTGTCTTATCGAGGTGATCTCGTCCGCTTCGTCACGAAGCTTCTTCGCCATCCGGGAAACTCGGCGGAAACTCAGGCATTGCGCTTCCGCAAGCGATAGCTGTCGATGGACCACGGACCTGGGTTGAGGAACACGAGAGCCAGGATGCACGCGATATAGAGAAGGACACATTCGTACCCAGGAGGTCCGAATTGCGCCCGACCATCAACAATCGCTTTGATTTTGATGGAACTGAAGCCATAGGGGAGATGGACCGTAAACATGGCGGTTAACAGGACCACGATCGCCGGAACGCTTGCCCATTCGACAAACGCGCCGAAAAGAAATGCTGCTCCGGCCAGCAACTCTACCGAAATGGTGAGGTACGCTGACAAATGCGGGAAGGGAACGTGCAGGGACTGCAGAATCGCGGCGAAGGCTTCCGGGCCCTTGATGATCTTCGCCCAACCGTGTTGCATAAAGCCCCCTCCGGCGATTGCGCGAAGTGGTATTGCTGCATAACGCTGCATGCCTAGAGAAATGTGAGTTGCAGCCGCAGATTTGAATTGCGATGGCATGGATTTTCTCCTTCTGAATCGAACTTATGATGTCATTATGACGTTATAATGTCATAATAGGTTACAAAAATTCCATGCTTGAGAATCGATCAGGGGCCACATCCCATCCTTCCTTACGTGAGGCGCTCGGATTTTGGTGCAAACTGGGCTGGATCAGTTTTGGAGGCACAGCAGCTCATCTGGCGATCATGCAATCCGAGCTGGTTGAGAAGCGACGCTGGATCGATTCCAACGATTTCTTCCACGGACTGAGTCACTGCATGCTGTTGCCGGGACCTGAGGCACAGCAGCTCGCCATCTACATTGGTTGGAGGTTGCACGGGAAAATAGGTGGGTTCCTGGCTGGCACGTTGTTTGTTCTTCCCTCGACCGCCATCCTCCTGGGACTCAGTTTGCTCTATGCCCGATACGGAACTGTCTGGTGGGTGAGCGTCCTGTTCCGCATGTTGAAGCCGATTGTAGTCGCTTTGGTTTTGCGCGCACTCTTTCAAATCGGTCGGCGCGCTCTCAGATCCGGTCTGCAATGGTTTGTTGCGATCGCATCGTTCCTCGCTCTCAGCCTCCTGCATATTCCGCTGCCCTGGATAATGGGAATGATTGTTGCTTTGGGTGTCATTCTGGGGCTTCTCCGGCGCCTGAGAGGGATCAACAGCTCCTCATCTGAAGAGAAGACGGTAGGTTACGCATCTGGCGTCGTGCATTGGCGGACCATGCGCATCGTGGGTGGATGCGCCGCGATTGGAAGCCTTCCGGTGCTTCTATTAGGGATTTTCGGGTGCGATTTCCCGTTCTGGATCAGGCTGTGCGGCTTTTTCACTCGAACAGCCTTTGTGACCATAGGCGGCTCATATACGGTAATTCCGTACGTGGCGCAGGTAGCCGTAATGAAATTCTCCTGGCTAAGCCATGCGGAAATGTTGGACGGATTTGCATTGGCGGAGACAACGCCGGGACCACTGATTATTGTTGTCGGATTCGTCGGGTTTATGGCCGGATTTCATCATTTTCACGGGTCCATTCTCATGGGCGCGATCGCCTTGCTGGTTACGATCTTCTACACTTTCCTGCCGTGTTTCTTGTTTGTTTTCATTGGGGCGCCGTGGATTGCGAAATCCGGCGAAAGCCAATTGTTTCGATCGGTGCTAAAGGTCATCCCGGCTGCGGTTGTTGCAGCCATCCTGCAGCTTACCGCCTTCCTGGTTCGCGGAGTGCTCTTCCCGGCCGGTTCGAGGAGGCCAGACCTCTGGGCTGCGGTCTCGATTATCGGTGCGTGTCTCTTGATCCACATGAACTCTCGACGCATGTCTCACAAACGCGATCGCTTTTCAGGCTTTAAAAGGAGCTGTACTCAGAAAGCAGAAATCACTTCATCCAGCTAAGCTTCGAGGATTCCGGTTCACAACGAGTGGTTTAACCGCCGAATCACCAACGAGAGCAACGAAATCCGTTCGGGCAGCGTTGTAACGGCTTTGATATCAGGTTCTTCATTCTTGGCGGGATGTCCGGGCTTCATTCGGCGCATAGCTCCACAGAATGGAGCTTACGCCGATGCCTACCCAAAATCAATCACGATTCGATGAAATCCTCGAAGAGTTTGACAGTATTCGCGATAAAGCGCGAATAGATGCGGAGCGTGTCCACCGCTCGCGTCTCGCTTCCATCGTTCCCCTCTTGGAACATTACCGCGAAGGCCGCGCTTCCTGGGTCTTTGACATGGATCCCCCGTTCGAAAGGGCCGACATAGACAGGGGGAGGGTATGTAGTGGCACTAGTGAATCCCTTATGGATTTCTCCATTTTGCTCCACGCGAATGTCGCCAATCGAGGAATAGTGAATCACTGGAGTGAGAAGCCTGTGCTTGTCTCCCATGTCCACAATGTGCACGGTCCGGATGGCGAAATCCCCTCCATCGTATGGCTTTATCTCGCTCAGAAGAAACCTGAAAAAGTTGGGCGTGAGAACATTTATTTGCAGCTTCCGCAACTCACGCTCAAGCAGCTCAGGAGTGGGATAAATGGGAAACTTTGTTCTCTCCCAGTCTCCAGCGGGAATCAGCCGTTGGACCGTTTCCAGCCAGACATAATCGAGGGCGCACTTGAGATTGTGGACGGCATCCCCAATGAGTACCGGAAGCCGGTCGAAGGCATCTCTATCCTCCGTGCTAGTAAAGTCGCACTTGATGTATTCGAGTCCACTGTTCGCATCTACATGGGCCGCGACAGTCAATCTGTTTTTCAGAAAGTCGACGCGGCCCTCAAGGTCCGAGATGTGATGCTCGGCCCGGTCGATCTTGAGACGTGCACCCTTGCATATAGGCATGCGGAATCCAGATTACCGCATGCCATACAATTCTCGGCACTATGACAGACAAGGAAATGGCGCTGGCCTTAGGCCAATATATAAACAGCTTGTTGCAAAAGATATCCGGCTTAGAGGGTATCTTTGCCGAATATAGAATCACTGATCACGAAGGGCATCGGATCGAGATTCCGTGGCGGGAAGACTTGAAGCGGATTTCTCAAGAGCCGTCCTTTCGTCAATTATCTGACGCACAATCTGACGCGCCGCTTCTTGCAATTAGCGACGAAACTGAAGCGTCTGCTCTGATTCGCGCATTGTGTAGGAATTATTTTGTGAGTATTCCCATTCAATCGAAATAGATTTGTGCTGCCCTGTCACGGTATCCAAAGTTTCCCCTTTTGTTTTAACTTCAGCCAAGTATATTATTGCCCTTAAATATTTGTGTTCGCAACTGTTTTATTTTCACCAACATCCATGGTGCCCCCGTATGGTAGGGCTTAAATCATCAGCACAGAGACAAGTGAACCCGCAACCAGATCTCCGGAATCGGATGGAATCACAGCGAATCCGTTCGCTCTGGATGTATTTGCGAGATCGCCTGATCCTTGCCAGGGGATGATGGCCGCCGTTGCTCCGTCTATCCGATAGTCAACACTCGCAGGCAGGAAGCGTGTGAGTCCTGGCTTGGCTCGAAGATCATGTGCAAGACGCACAAGTACGAAACGAGGGCCGCCTTCGATTTCTCCGCCCATGGCGTCGATGAGCGGCTGCGCGAACAGTGTGAAAGTGACCATGGTGGATACAGGATTGCCGGGAAGTCCAAAGAAATATTGTTGCGGCAGTCTGCCAAAGACGACAGGGCGGCCGGGCTGAATCTTCGCTCCCGTGAAGTAGAATTCCGCGCCCAGCGCATGCAGAGCCTGTTCGACGAAATCGTACTTGCCCATCGAGACTCCACCTGAGAGCAGAAGCAAATCACAGTTTTCTGCGCTGTGAATGGCGGTTTCAATTGCCGCTTCGTTGTCCGAAGCAACGGGAAGAATGACAGGCAACGCTCCAGCAAGCGAAACCTGCGAGGCTAATGAGTAACTGTTTGAGTTACGAATCTGATGTGTGAGCGGCGTGCTTCCCAACGCGACTAATTCATCGCCGGTCGCCAAAATGGCGACACGCGGTCGAAGGCAGACCTGGACATTTGCGTATCCGCATGCAGCGGCAACAGCAATGTGCGACGGAGTGATCCGTGTTCCTGTGGGGACGGTGGTGCTCCTGTGTTTTGCTTCAGCCCCCGCAGGGACAATGTTTTCGCCCCTTGAAATGGAACGACTATTGTCGAGGAGCAAGCTGGTTCCATCGACTGTTACATGCTCGATCATCACTACGCAATCGGCTCCAGCGGGAACGGGCGCTCCGGTCATGATCTCGATGGCTTGCCCTGATTCAAGCGATGCGCCTTGCCATGTTTTGCCGGCGCGCAACTGGCCGATGATCTGAATTGGCTGGCTTTTCTGAAGATCGGCAGCGATGCAGGCAAATCCATCGCGTGTAGAGCGGGGAAATGGAGGCTGGTCGCGGTCAGCGACAATTGGCTCTGCCAGAATGCGATTGAGAGACGTAAGGAGCGGGATTTGTTCTGCGGTTGATCTGAGTTGGCGTAACTTGTCTGCTTCTCTCTGGACTACGCTTGCCGCTTCGGTATATGTGAGAACGATGTCAGGCACTAGGTGATTTTAGTGCATCATGCCAAAACAACCCCAGGTCAGCTTCGCGAGCATGGGGGCACACAATGGAGTGAAAAAGAAAAAGAGCGCCATAAAAACGGCGCTCTTTTTGTGATGGAAATGAAGTCTTACTTCTTAGGGGCCTTGTAGCTGCTCTTGATGGTTTCGCCCATGCCTTGCAGGACGCCCTTAACTTCATTAGCAAATGGGCCGTTGGGATCGAGCTCAAGATATTTCTGATATGCATCGGCCGTGCCCGGAGGCGCTACGATCTTTCCGGTCTTCTGATCAACTGTTGCCTTGCCGATCAGCGCCTGTCCCTTGAGGTAGTAAGGAACCGGCTTTGTAGGATCGGCGGCGATGGCCTTGTCGGCAGCAGCTACCGTCGCATCAGGCTGATTTGCACGGCTCATGATGATGGCTTCGTTGCCGTAGTACATCGCAGCCTGTGATGGATTGATCTTGGCTGCTGCCTCATAGGCAGCCTGAGCATCCGGTACCTTGCCCTGGTTAGCCAGTACTTCGCCAAGAGAGTTATTCGCGGCTGCCTGAATTTCAGGATTGGGCTTCTTGCTCTGGCTGTCGAGATCGACGGCCTTCTTCAGCGATGTCTCGGCGTCAGGATATTTCTTCTCGCCTGCCTGAGCGACGCCCAGTTCCAGCCAAAGCACAGCGGCATCCGGTTTGGCCTGTGTGTCCCTTGTCATTATGGCATCAGCGTCCGTGTAGTTCTTGTTTTTATTGTCATCGCGTGCTTTCTGCAGGTCAGCGTTCAGGTTCTTGATGACCGTATTTTCCTTCATCGCCTCCGCGTTCTTTCCCTTCAGCTCTTCGAGCTGTTTGCGCTGCTCGGGAGAAAGCTTCGCAAGGTATTCAGGGCGCGTCATGTCGAAGTCCTGCGCCGTGTCACCGCCGGCAGTGATCTTCACTTCCTGGAACTGGTCGAGGACTTTATCGGCCGGTGTATCGGGGCGGCGAAGCGAGACCGTATATGTGCCGGGAGCGATGCCGTCACCGGTGTAATCGCCGCTGGCGCCGGCCTTGAAGGTGTACTTGGCGGTCTTGCCCCCGTCAGTCGAGAGCGTCACGATACCGTCGGTGACGGCTACGCCTGCCGGGTCCTGAATATGGCCGTGAATCTTACCGGTCTGGTCTTGTGCAAATGCTGGCAGGAAAGCCGCCAATGCAAGCGCCAGCCAGAGCTTCATCTTCCTCATGTTTCTTCTCCTTAACGCGCACAATGTGGGCGCGTTTCTGTTTTGAATATCCTCTGACCTGTCCGAAGCTATCCGGCCCGGCCAGTTTCCCGTTTCCAGGTCTAAACACGCACCGCATATGGGATGCGATCTATAGTTCCCGCTTCCTCAAAAGCGCGGAGACGCAGCACGCAACTTTCACATACGCCGCAGGCGGTTTCCTCACCTGAATAGCATGACCACGTTAAATCCAAGGGCGCGCATAATTCAAGGCCTAGTGCCACGATCTCCTTCTTGCGAAGATGGATGAGCGGAGTCAAGATTTCGATGTCTCCCTCTTTTGTGCCCGTGCGGATAAGTTGCTGAAAAGCTTGATAATACGCCGGACGACAGTCGGGATAGCCGGAGCTGTCCTGCTCCACGGCGCCAATGAAGATTTTCCTTGCGCCCAGCACCTCGGCCCAGCTCACTGCAGCGGACAGGAAATGTGCGTTGCGGAAGGGAACATAAGTCACTGGGATTTCTGCGCCGATCTGAGCATTTTCTGAGACTTCCGGAACGGCGATGTTTGTGTCCGTCAGAGCCGAGCCTCCGATGCGGCGGAAGAGGTCGATTTTCAGGTGCAGGAAGTCTTTGAAATTCAGTTTATTAGCGACTGCTCGTGCCGATTCGAGCTCTTTAGCCTCAGTTCGCTGGCCGTAACTGAAGTGGATAGCGTAGGTATCGTAATCGCGTGCGGCAAGTGCAGCGCAGACGCAGGAATCCATGCCTCCAGAGAGGCTGACTATAGCTTTGGGGGGGGTGAAGGACATCTCTATTTATGGTAACGCGGGAAAGTGAAAAGATGGTGCGGTCTAATGAGAGGCTCGGTGCAATCTATGAATATCCCGATTCTGGTCGCAATTATCGGAGGCATAGGTGCAATATTGGCGGCAATTTTGGGGCACTTCTTTACCCGACAAAGAGAGATCAAGCTGGCTGAACTTAAATTCAAGCTTGATCGCTATGTCGAATTCCTGACGAGTGCGACTGAATTAGGTGGTCCGCAGAAAACATATGAATCGCGCTTAAGATTTTCCAAGGCCATAAATTATGAATGTAATAGCGAGCATGAAGGTGCTCGTCCATATCAACAATCTACTTGACTATATTGCAGGTCCCCAACGGGGTGACTTCTCCGTGATAACCCAGGATGACTTGCTTCGTCAGATTATTTTTCAGATGCGGTCAGATTTGGGACAAGTGATCGATGCATCTGAATCTACTTTCGATTTCAGAATAATTTCTCCTGGCTTGCCTGATGATTGAGAGCTAATAAAAAGCTCCTTCGCTGTACTCAGGATGACAACGTAATTGGGGTGCCAGTCGAAAACCACCATTTGTCGAACATTACTAATGAACGTTCGCATTGCAAACGATGCCGTTCTTTCTTGTCGCGAATTTTTTTGCGCAGCTCTTCTTCTAACGGAACCAGCAGGTCGAAGGTGATATTCGCTGGCTGGAAGTGTTTTGGGTCGGCATGGGTGATGTAGTTTACTAACGAGCCTAGAGCGGTTTCGCGGGGAACGGGCGTGTGCTCAAGTCCCTGCACCGCAGAGGCCGCGTAGAGGCCAGCGAGCAGACCAGTGGCGATCGATTCGGTATAGCCTTCGACTCCGGAGATTTGTCCGGCGAAGTAGATGCCGGGGTGTTCTCGCAGGTTTAGCGTTTCCGTCAACACACGCGGGGCGTTGATGTAGGTGTTGCGGTGGATCTGGCCGTAGCGCAGGAACTTCGCGTTCTCAAGGCCGGGAATCAGGCGCAGGACGCGGGCCTGTTCGCCAAATTTCAGGTGGTTCTGGAATCCGACGAGGTTGTAAGAGTCAGCGCGCAGGTTTTCGCAGCGCAGCTGCACAACGGCATACGGAGTCTTTCCGGTGCGCGGATCGCGCAGGCCGACAGGTTTCATGCAGCCGAAGCGCAATGTGTCGCGTCCGCGGCGGGCAAGCTCTTCAATCGGCAGGCAACCTTCGAAGTAGCAGAGATTCTCCCACTCCTTTTCCTGCACGGTTTCGGCTGAGATGATCGCGTCGTAAAATGCGGCGTACTCTTCATTGGTGAAGGGGCAGTTGATGTAGTCGGCGGTGCCTTTGTCCCAACGCGCTGCAAAGTAGACGCGGTCCATGTTGATGGAATCGGCTTCGACAATGGGGCTGATAGAGTCGTAGAAGGCGAGATGGTCGCTGCCGGTGAGACGCGCGATTTCGCTCGACAGTGCTGATGAAGTCAGCGGACCGCTAGCGATGATGGTGATTCCGTCTTCAGGGGCGAGATGCGTAACTTCTTCGCGATGCACAGTGATGCGCGGCTCGCGCTCTATGGCTTCATTGATGCGGCGTGAGAACTCGACGCGGTCGACAGCAAGGGCGTGTCCGGCGGGGACGGCGCTCAAGTCGGCACAAGCAAGGAGCGGCGAGCCGGCGCGACGCATTTCCTGCTTCAGGAGCCAGGGCGCGGTGTTTTCGCTCTCCGACTTGAGCGAATTTGAGCAGACGAGTTCTCCGAAGTCTGCCGTCTGATGGGCAGGGGTGGAGCGCACAGGGCGCATTTCGTAGAGATCGACATCGACGCCAAGGCGCGCAGCGACTAAAGCAGCCTCGGGACCAGCAAGTCCACCACCGATAACGCGAATACGGCTCACGCTGTTACCTCTTTGGAAGACGCTAACGTAAGAAGGGCATCTCCGGTCACCCTCATGATGCGCCACTCATTGAGCATATAAGCGCCGATGGAGTGATAGAAATCGATGGCGGGCTGGTTCCAGTCAAGCACATCCCATTGCAGCTTGGTGCAACCTCTTTCGACGGCGATGGCAGCCACACGGCTTAACAGCGCCTTGCCAACGCCGCGTCCACGGAATTGAGGGCGAACAAACAGGTCTTCCAGGTGCAGGCCGCGTCCCCGCCAGGTTGAGTAAACGGGAAAATACAGCGCAGACCCTGCGGGCACCCCGTCCTCTTCAGCAATCAGACATTCATAACAGGGGTTAGGGCCAAAGCCGTCGCGCAGCAGCTCTTCTTCAGTGATCTTGACCGAGTGCGGCTCGCGCTCAAACTCGGCAAGTTCGCGGATGAGCGAGTGAATCAGGGAGATATCGGCGGAGGTGGCCTGGCGAATGTGGGTCATGGGCGTCATTCTTATTTTACGTTGGCAAATCCACCATGCCATGACGTACCCTCATCAACACAGATGACGACGCTTTCTCCTGCCGATGCTCTTGGTCCTGCATTCCGCCGGGCACGCGAAGTGATGCTTGCGCCGAAACGCCTGGGTTTCTTTTTGAAGATTGCATTGGTTGCAGCGCTGACGCAGCCCAGCTTTTATTCCGTGACGATTTCCTATCCGATGCAGGGTGTGCAGGCTGGAGCCGGCGCTGCAATGCGGCATGCAAGCTCTTCGATTGCGCCTGCGTCGAATTTCAGCAGTGGAATCGGCGCAGTTGCCGGAGGCATTACGTTTGCTGTTCTGGCGGCTTTCTTGCTTATAGGCCTACTGTTCTCGATTCTGATACTGTATGTCCTCTGCCGTCTGCGTTTTGCGTTATTTGATCTGGTTGTTTACAAACACGGCAAAGTGCGCGAAGCATGGGCCAAATACGGGAAGCAGACCTTGCGGTACTTCGGTGTAGTTCTGCTGGCGTCGCTTGCGTTCCTTGTAGTTGCGGCTGTGACGGCAGCGCCATTTTTTGTGCGGATCATTAAGACTGCGAACGTGCTTGGCCTTCAGGGGCAGAACGCGAATCCATGGCCTCTTTTAGCGCAAATGCTTCCGCTGCTTGGAGTCATTTTTCTACTGGCTTTGGCCTGGGCGGTTGTGGATGCTGTTGTGCAGGATTTCGTCTTACCATCGATGGCGATAGAGGACGCTTCGATTGAAGGAGCATTTGGCAGGTTCTTTACGCTCCTGCGCACGGATACTGGTTCTGTACTGGTCTATTTGCTTTTGCGATTTGTAGTCGCGTTGGGCATCAGCTGGGTGCTGATGATGGTAGTCCTTGTAGCGTTGCTGATGCTTGGGCTTGGCGGTGTGGCTGTCGGAGCAGGACTCTTCCACGTCATGTGGCAAGGCGGCGCAGGCATGCAGATAGTCTTCGTGATGATCGTCGCGGCGATGGCTATTGTTCTGCTGGCGCTTTATTTTGTGGCGAGTATTTCGGTCTATGGAACGGTAGCGGTTTTCAAGCAGTCCTACGCTGCGTATTTCTTCGGCTCGCGCTATACAGAACTGGGCAATCGGCTTGAGCCTCCTGATGAGGATATGGTCACTGTTGTAGTCGAGCCTCCGTTGCCACCGCTGCCTCCTTTGCAGGAACCTCCGCCAATTTGGTAAAGACTGACATTTGCGCGGAGCGCGACCGCCTGGACGGCCAGTCCCTGACCGGAAATGGACAGACGCGTCCGGATTTGGACAGGCGCGGTGTAGAGAACGGCTACATCTGTTGGGCTAACTCTTATTCGTTTTCATGCGGTTAGCTTATCTTTCAGAATGGCCTCAAAGATGCGGATATTTTCCTGATGAGGTGTCTGCATGGCTTTTTTCGATGATCTTCGCTTTGCATTGCGGCAGTTGCGCAAATCTCCGGGATTTGCGGTAACGGCGATTATCACGCTGGCGCTGGGTATAGGCGCGAATACAGCGATCTTCAGCGTGATCCACGCTGTGTTAGTGCATCCTTCAGGCGTAGATGCTCCTGAACGCGTGACGATGATGCGTACAAAGTATGCGCGCTTGAATCTCGATTTTCCGGATGTTTCGGTGCCTGATTATGCAGATGCACTTTCGCTGAAAGACCAGGTGGAGACGGCAGCGCTCGAGCAGGGCGGTGGTTTTACCATCAGCCATGACGGCGTAACGGAGCATGTGGAAGCTGCGCATGTTACCTGGCAGTGGTTCAACGTGTTTGGGGCCAGGCCTATTCTGGGCAGGACGTTTGTGCCGGAAGAGGATGTTCCAGGCGCCAGCCACGTTGTGGTCTTGAGTTATGGAGCATGGCAGAGGGTTTTTGGCGGGGACCGCAACATAATTGGGCACAGCATTACACTCGATCAGGAGCTGTACCGAGTCGTGGGAGTGATGCGCAGCGACTTCAACTGGCCGCGCGGGGAAGATGCGTGGACCCCGATGAGGCTGCCGCCGGATGCGTACAGCCTGCGCAACAGACTGAACGAGAGTTATAGCGCGGCAGTGCGCCTGCAGCCGGGCGTAAGCCTGGCAGAGTTCAGCGCCGGGCTGGCAGCGAAGGATCGAGAAGTATATGCACAACCCGGACTGGGAGCCTTTGCAAAAAACGCAGCCTGGGGGATGTTTGCGACTCCGCTTACGGAGTTTGCCGCAGGGCCGCTGCGCAAGCCGCTCTACGTTCTTTTTGGAGTTGTGGCGTTGGTTCTGCTGATTGCTTCCGCGAATGTTGCCGGATTGCTTCTGGCGCGTTATTCGGCGCGTGCACAGGAATTTGCGATCCGTACGGCGCTGGGCGCAAGCGCGTGGCGGCTGGTGCGGCAGATGCTGGCCGAAACGCTGTTGCTTGCGGGGATAGCCACGGTTCTCGGCATTGCGCTTGGGCCAGCTTTTGGAAGGTTGATGTTGTGGATGGTTCCACGGAGCCTTGCGGAAGGCTATAGCGTAGAGATGTCGACCGGAGTACTGGCATTTACTGCCGGAACCGGGTTGCTGACGGCTCTGATTGCTGGCATCGGGCCGTCAATGAAAGTGATCCGGTCACAGAGGAATGTTGGTCTGCACGAAGGCGGACG
>DATAQW010000434.1:0-15443 GCA_036264445.1 Pseudacidobacterium sp.
GCGTTGATCTGCGCGAATATTCGCTTGAAGACCTGCACAAGGAAATCGGTGTTATCTTTCAGGACTTCATGCGGTACGAAATGACCGCGCGGGAAAACATCTCCATTGGACGAGTCGAAATTCCGCACACTGAAGCTGAAATTGAGAGTGCTGCAAACAAGAGTCTTGCAGCCGGAGTTGTCTCGAAGCTTCAACACGGATATGACCAGGTGCTCGGACGCCGCTTTGAAGGTGGTGTTGATCTCTCAGGCGGTGAATGGCAGAAAATCGCGCTGGCCCGCGCTTATCTGCGCGATGCGCAACTTCTGATCCTGGACGAACCTACTGCCGCGCTCGACGCTCGCAGCGAACTTGAAGTATTCGAGCGGTTTGCCGAACTGACCGAAGGCAAGATGGCGTTGTTGATTTCCCATCGCTTCTCGACCGTACGTATGGCTGACCGCATCGTAGTTCTTGAGGGTGGAAAATTGGTCGAGGAAGGCAATCACCAGCAGCTTATGGCTTTAGGCGGGCGCTACGCCGAAATGTTTGAAATGCAGGCCGCAAGTTACCGATAAAAACTGCAGGAAGCAATGACAGAGCAGACATCCACGAATCTTCAACCCGCGAACGAGGAACAGCAGATTCCCGCTGCGGGTCTCCGTACAGCTGCACACGCCGCTGCAGCCAGCTGGC
The DNA here is from genome assembly GCA_036264445.1 of Pseudacidobacterium sp. Taxonomy (GTDB): domain Bacteria; phylum Acidobacteriota; class Terriglobia; order Terriglobales; family Acidobacteriaceae; genus Pseudacidobacterium. The sequence goes on from DATAQW010000434.1 coordinate 676, forward strand.
ATGTGACTCATCGCCCAAAGGGAAAGGGCGGCTTCACGCTGCGCATGGAGGCGGCGCGTGATTCACTCGACATTCTGTTAACGGAACTCGAAGCGTATGACCCCGGACCCAATCCGGGCCCTGACCCCTTGCTTGAAATCCGCGAAAATCCGCGTCTGTTCCGCGCTGTCATCCTGGAAGCATTCTCCATCCGCCGCAAAGTAGCGCGCGTGCCCCGCATTGTTCTGCCCAATGACAGCGAGGAACCTCGAACAGCCGCGCTGGCCGCTGCATATCTGGACGCAGTGCATTCCACCTGGTCGGCAGATGCGCTTCTCATATTTCTTGAGGAAGCGCAGAAGACCGATGCCCTGGAGCTTGAAGAACTCTGGACTCTCCCGACCATGCTCAAATTCCTTCTGCTCGAATGGATTCTGGCACAGGCTGACGCCCGCCTGCACGCGCCCGAATCCACGGCAGCAGGTTCAGCTGACGTGCTGCGCGCGCGTATTCAGAGCGTGCGCGATGTCGGTTTTGCTCCCTGGGCTTCGTTGATCGAACAGGTTGTAGTCTTTGAAGCCACCCTTCAGCAGGACCCGGCTCAGGCTTATCCGCACATGGATTTCGACAGCCGCGAACAGTACCGCAAACGCGTCTCGGAAATTGCGCGCTACTCCGAAAACACCGAACTAAGAGTCGCCACAGCAGCGCTCCAAATGGCGCAGCAAGCGCTACAAGAACAAATTGCCGACCCGCGCCTGTATCTTCGCCGTGCTCATGTCGGCTATTACCTGATCGACAAGGGCTTTCGTGATCTGGCTAAGCGTATCCGCTACAGCCCTCCTCTGGTTGAGCGCGTGCGTATCGCGATACAGGGCAATGCTGACGATTTCTACATCGGCTCCATTGAAGTTCTCACTGTCGTCTTGATTGCAGCAATCCTCTTGCCCCTTATTCCTGCGTACTCTATCTTCGGCGGACTCGGAATTACGTTCATTCTCATGCTGGTGCCGGTGACACAAGGCGCAGCCGATCTAGTCAATAACACCGTCACTTCGCTCTTCAAAGCGCGGGCACTGCCGAAAATTGATTTCACTGACGGCATACCGCCCGAATACACGACACTGGTTGCCATTCCCACTCTGCTTATTGATGAGAAGCAGACGCGCGAACTGGTGCGGGAACTGGAAGTACGCTTTCTGGCGAACCAGGACCCGCATTTACACTTTGCCCTGCTGACCGACCTGCCCGATTCCATTACCCGCCCCCGTGAGAACGATACGGATCCGCTCGTCGACCTCGCGATCGAACTCGTCAACGGTCTGAATGCGCGGCACAACTCGCCGAAACACGGCTCGTTCCTGCTGTTGCACCGGCATCGCTTGTTCAATGCGAAGCAGGGCGTGTGGATGGGCTGGGAGCGCAAGCGCGGCAAGTTGCTTGACCTGAACAAATTCCTGCTTGGCGCATTCGACGCATTTCCGGTGAAGACCGGCGATCTGGAAATTCTCAAGCATGTGCGCTACATCATCACCCTCGATTCGGATACGCAGCTTCCGCGTGGCGCGGCGCATGCCATGATCGGCGCCATGGCGCATCCACTCAATCGCGCCATCATCGATCCTCAGCGGCGCATTGTGACCGAAGGCTACGGCATCCTGCAGCCACGCGTCGGAGTCAGCGTGCATTCAGCTTCGCGCTCGCGGCTTGCGGCTCTCTATTCGGGGCAAACGGGCTTCGACGTCTATACCCGCGCCATTTCTGACGTGTATCAAGATCTTTACGGCGATGGCAGCTTTACCGGCAAAGGCATCTATGAAGTTGCCGCATTGCACGCTGTGCTTGACCGCCGCTTCCCTCGCAATGCGCTTCTCAGCCATGATCTGATCGAAGGCGCTTACGCACGCGCTGGACTGGCAACAGATATCGAAGTCATCGACGACTACCCTTCGCACTACTCCGCCTACACGCGGCGAAAGCATCGCTGGGTACGCGGCGACTGGCAGATTGTGCAGTGGCTTTTCTCGCGCGTGCCGGACGAGTCTGGTCATTATGTGCGCAATCCTATCTCGACAATCTCGCGCTGGAAAATTTTCGATAATCTGCGCCGTTCGCTGGTTGAGCCGCTCACCATGGTCCTGCTTGTAGCAGGCTGGCTTGGCCTTCCCGGCGGACCGCTCTACTGGACACTGGTAACGCTTCTTCTGCTCTTTCTGCCAACGTTTGTGCAGTTAATCTTCTCTATGGGACGCGCGCTGGCAAGTGAACAAGAGGGAGCTGTACGCGAGGCCTTTGCCGGATTTCTGCAAAGCGCTTTTATTGCGCTGCTGAACCTCATCTTTCTTCCGCACCAGACGATGCTGGCGGTGGACGCGATTGTCCGCTCTCTGGTGCGCCGTTTTATCACCGGGCAGCGTTTGCTTGAGTGGGAAACAGCCGCGGAAGCGGAAAACACAGCGAGACGCACTACGCCAGTTGACCGTTATCTCGCCATCATTCCACTCTTCGCGATTCTTCTGACCGTCATTGTACTGGCGGTTTCTTTCAAGGCATTGCTGGTTGCTGCTCCAGTCCTGCTGCTCTGGGGCTTTTCTGGCGGAATTACGTACTGGCTTAATCAGCCTCCCCGTGACGAAGGCCGACGGCTCTCAAAAGATGAAGATGCTTTCCTGCGCGAGCATGCGCTGCGCATCTGGCGCTACTTCTATCAGTTTGGCGGCAAAAGCCATAATTACCTCATTCCGGACAATGTAGAAGAAGACGGTTTATTTGAGGCTGCGCGCGTCTCACCAACAAACCTTGGCCTCTTGCTGAATGCAAGGCAGGCAGCCTGTGAATTTGGCTTCCTCACTGTGCCCGAATTCGCTGAGCTTACGCACGCAAGCTTCGCCACAATGGCGCGGCTCGAGAAATCCCGCGGACACCTTCTCAACTGGTACAACACCCAGACACTTGAACCGCTCGGGCCCAACCCATCCGTCTCCTCGGTTGACAGTGGCAATTTGGTGGCGTCTCTCTATACTTTGCGCAGTGGTGCACTCTATCTGCTGAAGGAGCCGCTGGTTTCGCACAGGACTTTCGGCGGCATTCTTACGCATTGGAAACTGCTGAAATCGCAGGTTCCAGCCCTTGTGAAAAAACACGCTGCGCCGCCGGAAACAACCGCCAATATCGAAGCGTGGATTGCATGGACCACGCAGCCAAACCCCTCAGCATGGACCGATGTCTCTGTTCCTGAAAGTGAAGACCCCTGGTGGGCAACGGAGATGCAGGTGCGTCTGCGCGCCACGCAGACTTTGCTTGAAGATTACATGCCGTGGCTTCTGCCCGAATTTGAACCTCTTCGCACTTTGCCGCAGCTTGCCTTGCGCGAAGATACGATCTTTCCCGCGTTGGACACTGCGGCAGATTACGCAGAACAACTCAACTCCCGCCTTGCCCGCGCATGGGCCACGGGCGATGAAGACGGAACTCTTTTCCTCGGCGAAAAGCTCCGTTCGTTACTGCCTGCGGCAAAAGAGCGCCTGCGTAGTCTTGCCCAGAGCCTGCAGGCCATCTCTGACGAAGCCGGCCATCTCATCGAAGAGATGGACTTTGCTTTCCTGCTGCAAAAAGGCCGCATGCTTCTCTCCATTGGCTATGATCTCGCGCCACAGAAGCTGCACCCAGCCTGCTACGACCTTTTGGCCTCCGAAGCTCGCATCGCCGCCTTCGTCGCCATTGCTAAAGGCGACATCCCGCAGCAGGTGTGGTTCAAGATGGCGCGCATGCACACCATGGCTTATGGCCACATGTTGCTGCTCTCCTGGACCGGGACCATGTTCGAATACCTGATGCCTTCGCTCTGGATGCGAAGCTATCCCGATACGCTGGTATCACGCACGCTGGACGGCGCTGTAGCCGTCCAGCAGGCCTATGCGCGCGAGCACCGGATTCCGTGGGGCATCTCTGAATCCGGCTATGCGGCGAAAACAGACGACGGGCATTACCACTATCAGGCATTCGGCATCCCCAAGATTTCTCTCAAGTGGGACGCTACTGCCGGACCAGTCGTCTCACCTTATTCCACTTTCCTTGCCTTAGGCGTCGACGCGCCTGAGGCGCTGCGTAACTTACGTCGCATGGCAAGCCAGGGATGGGTGGGCGCATTCGGTTTTTATGAAGCCGCCGATTTCATGCATTCGACCAAGCATCCGCAACTGGCGCGTGAATGGATGGCCCACCATCAGGGCATGTCCCTGCTGGCCCTGTTAAACCTGCTTGACGATGACAAGACCAAGCAGTGGTTCCATGCCAATCCCGAACTGCAGGCTACCGAACTTCTGCTGCATGAGAAGTCCATCAGTGAATCTGCCCTCAAAGCGGAGCACAGGCAATTTGCCCCACGGAAGGTAAAGACAAGCTCATTAAAGAAGGCCAGCTGATTGTATTGAGCGTCCATGCTCTCCCACCCTTTCGCGAATCGCGAGCGAAAGGATGGCGCACCCGAGCTTTATGCGGCGTTGACCTGGCTTTGAAAGATGGCCCGATGATAGTCATAGACTGAAAGCACCTTACCGGCGCGTTGCGGATCGGTTGACCAGCTTTTTGAAACTTCGTGGATGAATTCATCGCCTGTCTTCGCCGCAAGAGCGGCAGAGTAGTGCGGGTAGGTGGCCGCCAGATTCCTGAGCAGTCTCATGCGTTCTTCAAAACATGCCTGCCAGCTCGCAAACTTGATCCAGCTGGCTTGTACGGTGGTCCATGCACCGTGGAGATATTCTCGCGTCGGCAAAGATACCGTCTCTGTTCCTTTGAGCGCGGGATGGGCCTGCTTCTGCCCGAAGAGGTTGTTGGCCTCGGTTGCAAGCTGAGACAGGCCCCAGCCTGATTCAAGCGCTGCTTCACACGCCGCATACTCCGGAAAAATGTGCCCTGCCGCGGCTGCCGCATCGCGCGCGCGACTGAGGAATTTGCCTTGCCATTCACCCATATTTCCCTCCAAAAAACAAAACGGCGGAAGCGCAGTGGCTCCCGCCGTTTGTATGTCCTACTTCTATTATTTCAAATCTGTGCGTAATTATCGGTAATTATTTGTTGCAACAAATAATTATCTTTTCGGCTAATCTGGCTAGCCTTGCCCTGAAGTAGCCTATTTCACGGAATCCGAGTGAGCAGCTAGTTGGCCGGGCATACCAACTGCGGGCACGAGCATGTCTTCTTTTCGCATCACGAGGTTCGTCGCGTTCAGGCTGGCCAGCTCAAAGCCGTGTCCGTGGGTGATGGCGTCGGTGGGGCAGGCTTCGACACAATATCCGCAGAAAATGCAGCGGTTATAGTCAATGTTGTAGACCTTGGCGTAGCGCTCAGAGCTTGAGATGCGGTTCTCAGCCGTGTTCTCGGCGGCTTCGATATAGATGCAGTTCGAGGGGCAGGCCGCCGCGCACAGGAAGCAGGCAACGCATTTTTCCAGGCCATTCTCGTCGCGCTGCAGCACGTGCGCCCCGCGGAAACGTTCCTGCAGAACTGCGCCACGCGTTGGGCCGGGACCGTCGGGATAGTTCTCCACTTCCGTCGGCTGGAACATTTCCTTGAAGGTGATGCTCATTCCCTTGCTGATGGCCGCGATGTTGCGCACGATGGACATATTTCTAGTATACGAGACTTCGCGCTCAGCGCCACGGCGCTTCGATGCCCTTTGTATGATGGTTTCGAAATCCTGAGGAGATTACGATGAAATCCATGCGCGATGTTGCTGTTGTTTTCATGCTGTTGGTAAGTGCCGGTATGACTCTTTCTGCGCAAATGCTGAAGGTGCAGAACGGAAGCCAGCAGACGAGCGTTTCCCTGGATGATCTGAAAACAAAACCGCATAAAACCATCACTATCCACGACCCGCATACGAATGCCGATGAAACTTATTCCGGCGTGCCGCTGATTGTGTTGCTGCAGCAGGTGGGTGCTCCGGTTGGACATGATGTGCGCGGCAAGGTGCTGGCGCAGTACGTTGTCGCTACCGGATCTGACGGTTATAAAACAGTGCTGGCGCTGGCGGAAGTAGAGCCGGATTTTCATCCGGGAGATGTGATTGTAGCCGATGCGATGGACGGCAAGCCCCTTGACGCAAAGACCGGCCCATTTCGCCTGGTGGTTTCAGAAGACAAGCTGCCTGCGCGCTCGGTCAGGAATCTGGTTTCGGTGGAATTGAAGTCGGCGGAGTAGCTAAACCATGCCTAGTTTTTTCCAGATGATGTCCACACGTGCCTTTGTCGCCACGTCCATCTCGATCATCGGAGGCCAGGGACGGGTGAAACCTTCAGCCGCCCATTTGCGCGTAGCGTCGATGCCCATTTTGCTGCCGTAGTTGGGCAGGCGCGAGGCGTGGTCGAGCGAATCAACCGGGCCCAGAGTGAACTGGATGTCGCGCTCTGGATCGATGTTGTTGGCCACTCGGAGCGTGACTTCTCTAAGGTCCTGAACATCGCAGTCCTCATCGACCACAATGATGCATTTGGTGAACATCGCCTGGCCCATCGCCCAGATGCCGTTCATCACTTTGCGCGCCTGTCCAGCATAGCTTTTGCGGATGGAGACGATCATCAGGTTGTGGAAGACAGCTTCGGCAGGCAGGTTGACGTCGACGATTTCCGGCAGCGTGAGGCGCATCAGCGGAAGGAAGATGCGCTCGACTGCTTTGCCCATCCAGGCATCTTCCATCGGCGGCTTGCCCACGATCGTTGAGGCGTACACAGGGTTCTTACGGTGTGTGATGCAGGTGATGTGAAAGACGGGATATTCCTCTTCCATAGTGTAGAAGCCGGTGTGGTCGCCAAATGGTCCTTCGATGCGAAGCTCGTCGAGCTTAACGTAGCCTTCGAGCACAATCTCTGCATGCGCTGGCACTTCAAGATCGACCGTTTCACATTTCACCAGTTCGACCGGCTTCTGGCGCAGAAATCCAGCGATCATGAATTCTTCGACTTCGGGAGGCGCAGGCACGATGGCCGCAAATGTCGTCGCAGGGTCGGTGCCGATGGCGACGGCAACTTCCAGGCGGTCGTCTTTCTTGTTTGTCAGCGTAATGTTTGTTGTGCCACCAGCAGTCTCCGCCATTATGCCGACATGCGCTGCCGCAGACTCCCCGGCTGCTGCACGCAGGCGCTCGCGCAGATGCTCAGCGGCGTTCTTCTGCCGCTGCCAGTGCATACCTGTAGTCTGGCCGTCATAGACATGCATGCGATACATGCCTACATTGCGCTTGCCTGTTTTTGGATCGCGCGTGATGACGCAGGGCAACGTAATGAAGCGGCCCCCATCGAGCGGCCAGCACTTGAGCACAGGAAAATCGAGGACATCGAAGTTTTCGCGCAGGATCACTTCTTTGCACGGCGCGTCTTTGGCGGCAATGGTCTTTGGGAAAAACTTGCCGATGTCGGCCAGCATAGGCAGCATTTTCAGCTTTTCGAGAAAGCCTTCTGGGGATTTTACGTCGAGCAGAGCGCGGATGCGTCCGGCAATCTCGTCGAGCGAGTCTACTTCAAGAGCGAGATTCATGCGACGTTCGCTGCCGAACTGGTTCATCAACACCTGCGCGCCTGGATAACCCTTTACGTTTTCGAAGAGGAGAGCCGGGCCGCCTTTTTCGCCGTTTTTGCTGACAGACTTTGAAGCGCGGTCGGTAATCTCAGCGATTTCGAGAATCGGATCGACAGAATCGCGGATGCGCTTCAACTCGTCTGCCTTTTCAAGCGTTTTGATCCAGTCCCGCAGGTCTTGGTAGGCCACCTTTGTCTCCTTCGTAAATGTCCATGTTACTTCGTGTCGAATCACAGGCTCCAGGCCGCATTTGCGATAGACTGGCTCGGTCATGATCCCTGTGCACCGTTCGCAACATCAAAGTACTGGAGATGAAACATCAAGGAGGGATATGGAACAGGTACATTCTGATGCACTGGTGTTTTTCGGAGCAACCGGCGATCTTGCCTACAAGCAGATTTTTCCAGCATTGCAGCGTCTGGCAAAGCGCGGCAAACTGATTGGCCCTGTGCTCGGCGTGGCCAAAGCCGGGTGGACACTCGACCAGTTCAAGGCGCGCGCGAAAGACAGCGTGGAAAAACATGGTGGCGCCGATCCTGAAGGATTGCCGCTCCTGCTGGAGCGTCTTTGTTATGTCGATGGTGATTACAATGATCCCGCTACATTTCAGCAGGTTCGTAAACAGCTCGGCGACTCCAAGCATCCGCTGCATTATCTGGCAATTCCGCCAAGCCTCTTCGGGCATGTCATCGATCAATTGAAAGTCTCGGGATGCTCTGAGGGGGGCCGCGTCATCGTAGAAAAGCCTTTTGGCCACGATCTCAAATCAGCGCATGCGCTCACTCTAGAGATCCATCGTGTCTTTGGCGAAGAGAATGTCTTCCGCATTGATCATTACTTAGGAAAAAATTCCGTTCAGAATGTCATCTTCTTCCGTTTCGCCAATCTGTTTCTGGAACCGATCTGGAACCGGCAATACGTAGAGAGCGTGCAGATTACCATGGCGGAGAAATTCGGCGTTCAAGGACGCGGCGCGTTTTATGACGGAGTGGGCGCAATTCGTGACGTAGTTCAGAACCACCTGATGCAGGTGGTGAGTAATATCGCCATGGAACCGCCTCCGAACCCCGATGTGGAAGCGCTGCGCGACGAGCGCGTGAAGGTGCTTAAGAGCGTGCAAACTTTAGAAAAGGATGAGCTCGTGGTGGGCCAGTTTGCCGGATATCTGGATGAACCGGGGGTAAAACCAGGATCAACGATCGAGACATTTGCCGCGCTGCAGCTGCATATTAATTCCTGGAGATGGCGCGATGTTCCCTTCTTCATCCGCACGGGGAAGTCGCTGCCGGTAACGGCGACCGAAGTAATTGCCAAGCTGCGGCAGACGCCGCCGGTTTTTTCAGAACAAATGCTGCCGCAAAATTATATGCGATTCCGTTTGAGCCCGACTCCTGTCATTGCGCTGGGCGGATCAGTAAAAGAAGCCGGAGAACGCCTGCGCGGCTGCATGGTGGAACTTGAAGCCGAACAGGAATGCGGCACAGATGATCTGCTGCCCTACGAGGAATTGCTGAACGACGCGATGCGGGGCAACCAAGCATGGTTTGCACGCCAAGACTACGTGGAAGAGGCATGGCGCATCTTTGATCCTGTGCTGGCTGACCGGCCTCAGGTGCATACGTATGAGCCGGGAACATGGGGACCGAAAGAAAGTGACAGCATCACGAAAGACTTCGGCGGCTGGTCAAATCCGCAGTGAGTCAGGGCACAGTAATTATTGTGGAACGGCCAATCGTCGGCATTCATCCTCCAGAGATTTCTGGAAGATCCAAACGATTGGCCAGGACGATACGGATGGTTAGAAAAGTTCTTAGATCAAGACGGCTGTTCAGGCCAGCTCCTTAGGCCCGGAACGTAAGACAATCTCCGCGGTCTGCCTTCCCAATCCCGGATGCTTCACTGTAAGCCGCGCGACTGATCATGTCAGCTGACCTTCTGCCAGAACACGCCGTATCCATCAATATTGTGGATGGGCTCTTGGATCTGCAGGCTTGCGCGGAAGTCACGGACGGCTTTTTGGCATCCCGGCACAGCGCCAAAGTCATCGATGATGATGAATCCCCCTTCAGAAACCTTGTCATATAGATTCACTAAGGCATCCATCGTAGATTCATACATGTCTCCATCAAGGCGGAGGACCGCCAACGCCTCTATGGGCGCTGATGGCAGCGTTTCTGAAAACCATCCCTTCAGAAACCTGACCTGGTGATCCAGCAATCCATATTTTGTGAAGTTTGCCTTCACTTCGTCGATGGATATCGCCAGTTCCTTGAACGTATGATGTATATCCCCGGCATCGGCCCGGATATTTTCCTTCGGCTTGGGCAGTCCACAAAATGAATCGGCCACCCAGATTTGGCGATCGGTCACTCCATAGGCCTTCAGAACAGCGCGCATCATAATGCAGGCCCCGCCCCGCCAGACACCGGTCTCAATCAAGTCTCCGGCAATGCCTTTGCATATCACCTGCTCCACAATTTTCCGCAGATTGGTCATCCGCGTATTTCCTATCATGCTGTGAGCTTTGGAAGGCCAATCCCGGCCATACTCGCGCAGCTTATCGTTGTACTCGTGCGGTGACCAGAGATCCTGATTCGGATCCTCATAGATCACGTTGATGATGCATTTCTGGATCATGTCCAGGTAGAGCGTTCGCAACTCCTCAATGGAAGAGGTCGTTTTGGGTGCGGACAGAGCTTTTTCGAGGATTTGCGTAATCGGGCGCCGGCTGAAGACGCGAAAACCATCCTCTTCCAGTTGAACCCGTCTCGCATTATCTTTGAGTAAATCAAGACATCCCTGAACCAGACCCTCATAAGGGAATGCTGCAACCGCGCTCTCAAACTCTCCAATGTCCTGCGCGGTTTCGCTGACTACCGCCTTCGAATTCGCCAACAGATACGAAACACGCACAACCTCAAACAGTTTTGCATCGTATCCGTGCATGTTTAAAACAATCTTCGATCGCGCAATGAGCGCATCTCTCTCTTTGCCATACACTCCAAAAGCAGCGCGAACGCGAGCACCCGCATCTTCCAGTTGGCGCAAAATTGCCAGCCTCGGTTCATTCAGCGATCCATAAAACAAGACGTCGATATGCTGCTCCGGGGAAGATTGAATCCTCCGCAGCTCCGGAGAATACCCAATCTCAACCAACGCTGGCGCAAAGGCACATGCCCGGTCTTTCCAATGCGCAATATTGATTGGACTGTAGTCCCAGATCTGATAGCGCTCTGCAAGTTTGTAATATGCATCCGTCAGGTGCGATGATCCAAGCTGTTCCAGGTTATAGATAATCGTTCCCGCCGGCAGCGACTGGCAGTCCTTCTCGCTCAACAGATGCGCTCCAAGCACTATGTTGACTACCTGAGGGTCTACTGTGTTCTCGAGGATCGCCGCCTGGTGCCCCAAATGCTTAAGGCCATATAGAAGTGTTTCTGCAACCTCCTTAAACGCATCGCTATGCAAATAGCCATTGGGGCGAATAATGGAAATCAAGAAACCTGACACGAATATGCCTCCTTCTGTGCCTGTGGCGGGGTTTGCTTTAGGGAAGCTTGCATATTCCTCAACAAATCTGATTCGGGAAAGAGATGTATGCCAGCCTCGAGAATCCGCTGCGCTCGCTCGCGCCGCTCGACGCGAAGATTCAACGCGGCTGCGCGGGAGATGATTCTTTTCTTATAAAGTGCTGGAAAATTGCTTCAGCAGCATCTGCTGCTTCCGTCTCGCGATGAATAAACACCAATGCTTTCACCAACCGGTCGTGATTCTCCAACAGCGTAGGCCACGCCTCGACGGCACGGCGCATCTTTGCGATTCCGGCACGATGCATGCCAAGACGCACTTCTGTGTATCCCAGCTTGCTTTCAATGCTGATACACGCCTCACGATGGCCTTTGCTGGACTTCGCACTTCTTAGCGCGGAGGCATACTTGACACGTGCCTCTTTCAACCGCCCGAGACTATGAAGGGCATCGGCGCTCAACTCACATTTCAGCATTGCAACATCACCTACATCCTTAAGTCGCGACAACGCATCGAGCACCTTCTGATGCTCTCCCTCTTCCTTGCAGATCTGCGCAATACCTATCCATGCATCTGCCTTGGGATAGTGGAGTGCAGCTGCTTTCTGATAGCACTTAAGGGCCTCGTCATTTTGTTGGAAGTAATATTTTTCCGAGATGCCCAGCTGAACCCACAGATTCGAATCATTCGGGTTTTCCTTGAGCGCAAGTCGTAGCAAATCCCGATAGGCGGCGTGCTTTTTGAGAAAGGACCGGCTTTCAGCCAATGCGCCGAAATGATGAATGACGAGCTCCGTTTGCGGCATGTGAAGATTCGCCGCGATGATCTGGCGCTCGATCAGTTCGTGAATACGGCCATGGAAATACAGCCGCTCGTCCTTACGAAAAAGTCTGCACAGTGGATTGTCGAGATACGATTTGGCTCCGAGGGCAGCCGCTCGTTCGTGCTCGCCGGTAAACTCTTTGGACAGCCTGCCCAGAGAGTGATGGAAACGCTCCTTTTGATAATTCCTTTGGAGAAACCGAAATCCGCCAACAGATTTGCTGCAATCGATCAGCTTCGGCATCTCAGCCCCGGCTTTTGTGGAGAGCTCTTCATCCGCGTCCAGAACCAGCACCCAATCTGTTGTCATATGTTGAAGGCACGCATTGCGAGCCTCGGCGTAGTGATTTGTCCATGGAATCTCGACGACCGTAGTACCGAACTCTTGCGCGATCTGATGGGAATCGTCTGTCGATCCAGTATCACCAATCACAATCTGATCGACGACAGGACGTGCGCTAGTAAGACAACGCCGGAGGTCTTCACCTCCGTTCTTCACAATCATGGATAGGCCAATCGTCGGCATTTCCCCTCCGGAGATTCCCGGAAGGTGCAAACGACTGGCCAAGAATAAGAGGGAGAGTTAGAAAACACTAATTCGAAAATGGTTCAACATCAGGCCAATTCTTTTTGCGCAGAATGCAAAGCAATCTCCACGGTCTGGCTTCCCAATCTCGGATGCTTCGCCGTAAGCCGCACGGTTCCGGGCTCTTCTTTCGCGCGAATCCACACCGCCCCTGTGCCCCCAAACAAGGCAAAGGGATTATCACCGATCAATGAGGCAGGACCTTCGAGCGTAAGCGCGATAGGATCATTCGCATAAGGGCGAATCGCGTCAAATTCATCCGTCACACGCATCACAACCCGCGTCGTATCAGCTCCATCGGCATTAAGTTCTTTATCGTCGGCGCGGATCGAAAATTTCCGGTCGACTCCCTGCCCTGAATACGTCTTTGAAACCACCTGCTTGCCGTTGAGATATCCATCGACGCGCAGGTCGCCCCACTTCTCCTTGTACTTCGTCAAATCAACGCTGTATGGCGCATTCTTCACATGGCTGAACTGCTCGCGATCCGGATCAGCTTCAGCAAACAGGCTCCACTCGCCATCGTTCTTCACGTAGAGCTTCAGATGATCGCAGTTTGAGCAAATCATCGCTATTGTAAAGCGTAACGCCTCATCACTCGGCGCCCAGTGAAATGCCGGTTCCAGCACAATCTGTTCCTCCGGATCGCACTGTGACTTATAAAAACCCGCTGCAGGCTTGGGCTCGCGGAAGATGTCCGCCACGCCGTGATAACAGATGCGGTCACCCGCTCCGAAATCGAAGTGCGTGTTGTAGTCAAATGCGCACCATCCTATACCACCCGAATATTGTGGATTCGACGCCAGTTGATCATGCACGCGGGCATGACGAATTGTATGTTCGCGATGCCGCGCATTGTCATCGACCGTTTTTACCGGATAGGTATGCCCGACAAACTCCGTATTCAGATAACGTGGATGGTTCGGCGGCTTCAGGGGCCAACCAAAATCATTCATCGTGAACACATCTTCCAGGAACTCCGACTCCTGAAAATAACGGATTCCGCCAGTCTGCCGCGTGGGATCAAGCTTGTGCGCCATCGCATTGGTGCGCGTATAGAAGTCGTGGTTATCGCGCGACTCGTTTATGCGTACTCCCCACAGCACAATCGAAGGATGGTTCCAGTCGCGCCGAATCATGCGGCTGACGTTGTCAACCGCGATGTCCTGCCACGCCAGGTCTCCGATATGCTGCCATCCGGGAATCTCTTCCAGAACCAGCAGCCCATACTCATCGCACGCATCCAGAAAATGACGCGATTGCGGATAGTGCGAGGTCCGCACAATATTGCAATGCAATTGCTTGCGTAGAATGTAGGCGTCGCGCCGCTGCACGCGCCCAGGCATTGCCTGCCCGACAAAGGGAAACGTCTGGTGCCGGTTAAGTCCTCGTAGCTTGATGACCTTGCCATTCAGCTCAAATCCATGATCTGTAAATTCCGCATGGCGGAAGCCGGTGCGGCGTGTATCCTCATCGACTACATGCTCGCCGCGCAGCAGGCGCACCTGCACGGTGTAGAGCTTCGGAGTCGCCAGGTCCCAAAGCTGAATGCCACTCAATTTTCCAAATGTAACCGTATGCGCTACAGATTCGCTTGTCGCACCGGAAGCCGGTACTTTCTGCGTGGCCTTCGCAACCGTTTTCTCGCCATCCAGCAAAACCGCTTCCAGCGTGAATGTGTCGCGCGAAGGCTCAAGATGCTGCACAAGGCACTGCACATCAAGCGATGGGCTATCGCTTTGCACATCCTTCGGTTGCGCAAATATATTTTCAAGAAATGTCGCTGGCACAATACGCAGAGAAACTTCGCGATAGAGGCCCCCGAAGGTCAGATAGTCAATCTGATATCCAAATGGCGGAATATCCGGTCGCTCGGTCGAGTCGACATCGACGGCAAGCATATTGTCTCCATCGAAATTCAGGTGCGGCGTCAACTCGAATGAGAACGGTGTGTATCCGCCCTTGTATTCACCGAGACGGTGTCCGTTGATCCAGACCGTCGACGCCGTCATCACTCCTTCAAAATCGACAAAGACGTGCTTCCCGCGCGCTTCCGCCGGCGGGCGGAACTTCCTGCGATACAGCGAGACAAACTCATAGTCTTTGTTATCAAACCCATGCCACGGCAATGGAATATTTGTGTGCGGCACCACGACACGATCGAAGTTCGAATCGTCAAAACTAGTATCGTGGCCGCCTTCGACAAACTTCGGGCTGTACCGCCAGCCACGATTGATCGGCAAAATGAGACGTTCTGCACTTGCCGCATTCTGATCCT
>DATAQW010000002.1:0-2578 GCA_036264445.1 Pseudacidobacterium sp.
CACTGGCGCGGCGCGGCGCGGCGCCAATGCGCAATCCCAGCAACAGGTTGCTGCAGCGGTAAGACGGGCTGAGGAAGAGTTGCTGCGTCAACATATGCAAGGAATCGACGCCTTCCAGAGGGCATTTGCCGCCTGCATGGAATCCCGTAACTACTCTGTGAAATAGCGGACGTGCGTCGTGCTCTCAACGGCATCAGTCACTGCGACAGATGCCGTTTAGATTTTCACTTGCCGCCGATGACGGCAAGCTAAGGGAAGCAGGCGATTGCGGCAACCTGAATTAAATCTTACAATTATCGTCAAGCACCAAAATCCGCACTTTGATTATCTGCTCCGTCTGGAACAGAAATGTCCGGACGGAGGCAGGGGTGTGCAATCTGCTGCCACCGCGCTGCAATGCACATCAAACGATATCGTTGAAAGGACCCCTCGGATTTGAGTCTTGAGCTGTGCGTCGAGCGCATTGGAGAGCCGCACATCGAGCCCTATTTGCAGCTTTCTCGCGCTGAGTACGGGGACAATGCTGCAGTCTCTCAGGCAAGCCATCTGCGCTGGAAGTTCATCGAAAATCCTCAAGGGCCCTCAACTGGCATTCACGTTTATCGGGATGGGGAACTGGTGGGACGCATGGTTGCGCTGGCCCGCCAGTTTCTGTACAGCGGCAAAGTCTACGTGGCCGCGCATATTGTGGACTTCCTGGTTCATCCTAGAGAACGTGGTATGAACGCGCTATTTCAACTCGTCGTTGGATTAAAGCAGCTCTCTGGCTTTGACTTTCTTCTGGTAATGGCGCCGAATCCCGCGGGCGCTGCGGTCTGGGAAAAATTCGTAAAAATGCCGGGATACTTTGATCTAGATGCCTCTGTCGTTCCGCTGCGTCCGGCGGCTCTTCTTGAATCCACAGGCAAACTGCACACAGGTAAAGTGGGAGCAACTCTCGACTGGCCCTGGCGCCTGCTTATTGGAGCGGTAGCCCGTGTGAGCGGCTCCTTGGGTCGCATGCGGATCGAAACGCAGTGGCCCGATCCTCTCGAAATTAATGGGATGTTTTCCGCTGCCTGCGGGCACCAGGTTGTGGGAATCCGTTCTGCGGAATACCTGGAGTGGCGTTACCTGCGTAGTCCGGTATTTCGATATAACGTTCTCTTCCTTCGCGAGAAGGGAGAACTTAGCGGTTACTTTGTCACACGGCGTACTACCTACAATGGGCTGGATTGCCTGTTTGTCGTTGATGCGTTTGGGCGGCCGGAGCTCACATCCGCAGCATGGCGGTCTGCCTATCTGCCCCAAACTGGGCGAGCGTCGATAGATGGTGCGGAGATGGTAATGCTGTTGGGAAATACGGGATGGGGTTCGCTGTCGACCGTGAGCAGGTTGCCATTTCTTAAGGTTCCTCCACGAGTACTACCGCGCAAGACCACGGTGTATGCGCAATGGATCACTTCGCCCGGATTCGACATTCGCCGCGACAATTTCTATTGCGCACTCGGCGACAGTGATGTGATCTGAGCTCGCTGCCGGGCGGCGGCACGATGAAAAACGGTCGATTTTTCAGGCGATTACGGATGAGAATTCCTGAATGGAGCGTGACAACGCGCAAGGTCTCATAAACAGTCATAATTTTTAAGGAAGTGATGAAAGCACTACTGCTTAGCAATGTCAACATGCAGCCTCTGGCGGCGTTCCTGAAACCATGGGAAGCCGTGAGCGGTGAATTCAACAGCATTCTTCTCGATCTTGCGAATCCGGACTCTGCGGCAAACTCCGAAGAGTTCACTCACATTCTCTGTCTTTACGATAGCGACACGATGATGGGGGAGGCGGCTTACGGGGATAGCGATTCTGGCCAATGCGATTCATTTCTGGCGGCGCTTGAAACTTTCTGCGCTGCGCACCCGGGAAAAATTGTGGCCGCAAACACATTTTGCTTCGGCGCCACCCGCTGGCTGAACTTTGCCGACCTGCTGCATCCACAGTCGCTCCGTTCCACAGAATACCGGCTGAATGACCGGCTCATCTCCATCGCCCGCACTTACCCGAATCTGCTGCTGGTGGATATTGAGCTGATATTTCGGCAGCACGGAGAAGACGCGCTGCTCTCCGCGCCCTTCTGGTACCTCGGACGAATCCGCTACACCAACCAGATGTTTCGGTCGCTGGCCCGGACCCTACATCAGGCGGTCGATGCCTGGGCAAACCGTAGCCGCAAGGTCCTCGTTCTCGATCTGGATAACACGCTGTGGGGTGGGATTGTGGGCGAGACCGGTCCTCTCGGAATCGCGCTTTCCGAAGACGGGGAGGGGCGCTGCTATCGCGATTTCCAACGAGCACTTAAGGGATTGCAGCGCACCGGGGTGTTGTTGACCATCTGCAGCAAGAATAATCTTGGCGACCTGGATGAGGTATTTGATCGGAACCCGATGATGATCCTGCACAGCGAAGACTTCGCATGTATTCGCGCAAATTGGCAGTCGAAGCCAGAGAATATTCTGGACATCGCTCAAACCCTCAATCTAGGCATCGACAGTTTCGTATTCATAGATGACAATCCGGTCGAGCGGGATATGGTGGCAACGGC
>DATAQW010000006.1:0-6132 GCA_036264445.1 Pseudacidobacterium sp.
TCCATGCCGCGCAGGGGTCCCAGTCACGAGCAGTGTTCGTCCATCGGGAGCTTTTAGATCTCTTGTCTTCCAATGCTCCAGCCCGACAGCATTTCCACCCAGACGTTGAGCACCTTCCCTCGTGGTCAGCACGCTGCCGGCATGAGACAACAACGCGCGTCCGGAATGGTCCAGATTGTCAGAGTGATGATCGTGACTCAGGAGTACGGCGTCGATTCTGCCCAGCGAAGCTGCGTCAATAGCGGGCCCTTTTGTTTTCCACAACGTGACTGGTCCAGTGGTGTATTCTCCACCTTCAGGATCGAACGCTGGATCGGTGAGTAGACGGAAGCCACCAAACTCGACTAGGGCAGTCGGGCCACCAATGTAGGTCATCTGCAACGTGTCAGTCATATAAGTGAGCGCTCCACATAACAGATGACGCACTACGCAATCATGATGCAGCAGAATTACAGGGCCCGCCGCGCTGCTCGCCGGACAGCATCGGTTACCACGCCATAAACTGCGTGCGAGACCCATTCGCTGATGCGTTCGCGCGCCGGTTGTTGTGCAGTGGGAGAAGACAGCCCCATCTTTGGCAGAAGCGATTCGTGTGTCAGCTTGTTCAGGGTAATGCCGAAAGCTGCGCCTTTCCATGCGCCCATGGATGGCTCACATTCTATGGCGGCTCCATAAACAGCTCCCGCAAGAGCGCCAAAGGCCCAGTGGATGCCCTGCATTGCTGCTTTCTGTTCAGTGGGAGGAAGCGGGCGACCAGCCATGCGCTCGGCAAGTACAACTGGTGGGGATATCTGGCCTTCTACGCGGGGCGGAAATATCTGTTCTGCAACTACTTTTGCGCCGGCTCCCGCCAATCCGCCGATCAGTCCGGCGAGCGCACCTTTCAACACGGATCGTTTTCGGTTTGCCATGGTTGCTGAGATGCAGGTTGGCCAGGAATCGGTCAGCGCTTCGCGTCAGCACGCCTGCGGCGTGTTAGCTTAATGCGGGATAGCACAAAGGCCATCCGATTTTTAGCTAACCGCTTTTTAGCTTGCGCCGCAAGGCGCTGGCCGCTTTTTCAGCTGATTACTTTACCGCTCACCTGATGCTCATGCTGTGCTGCCATTTCTTCGCCGGCGTGTTCGCTTTCCTCGGTCACCTTCTTTAACGAGACTTGTTCAATGCGCGCCCAGATCAGGCCCAGCGGAATCACACTTAGAAAAGTCACCAACAGCAGCACAGCCCCGCACCCAAGAGCCGGCTCCCACGCTACCTTGAAGAATACCTGCATGGCAGTGGTTGTGAGTCCAATCTGCGTAAACCATCCAAGGATGGGAAGCGTGACCAGCGAGCTGCCCATGCTGGCGGCCATCAGCAGCATGCACTGCGAAAGATTCAGATTCGAGAGAACAGGATCGGCGACAAAGGCGCGTGTGGTTTCAAGATATGCTGTGGCGATCATTCCCCAGTGCACGAGCGAGATGATGACCACCAGCAACAGATCACCTGTCGAACCAATGGCGTTCAGGCCGTCGCGAAAGCCGAGAATCTTTTCCTCGACCTGTGTTCCAAGTTTAGGAGAGAGCGCTCCGAATGCACGGCCTGCCAGCTGTGCAACGACCTTGCCTGAAATGCGCACGACGACAGTGAAAAGCGCCAGAAAGACGGCTACCAGCAAACCACCCAGGGCTGCTTTGTTCATCAGGTCAGGACGTGGAAGCGAATGACGGTCAGGAGAGAACAACAGCACAGTGGAAAAGATCAGCGCCATTGCACCCATGTCGAACATGCGCTCGACGGTGTAAACAGCAATTTGTGCGCTAAGGGGAATCTGCGTGCGACGCGAAACAAGATATGGCCGGACGAGATCGGCCAGCCGGCCAAAGAGCGCAACTCCTGTGAAGCCGATCACCATGGAGCCAATCAATGCAAAGGGCGAAACCCGTTTCGTCGGCCTAAGAAAAATAGACCAGCGAATGGCGCGCAATACATAAGCCAACCAAATCAGGCCAATGCCGACACCGATGCGCGTCCAGTCGGCAAGCTTGAGCTGCTGAAGGAAAACATCCCACTGAAAATGGATGCGATGGCGTGCCCACAGCGCGAACGCCACAAGCGCGACGAGCACAACCAACCAGAGAATCCAGTTCTTCTTCAAATGTTTTCCTTTTGCGAATGCAGACGATTATTGATTCAACACATGCCAGGAATTAATGCGCAGAAAACGCCTTTATGCTTGCAACCTGATTCTGCGCTGCTGTCCGTTCCGCATATCTACGGTTGAATTCGTGAACCACTCGCGCCACATAAGCCCGCGTTTCGCGATATGGGGGAATTCCATGCCACCGCTCGACTGCTGCCGGACCGGCATTGTAGGCTGCCAGCGCGAGCGCCAGGTTATCGTGGTATTTCTTAAGTAACTTATCCAGATACGCTGTGCCGCCGTTCACATTCTGGTCAGGAGCGAAGCTGTCGCTCACACCCAGGTTTGCGGCTGTCTTCGGCATCAATTGCATCAGCCCCTGCGCTCCAGCGCGGCTCACGGCGTGCGGATTGCCGCCGCTCTCAGCCTTTACGATGCTGGCGAGCAGATCCACGTCGAGATCATGCTCTGACCCTGCGCGGACTAAGAGTTCGTGGGTATCGGAAGTGGTTAGTTTGGGGTTCGTTGCGGCAGGGGCAGGATCAGCGGTGCGCGGAAGGTCAACATGCTCTACGTTCACGATCTCGTTTATGCCAACATCGACAAAATTCGAGTTATCGGCGTCAAGATAGAGCCGCATTCTGTCACCATCTGCCTCACGGTGATCGCAAACCATATCAAAACCGTTCTTCAGTGTGACATGCTCGGCAGCATGCAGAGCCGGAGATAGAGAAAAAGCTGCTCCGGCAAGCAATAACGCTGCTGACTGCAAGGGCTGGGTCAACCGCATGACGCTCACTCTACCACGCTCATATGACAAAGAGTCTCTTCAATTATGGCGGCTACGCCATCCAGATCATTTGCTGGAGCAATCCGCCAGCCCCGGCGCTCGCCGAGTTCAAGCAGCTCGGCCGAGGCATTTGCCATCAGGACTGGATGCCCCGCATACTCCAGCATCTCAAGATCATTGAAGTTGTCCCCGATGGCCATAATCTCGTCCCGGCGCAACCCTCGCCGTTCTGCAAGCTTGCGCAGCGCCACGCCTTTTGAACAGCCTGGGGGCAGAATGTCAAGAATGCTCAAATTTCGCTTTGGATACTGCGTCTGGTGCATCTCGATCAGTTTCGCGTATGGGCTGGCGGTAAGCCAGTCTTCAGCGCGGTTCATCTCCTCAACTGTTCCGCAGACCATTCCTTGCACGGGAGGCTCGCCTGCGTCAAACGCCCGCTCCAGCGGTTGGATTTCTTCCATCCAGGGCCGGTTCGCTTCCACCCAGAGTGCGATCCGCGCCTGGACCTGCTCCAGCGACTCGATCACCAGTTCGCCCTGCCCATCGCGGTCGAAGGTGAATACCGTCGTTCCCCCGAACTGGCGGAGCACTCCACAAAGCTCGCGTGCCGTTTCGATAGGCAGCAATGCCCGCTCCATTCGGTCACCTGCCAATGTTCGCGTGACTGTGCCATTCGAGGTGATTAAGACCGTCTCAGGCTTTAGCCCTACAGGCTCAATCAGTGGAGCCGCGTAAGCCTGTCTTCGCCCCGTTGCAATGACGATTTCAACACCCGCACTCTCAGCCAGACGCAAAGCCCGCCTGTTTCGCTCACTGATGATGGTTCCTGCGGAGGGCAGCAGTGTACCGTCAATATCAATTGCGATCAGTTTTATTGGGGTATTCAAGGCGGAAAAATCGGCCATCAGGGATAGTGTACAGGTCTCAGAGAGGAGGTATTAGTCTTTTCATGGTTAAAATGTAAGAAACAAAAGAACATCGCAGCAGGGGCCTGAAACCAGGAGACCTGAGCGTTGTGCTCTGAGACCCCGAAAATGCCCTCTATCGCTTTCCTTGAATGCTCCCGCTGCCATCAGCATGTTTCTGCAGATACCTATCAGACAGTTTGCCCCGCCTGCGCCGGAGCACTGTATGTCCGCTATGACATGGATATCTTGAAGAAAACGGCTGTCTGTCCCGAAGCTGGGGGGAGGCCATCCATGTGGCGCTATTCTGGCGTTCTGCCCGATGTTGATCCGGTCACGCTGGGCGAGGGCTGGACGCCGATGCTGCAAAGCCGCAGGTATGGAAGTCTTTACCTTAAGGAAGAAGCCACCAACCCGACTGGGACTTTTAAGGCTCGCGGGATGTCGATGGCCGTATCCATGGCGCGGCATTACGGATTGAAAAAATTAACTGCGCCCTCAGCCGGAAATGCTGCCGGGGCTCTTGCTGCCTATGCCGCTGCCGCCGGAATCGAAGCTCACATCTTCATGCCGAAAGATGTTCCCTTTGCTAATTATCTCGAAGGCGTGGCTTACGGAGCCAATGTGACCCTTGTAGACGGCCTTATCTCCGACTGCGCCCGCATCGTGAACGAACGTAAGGAAAAAGAAGGCTGGTTTGATATCTCGACGCTGAAAGAGCCTTTCCGCGTTGAAGGGAAAAAGACCATGGGCTACGAACTGGTCGAGCAGCTTGGCTGGACTTATCCTGACGCGGTCTTTTATCCCACTGGCGGAGGGGTTGGGCTCATCGGCATGTGGAAGGCTTTTGAGGAGATGGAGCAGCTTGGCTGGGTGAGCGGCAAGCGGCCCAGAATGATTGCCGTTCAGGCCACAGGATGCGCACCCGTCGCACGTGCCTTCAAAGAAGGCGCTGAAGCTTCGAAGATGTTTGAGAATGCCAAAACTTTCGCGGCAGGGCTGCGCGTTCCCAAGCCCTACGGCGATTACATCATCCTCGATATTGTTCGCCAGTCTGGCGGGACAGTCGTCGATCTGCCGGATGAGAAAATTCTCGCCTCACTTCTCGACTGGTCGCGCCATGAAGGGCTTTTGTTCTCGCCGGAAGGAGCAGCCGCTACCGCTGCCTACGATCATCTCATTGCGACAGGATTTCTCAAGCCCAGCGATCGCGTAGTGATCTTCAACACCGGGGCCGGGCTTAAATACACTGACATGATTGCGGAAGCGATGGGTGTATGCCGTCCGGACGTAAGCAGACTGCCTGGAAGAACACCAGTAGGCGGAATCATTACCCCGCAATGACGGGAAATAGAATCGTTATCCTGAGCAAAGCAAAGAGGCAGCTTTCGCATCGGGATAAAGTTGACTTAGTTGATAATTGACGCCGTCAATCCGCCGGACTATTATCCTCTCCCCGAGGTGTTTCATGGCAGAACTGAGCAGTACTATCAGCATTGTCCTTAAAAACAAGCCCGTAGATATCTGGTCAATTGCGCCTGCTGCTTCTGTCTATGAGGCGGTAGAGATGATGGCAGAAAAGCAGGTTGGCGCGCTTCCAGTCGTGGAGCAGGGACGGCTTGTCGGCATCTTCTCTGAACGTGACTACGCCCGCAAGATAATTCTCAAGGGCCGGTCGTCGAAAGATACGCCTGTCTCCGACATCATGACTGCAAATCCCATTACCATCACGCCGCAGCATACGGTGGCTGACTGTATGCGCATTGTCACTGACAAGCGCATCCGTCATTTGCCGGTGGTGGAAGGCGGCAAGCTGATCGGCATCGTTTCTATTGGCGATCTGGTAAATTGGGTCATCTCTGAACAACAGGAAACGATCAAACACCTTGAGGCGTATATCAGCGGGATTGCCAGCTAGTCTGAATGACGGGCATTCTGCACACGCCAGCCTGTGTTCTGTCATTGCGCGAACAGCCTGCGAAATTAACACAGCTATAACTATTACCGGCATCTATACCGGATGTTTGTCTCCGTCGGTCCTCTGCATGTTCATTTAACCCACGACTACATTGGAGGTCTCATGAAACCGCGTATCGCATTTTCCATGGCGATCCTGCTCCCCACTCTTGCTATTCCAGCATTTGCCCAGTCTCCTCAAGCAGAGAAGGGCTATTCCATCAGCGTTTTTGCTAAAGGCGTGAACAGTAAGTACACCGCTCCGGATTCGATCGCTGTGATTCGCAATCACATTTACATCGGATACGGAGATGGAAACGACCCAACTGGCGCATACGGTAAGTCAAACCAGATTG
>DATAQW010000027.1:0-28492 GCA_036264445.1 Pseudacidobacterium sp.
GAAAGAAGGCGCCACTCACTATGACTTCATAGAAGCGCTGGATCCTGCGCAGATGGAAGGAAGAGAATTACGCAGGACGGCAATTGAGTTGAGAGAGGTTGAAGGCGCTGTTCAAATCGTTGCCTCAAGAAAAGAAGTAAAGCCTCGGCAAGGTCCTGGAATGGCTGGAGCAATTGTTTTTGACGCAATGAAGGCTGCGGAGGGTCTTGCCACAATCTATACCCGGTCTTATGACCGCAATCGACCCGCAGCATTCATCAACATACGGCAGAAAAGTGCACAGATTGCTTTCATCCGGCACGGCGACGTGATGATTACTCGCAACGTGACTAATACCGGAGACTGGAATGTGTTTCTGCAAAATGTCCAGCAGGTGCTTAACGACAGTCTCAATCTGTATTCAAGTGTAGAAGGCAAGCAGGAAATATATGATGTCTATCTCTCCGGCGAAAGCGAGCTGATTCCGCCTGTATACGAAGTTGTCAGGAAACAGCCGAAGCTGCGCAATTTACGGTTCAATCATTTGCGTGCAGATAACTTACCTCTTACCCGCCTCTCCGGTGCGGGTAATCCAGTAACTTTTTCTGAGGTTGCTCCTGAGATCGGCTATGCCTTGCGCAACTGGGATAACGCCAGGAAGGCGCGTAGTTCAAGCGCAGCCAGTCATGCAAAAGCTCCAATAAGCGGGCTTATCGATACCCATTAGGAATGCCGGCACAGAATTGACTCACCTGGGCCCGAGCGATGCTGCCATTGGCTGAACACGCATGCTATACGTAAGCACGTTGTTGCTCAGACCTTCGATGAGTTCAATGTTCTCGGCATTTTTTCAACTCGATGACTCCGCTTCCTGTCCCAGCAAAGTCGAATGAGCCATTCGAGTCCGTATAAATAGTGTCGCCATCGATCTCGTAGTTGTACAGGCCCTCATGCGGAATGGTGACGTCAGCATATTCCGAGTCTTCGTTCTCATCCAGGTGGAATTGCGCAACTGTCTTTCCGTCAAATAATACCCGGACAGTCTCTTTGGTTTGACCGGTCACCAGGTAGTCGAGGATACGCACCTGCACGGCTGAGGACGCGCTTTGCCCGGGCGGCGGAGTTTGAGGTTCTGCGACATCCGTGGCTTTTCTTTCAGTTGAAGGATTCTGTTCAGCTTCCACCTTGTCTGCAGGGTGTCTGTTGAATTCCAGCCACAGCCCGATTGCTATGAAGACAAACCCCATGGCTGCACAGAGCAGTCGTTTGCCGCTGCTCACCAGAGGCATTTTGACTTCTTTTGCTTCAAAGCCTCCGCCAACGAGAGCAATCAACAGAAGGAGGCAGCCGAAGATGAAGATGATAGTTTCGGCGCTCATGAAGATATCCCCGTAATGCATCTGCTTTCACTCAAGCCAAGGCAAGTGCTCGCCTGAGCTTTGCGAGAAGCACATGGTTCACTGAAATGACTTAAAGGGAAAGCGCTGGGCTTCAGCGACAGGACAAATGGACTGGGAACGAACCCGGTTCTTTCCTAAATGCCGGGCGGCGTTATGGCGGAGAGAGAGGGATTCGAACCCTCGATAGAGCTTTTGACCCTATAACGGTTTAGCAAACCGCCGCCTTCAGCCACTCGGCCATCTCTCCGGCGTCTACTTTTGAATTATATAGGAACTGTATCTGGTCTCCAGTGCGCAGTTCCTATTCCCTTCCCGCAATGCTGGAGAAATGCTGTCTGAATAGTGCCAGCATACGCGAAACGTTTCAGACGGACTTTTGGCGATTGCCATGGAATCGAAGTCCCTGAATTTTCCTGCTCATTTTTCCTACAATTTCTTTTACATTGGCGTAATAGTGTCGTCAGAAGTCACCGTTGCAGCCACACTTCCGAAATCGAAGTCCCGCGTGCGCCGCATAGGTCTTATTCCTCTTATTGCGGCGACATACTTCATGGTGTCGGGCGGACCTTACGGCATCGAAGACATTCTTGGCGGCGCCGGATATGCCAAGGCTCTCATCATTCTGCTGATCTTTCCCTTTCTGTGGAGTTTTCCCACAACCCTGATGCTCGGCGAACTCGCGAGCGCCATCCCTGCCGAGGGCGGCTTTTATATCTGGGTGCGCCGCGCTATGGGGCCATTCTGGGGATATCAGGAGGCATGGCTTTCGCTCACAGCCAGCATCTTTGACATGGCCATCTATCCCACACTCTTTGTGCTCTATCTGGGCAAGATTTTCCCGGCGTGGACTGCGGGCTCGCGCGGCATGATGTGGGCGCTGGCCCTCGTTACGGCCTGTTGCCTCTGGAATCTGTGCGGAGCGCGTGCTGTAGGCGAAGGATCAGTGGCGATGTTCGTCATTTTGTTGGCGCCTTTCGCCGTTCTTGTAGTGCTTGGATTTCTTCATGGCCCGCACTGGCACGGTAATGCGACAGCATTCAAAGGAGGCAGCATCAGCACGGCCATCATCGTCGCGCTGTGGAATTACATGGGGTGGGACAACGCTTCCACCATTGCGGAAGAGGTAAAAAATCCGCGTCGCAATTATCCGCTTGCCATGCTTGCCAGCACGGCGGTGGTGGCCATCTCCTATCTGCTTCCGGTTGCCGCACTAGCCTTCGCCGGCATTTCTATCGATCAATTTTCTACCGGATCATGGGCTGATGCGGCGCGTACTCTCGGAGGACCCTTGCTTGCAGGCGCCATAGTGCTCTGCGGGACGTTCAACGGCCTCGGCATGTTTAATGCACTTGTGCTTTCCTACACACGCCTGCCGATGGTTCTGGCGCAGGATGGGATGCTTCCCTCGTGGCTTACGCTGAAGAACCGGCACAGCGTGCCCTGGGCTGCGGTGATTGTCTGTGGAATCGCGTGGGCTGCGGCGCTGGGCTTTCGATTCGAAGAGCTGATTTCGATTGATCTCATGCTCTATGGCAGCAGCCTCGTTCTTGAATTCATTGCGCTGGCGGTGCTGCGTTTTAAAGAGCCCGATCTGCCGCGTCCATTCCGCGCGGGAAACAACTTCATGGCCTGCACGCTGGGCATTCCGCCAACGTTGCTTATTTTGTACGTCATGTACGTCGCCCGCAATGAGCGCATGGCGCACATGCCTGCGCTTTTTCTCGGTTTGCTGATTGCCCTCGGTGGTCCTGTTTTCTACTGGATCTCCAGAAAATGCTGGGGAAAAACCTCAGCCATTGAGCCTTCACTCTTCGCTCCCCGAGGAGAATAAATTTAATCAGATCGACGAGACCATCAGTCATTTCTTCGTCGCGGATTCTGTTATCCCAGACTCATCTACAGTAACGTACCGATCGCCTTTCACATCCTTGAGCGTCTGCACAATACCGCTCGGCCAGCGGATTTCAACACTTTGCGCAGCTGTATCTTTGCCGAGACCGAAATGTACCCGCGGGTCGCTCGACGATAGATAGCCGACGCTGGTCGTCACTGTTTCCCACTGCGGACCTGCCGCAGTAGTAATCTTCACCACTGCCCCAATACCGTCGCGGTTGCTTTTATGTCCAATCAGCTTCAGGCCAAGCCAGTGATTGCTCGTTTGTGTCTTATTGATAAGAATGTGTGCTGGGCCGCCATTCTCCGTCACAACCACGTCGAGCAGCCCGTCGTTGTTGATGTCGCCAACAGCCATGCCTCTCCCTACCCAGCGCCTGGTAAATACATCGCCGGAGATCGGCGAAACATCGACAAACTTCTTGCCGTCAACATTGCGCGCCAGCAGCATCGGCTCACGATAGTGGAGTTGCGGAAATGACTTTTCAATCGTATCGAGATCGTGGCCCTGCGCAATCAACAGGTCTTTCCAGCCATCGTTGTCATAGTCAAGAAAACGAATCCCCCAACCGGAATGCAGCAGTGTCATACCGCCAATGCCGGAGGTGTAGCTCGCATAAGTAAAGGAGCCATCGCCGGTGTTCTGATATAGCGCATACTTCTGGTTCGCTAAATTGGTAATGATCAGATCAGGCAGGCCATCATTGTTGTAATCCGAAAAATCGACGCCCATTCCAGCATAAGTGCGGCCTTCGCCATCCACGGCAATCTCAGACTCAAGCCCAACTTCCTCAAACGTCCCGTCGCCCTTGTTATGGAAGAGATATTCCACCATTGAGTCGTTGGCTACAAAAATGTCCGGATGCCCATCGTGGTCATAATCGGCAATCGCGATCCCTAGCGCCTTCGCGGGTTTGTCGAGGCCAAGTTTATGCCCCTCCTCGGTAAAAGTGCCGTCACCGTTGTTGTGATAAACCAGCATCGAGATCGGCTGAAAAACATCAGGATGGCAATAGCCGCGATAGCCCTCGCGATGTTCGCCACACCACAAATCATCCCAGTCCCACTGAATGTAACGAAGGACCACCAGATCAAGCAGCCCATCGCCATCAAGGTCGACCCACGCCGCACTGGTTGACCATCCGCTGCCACCGACTCCAGCTTTTGCAGTTACATCGGTAAAAGTCCCGTTACCGTTATTGTGATAGAGCTTATTTCCACCATACGCAGTTACATAAAGGTCTTCGTATCCGTCATTGTCGTAATCTCCGACAGCAACGCCCATCCCATAACCAACACCCTGAAGACCGGCTTTTTCCGTCACATCTTCGAAAGTGCCGTCAGCCTTTTGGTGGTAGAGACGATTCCAGTATTCTGGCCCTGTCTTTTGCGGAATTGTGCCTTTAGGCGTTGGATCGCTGAAAGGCGCGCCATTCACAAGAAAAAGATCGAGGCGCCCGTCATTGTCATAGTCAAAAAGAGCGACACCCGATCCCATAGTCTCGATCAGGTACTTTTTCGAAGTGTGGGGCGCCTGATGCAGAAAATGCACGCCGACCGAATCCGTTACTTCGATAAAATTACCAGGAACAAGATTAGGATTTGCGGCCTGCGCATATCCGAGGTATGGCAAAAACAAGACAAGGGCCAAGAAACCGGACAGCCGCTTCATCTTTTTGTATTTGCCACTTTGTTAGATTTTTCGCATGCCGTGCAGAGTTCGCCAACAATACCTTTGCCTTCCTGCACGGTGTAGATGCGGTCAACGTTCGGAGGGGTAAGCTTCTCGACAGCCCCGCTTGGCCAATGGATTTCGACCTGGTCCACCTTGGTGGCATCACCAAGGCCGAAGTGAGGCCGCTGATCATTTGACGAAAGATAGCTACCGCCACTCAGCACATCCTGACGCTGGCGCGTGCCATTTGCCGTGAGATAAACCGCGGCTCCTACCGCATCGCGAGGACTCTTCGGGCCTCCGATCAGCTTGAAAGTGATCCAATGATGCGTATCTGCGTTTACATTGCGCAAAAGCACAGGAGGACCGTCCATCACATTGATAACGACGTCAAATTTGCCATCGTTAAACAAATCGCCAAATGCCGCACCGCGCCCCGGAACAACATCAGCAAGCCCGGTTCCTCTCACCGGCGGCACCAGTTCAAACTTCTGCCCCTTCAGGTTGTGATAAAGCAGTGGCCGCTCAGCAAACGTCGTTCCCCAATCTTGTTTGTCCACCTGCGGATACACATGGCCATTCACCATCATTGCATCGAGCCAGCCATCATTGTCGTAGTCGAGAAAACCCACGCCCCAACCAAGAAACGAGATGGTGTCCTGAGCAATTCCAGCGTGATAACTGATATCGGTAAAGTTCCCGTCACCATCATTGTGGTAGAGCACCTTGTAATCATCAGAGAAGTCAGTCGCAAGAAGATCGAGACGGCCATTGTTCTGATAATCACCCACCCCGATGCCCATCGCCGCAATCTCGCGCCCATCCTGATTTAGCGCAAAGCCTGAAGCATAGCTGTCATCTTCAAAAGTGCCGTCGCCTTTATTGATGTATAGATAGTTCGGAGTTGAGTCATTGCCGACAATCAAATCAACCTTGCCATCATTGTTCACATCAGCAAAGATGCTGGTGAACCCGTAGTAGCCATTGGGATCGCTTACCCCAGCTTTCTCGCTTACGTCAGTAAATGTGCCATCGCCATTATTGTGGAACAGATGATCATGCTCTCCCGGAAGTCCGCGCGGCCCACACATCACGCCGACTCCCCGGAACTGACAAAAACTGTAAGAAACCGCTTTTGATCCCGGCACCGGCGGATTGTTTATGTCGTAATGCACGTAACCCGGCACAAAAAGGTCAAGCCGTCCGTCGCCGTCATAATCGCCGAAAGTAGCGCCCGTAGACCAGTTGCCCAGGGTCACTCCAGCTTTTTCCGCTACATCAGTAAATGTGCCATCGTGATTGTTGTGATAAAGCCGGTTTTTACCGAAGTTGGATATGAATATGTCAGGCCAGCCATCGTTGTCAAAATCACCAATGGTTACGCCAAAACCCCAGCGGTCATTTGTAACGCCGGCTTTCTCAGCCACGTTTGTAAACGTTCCGTCATGGTTGTTATGAAAAAGTGCTGCGTGCGGCGGAGTGGCCTTCCCCTGCATCGCGTCGTACGTCGAGCCATTCACCAGATAAATATCGAGCCATCCATCATTGTCATAATCAATCAGGCCAACACCAGAGCCGTTCGTCTCAATGATGAACTGCTTTTCCGGAGAACCCATTGTGTGATGCCAGCTCGCCAGACCGGATTCCTTCGTCACATCCTGAAAGACCACCGGCCCGCTGTCGACAAAACCGCCTGCCGTAATCGGACGGTTCTGCGCATCATGCACCGGCGCGTGCACTCCGCCCGTGCTGTTGCCGCCGCCCATCGGCGCCTGTGGAGAAGGGGGAGCCTGACCGTAAAGTAATCCGGAGAAAAGAAAACACGAAAAGGCCGCGAATACCGGAGCTCCCAACGTGCGCCGCTTTCGCACGATGGGTTGGGGCACACGCCCCCCTGAATACAACGAATTCATTTGGCTGCAATGGGACACGCGCTGAATATAGCAGATTCAGGTGGTGATCCGTCTCCATCGAAAGGTTGAGAACACAATCTTCCAGACCCGCAAAAGCTTCTACGAACAGCTACCCTCCCGCAATAGCGCCGATGATCAGGAAAGGCTCTACGCCACTTGCCACCGCCTCAGGCAGCAGCGCATCCGGAGACTCGTGAGAGAGATCTTCCTGGCAGGCAAAGAACCGCAGGAAAGGCCGTCGCTGCTGCGTGACATGATCACGGATTGTCCCGCACAGTGCCGGATACCTCGTTTCAAGCGCATTCAGCACCGAACGCTGCGTAACCTCGCCTTCGACATTGAGTTCTACCTCACCCTTGATTTGCGCCAGCGTACGCAGATGCTGAGGCAACTGGACACGGATCATGACAGCGTCTGCACCTCAACGGAAAGCACTGCAGGAAGATGGCTCACAATCGGGAACCACGAATCTCCAGCATCAGACGATGCATAGACCT
This sequence comes from Pseudacidobacterium sp., assembly GCA_036264445.1. GTDB lineage: Bacteria > Acidobacteriota > Terriglobia > Terriglobales > Acidobacteriaceae > Pseudacidobacterium. The sequence goes on from DATAQW010000027.1 coordinate 7,358, forward strand.
GTCCACCTGTCGTGCCGAAATAAATGCCGCACTTATCCAGCGTATCCACTGCCATGGCATCGCGCAGAACATTCACATAACAGTCTTTCTGCGGAAGACCTTTGGTCAACGCCTCCCATTCGTTGCCGCCTGTCCGGCTGCGATAAACGCGAAGCTGCCCATCTAGCGGGAAATGCTCCGAATCGCTCTTGATAGGGACCACGTAGATCGTCTCCGGCTCATGCGCGTGAACATCAATGACAAATCCAAAGTCTGTCGGCAGGTTTCCGCTGACTTCCTGCCAGGAATCGCCCGCATTGTCGCTGCGCATCACGTCCCAGTGCTTCTGCATAAACAGGACTCCAGGGCGAGAGGGATTCATAGCGATGTGATGCACACAATGACCAATTTCTGCGTTGGGATCGGGGATGAATTGCGAACGCAGTCCTTGATTGATGGGCTGCCACGTCTCGCCTCCGTCATCGGTGCGGAACGCGCCCGCAGCCGAGATCGCAATGAAGATTCGCTTAGGATTGCTTGGATCAAGAATGATCGTGTGCAGGCACATTCCGCCCGCGCCGGGTTGCCACTTAGGTCCGGTTCCGTTCCCGCGCAGACCGGAGAGCTCCTTCCAGGAGTGCGCGCCGTCCGTGGAGCGGAATAACGCGGCATCTTCCACACCGGCGTAGACGGTGTCCGGATCCGTGAGAGACGGCTCCAGATGCCACACCCGCTTGAACTCCCACGGATGTTGCGTGCCGTCATACCACTGATGCGTAGTGAGGGACTTTCCTGTCTCCGGAGATGTGTCGTAGACGAACTTGTTACTTTCTCCAACCGGAAAACCTTGCGGTGATTCGGTAACACCGCCTCCAGGCGTTTCCCAGGTTTTTCCACCGTCGCCGGAGCGCTGGATCACCTGTCCTGACCATGAGCTCGTCTGTGAAGCATAGATGCGGTCAGGATCGGCAGGCGAACCTTTCATGTGGTACACCTCCCACCCGGTAAAGAAAGGACCGCTGACCTCCCACTGATTACGCTTGCCATCGGACTCTAAGACAAATGCGCCTTTCCTGGTCCCAACCAATACTCGTACTCTGCTCATGCCTACTCCTTGTAAAAGTTGTAAGAAGAACCCCTTGATCTTGCTGCGCAGAAATGAGGGAGGCTGGTCCGTCTGTCATGCAACCACAATCGGCCTAAAACAGGACCCCGAAGCACCTCTCGCGCAGATGCAGATATCATCTCAATCTGCAGTCATCGAATCAACAGTGCCATCTGACCATTTGGCGACAGGAACCATAAATATCGTCAAGCGATCCGGCTTATCCTCGGATGCAAAAATCGGCGAATTCGGAGACCCTGCACCCCAGGCTTCAGCATCCGTCAACGGGACTAAAAACATCACGTGAGGATGCCAGTGTCCAGCCTGGTCATTCAGGTGGCCTTGCCTCGACATCATGTAACACATCGCGCCAGTTTCCAGCGCGGGCAGCGTCTTATTGTCGAATGCCGTCTGAACAGCATCGAACATCTGGGCCTTCGGCGTACCCGCCAGTATCAACCGCGTTTTCAGGGTCAGGATTGGAAGATATGACCGAGCGGCTGGAGCGTTAAAGCAGATCGGAGAGCGCACTTTAGGGTTCCAAAAGCCCGGCTCGTTGATGCCTATGGTCCACGACCGGTCCACCATACATACAAAACCATTTGAACCCTTGACTGCGGTTTCGTAACCTTGCCGTCCCAGGACCAGCACTCCGGCGTGGTCGGAGATGGACTTTGGGGCGGCACTTCTCGCCAAAGCTATTTCAACATTTCGGTCCGCGATCAGGTACTGGTCAAGATGAGCCATTTCAGGATATGCCGCTTGAGCGCTCGCTGCCGCCCACGGCCCGGTCAGCATAACAATCTGCGCGAGGATCGCACCAACTGATTTAAGCTGCATCGGAGTCTCCTTTTCTTTTTTTGACATCATTGCTATAGAACCAGGGGAACAACGGGGTTGTGTCTCGCGTCTCCCACCGCCGTCGCACTTCCTTAAGAAGGGCTTCGCGGTCTTTTGCCATCTTCGCAATCAACCCGCATGGCACCCCTACCTGCTCATGTCGCGCGCCCCACACAAGCAGCTCCAGAAGCACCGGCGCAAGATCGATTCCTTTTTCCGTAAGCCGGTAATTCAGCTTGCGGCCGTCCGTCTCTTCTGTCTCGATATGAATGACTCCGGCAGCCTCCAGGTTCTTCAGCCTGTCCGCCAGAACATTCGTGGCAATCCCCTCACCTGCTTCCAGAAATTGCTTGAATTGCCGAAAGCCGCGCACCATCAGATCGCGAACAATCAGCAGCGACCACCGGTCGCCAAAAACTTCCAGCGAGATATTTACCGGACAGCCTGATCTATGTTTTGACTTTTGATTCCCTGGCACGCTGCAACGCTATCAATATTTACTTGCAATTTGCAAGTAATTTAATCCGCGTATTTCCCCAATATTTAGCAAAACAATCTAATTCTGAACTTTGCACTTCGATTTGCCGAAACAATTCATTAACATACGGACTTATCCGGCCGTTGGCAGTGTAATTTTGTGAAAAGGGGCTTCATTCTGATGACTACACCCAGTAAGCAAGGCCGCATCCCCATGCTCGAACGCGATCAGGTCGAGGGCGAAATCGCAGCGCTCTACGACAAGGTTTACGAAGAGCGCGGCGTCGTTCCGTATATGTTCAAGACCGTCGCGCATGTGCCGGCGCTGGCACTCGGCTTCGCCTCGCTGCTCAAGCCGCTCATGTCCGATGGCGAACTCCCGGCCTGGTATAAGGAGCTCGTCGCTACGCGCGTCGCTTCGCTCAATACCTGCGAATACTGCATTTCGTCACATCGCTATCTGGCGGCGTTGCGCGGAGCTTCAACACAACAAGTCGATGCAGTCGATAGCTACGAAGCTGGCCCATTTACCGAAAAAGAAAAAGCTGGCTTCCGCTACGCCGACAACCTGCACATCTCAACGCACGCAATTGACGATGCTGCTTACGCAGCCGTGAAAGGGCATTTCACTGATAAGGAAATCATTGAACTGACTGCTGTCGCTGCCGCGTTTGAGTTTTTCCCTCGCTTCGTCTCCGCGCTCGAGGTTCCCGTCACTCCGATTCCTGAAGAAGTGAAGAGCTAGTGGTGAAGAATCCTTCTCTGCGAACCTCAGCAGAGGCATTGGTCTTGGCGGCGTCCTGGCGTTCTTTGCGACCTTATCGACGTTCCCCGGCACGCACGATTTTCGCGTACCAGGGTAATTGGCGGTGTAAACTGAACCACATCCGGACAATCAGTTGCGCATTTCTGGTCTTCATCACAGGCGCACTCTCAGCTCAGCAGCTTCCCCAGGCTGTACCCACATCCTCTGCCGCGTATCAACAAACCTACGACCGCCTCCTGTCCTCCATCAATGCCATCCCCATCTTCGATAATCACGGACATCCTGGTTTCGTCGACGATCCGAATGTTGACGCAATGGTTGCTCCGCCAACTGAAGATATTCCTCTTCGCTTCCGTGCAAACAATCCCGAGCTGATCGCCGCATCGAAAGCACTCTTTGCATACCCGTACGACGACAACTCTCCAGAACATCTTCAGTGGCTCATAAAGAAAAAAGCTGACCTGCGAAAACAACAGCAGGGCTACCAATACTTCGACACAATTCTCGATAAGCTCAACATTGAGCAGGCGGTCGCGAACCGCGTCGAGCTCGGACCATATCTATCGCCAAGACGCTTCCGCTGGGTCTTCTTTGTCGACTCCGTTCTCTTCCCTTTTGATAACCGCGCCATCATCGCCCGCAATGGAGATGAAGCCGTCTACGTCCCTCTCCAGGAAAAGAAGCTGAAACATGAGCTTACTCAGGAAGGCCGGCAAGAACTCCCAGCAAACTTTGATGACTATCTGAAATTTGTCACCCGTCTAGTTGAAGACAACAAGCAACACGGCGGAGTCGGCATTAAGTTTGAGATCGCATACTTCCGCTCATTGCACTTCGATGACCCTCCGAAGCAGGTAGCCGAGGCTGTTTACACAAAATACCGTAGCGGCGGAACACCGACAAACTTCGAGTACAAAAATTTTCAGGACTATCTCTTTCGCTACCTGATCAGCGAGGCCGGACGTCTGCAATTGCCGGTGCAGATTCACACCGCCGTCGGAATCGGCGACTACTACAGCGTTTCGACCGGGACAGCTCTCGCCCTCGAAAATGTACTTCGCGATGCACGCTATGAGAAAACAACTTTCGTACTTCTGCATGGAGGCTATCCGTTTCAGGAGCAGGCCATCTGGCTCACCGCACGCAGAAATGTCTATCTTGACTCATCGCTAATGGGGCTTTATCTCTACCCTGCTGATTTCAAGAACGTCCTGAGACACTGGCTGCTCCTTTTTCCAAACAAGGTCGTCTTCGGCTCCGACGCATTCCCGTTTAACGACGCAGTAGGAGCTGAGGAAAGCTACTGGATAGCCGTGCGCTCCGCGCGGACCGCTCTTGCATCCGCCCTCACCGAGATGGTCCTCAACCAGGAAATTACAGAGCAGCAGGCGATTGCTTTCGCACACGCTTACCTGCACGATACCGCGGCAAAACTCTATGACAAGTAGACAGCGGCAATTTTCTGCGTGACCGTGAGTCATGCAAGTGGTTTTCGCTTCAACGCCTGAGGATTGTGGATTCGCACTTCCGATCCTGAATGAAAATTTCTCTGCCACGTGCTTTCATATCTATGAAGGAGATCAATGGAACCGGACGAAGTACGCGAACTCCACGAGCAACATGAAGAGGCTGAGAAACACCCCAGCCTGCGTCCTGTCACTTTTACCATGAGTCTGCTTGCGGTGCTCGTGGCCATTTGCACCGTGTTAGGGCACCGCACACATACTGAAGCGGTCCTCGCACAGTCCAGGGCAAGCGATCAGTGGAATGAATATCAGGCAAAGAAAATCCGTCTGAATGAAACGCAGTTGACGTCGGATTTGCTTTCCACGCTGGCTGTCCACGACGAAGGCGCGCAGAAGCTCCTGGCAAGCTATAAAGATCATGCCGATAAATGGGGCGAAGACCTCAAAGAAGAACAGGAGAAAGCACAGGAATACGAGGCCGAAGTGCACCGCGCCGAGCGAAAAGCCAACCGCTTCGATTTAGGCGAAGCGCTGCTCGAAATCGGGCTGGTGATTACCTCGATCACGCTCCTTACGCGTCAGCGGATCTTCTGGTACGCAGGGATGGTCTTCGGCTTGGCCGGAGTGGCCGCTTGCGCTACGACTTTGTTCCGATAGTTCTGGCAGCCACCTCTCAACAGCAAGAAATTGTCATCCCGACCAGAGCGCAATTGAAGGAAGGACCTTCATTTCTCCTTCCTTCGATTGTCAACTGGACACCCGCTTATTTCCTGACTGGTTCTATGTCCGTATTCCATTCCTCCACGGGGCCAAGATTCAGCTTTTCAATCTCAGGCACGATTTTGGCCTTGTCCCCAACTGCCACAAAGACCATGTTTTCCGGATGGATATATTTGAGCGCCGCGCTGGCTGCCTGCTCGGAGGTGACAGCATTAATCTTGGCTGGATACATACGGTAATAATCGAGCGGAAGCCGATACGTGAAGATATCCGCCATCTTGCCTGACGTTTCTTCCACCGTTTCAAAGTCGCCGGGAAGTGAGCGGGTGAGAAAGTCCTTCGACATCTTCAGCTCATCAGGTGAAAGCGGGCTGGTGCGGATGCGATCAAGTTCAGCAAACAACTCATGCGTTGCTGGACCCGTCACGTCGGTGCGCACAGAAGCCCCCGCAAAGAATGGGCCGCTTCCGCGGAAAAACTGGAACATGCTGAAAGCGCCGTAGGTATATCCATGCTGTTCGCGCAGATTCATATTGATGCGACTCGAAAACAATCCGCCCAGCATGGTGTTCACCACGTTCAACGGCGCATAGTCTGGCGTGGAGCGTGGAGCGCCAACTCCGGCAGCCCAGATGGCTGTCTGCGGCGCGCCAGGGCGGTCGACCATGATCACACGATGCGTTGGCTGCGATGGCGTCGCCGGCGGCTGCGATGCACTTGCCTTCGTCGACCATGACCCGAAATATTTTTCCGCCAGATCACGCGCCTGCTTTTCCGTCAGATCGCCGGCAAAGACCAGCGCGGAATCCGCTGGCGCATAATGCGCCTGCCAGAATGAGGAAAGATCATCACGTGTGATGGCCTTAAGAGAGGATTCAGTCCCGATGCTGCGATATCCGTAAGGACTGTCGCCGCCAAAGATTGCCCGGTTTGCCACAGAAAACGCAATCTGCACTGGCTGGTCTTTCATCTGCAGGAGCGTGGTGAGGCGCTGTTTGCGAACGCGATCGATCTCCTTGTCGCTGAAAGCGGGATGCAGGCCAACATCGGAAAGGAGATCCAGTGCAGGGTCAGCGACGTTGCTCAACGCGCTCACCTGCACATAAGCAATGTCATTGGTGGCGTTCTTGTTGAGGCTGGCGCCGATCTGGTCTGCGTCTTCGGCAATCCTGGTGGCGCTGCGATTGGCTGTGCCCTCCGTCAGCATGGCAGCGGTAAATCCAGCAACTCCGGGCTTCTTCGTTGAATCGCCCTCGCTACCGCCAAGTGTTACCAGTGAAGCGCTGAATACCGGGAGATGATGCGATTCGACGAGATAGACCTTGAGTCCGTTGGCCAGGGTAAAGACATGAGGCTCAGGCAACGCAAGCTCCGGTTGCGGTCCCGGCTGCGGAGAAGTTTTGCGCCATGCCTGCGCCTGCTCAAACTCTGTCGAATACTCCGGATTGATCTTTACATCGGCATCCGTATCGTCAGAACTTCGCGGAACATCATCCACCACTTTTTTGCCGGGAATGCCGTAGACAGTCACACGCTGGTTCTGGCCAAGATTGGCCTGCGCGAACTTCTTCACGCTGTCCGTGGTCAGCGCGTCGTATCGTGCAAGGTCTTTCGGAAGATAGCCCGGATCGCCCGTGTACTGGTTGTAGTAATTGAGCGTATCGGCGACTCCTCCAAAGCCGCCTACGCGTTGCAATCCCCGTATTTTGCCAGACTGAGTTACATTGCGGGCGCGATCGATTTCCGCCTGTGTCGGACCGTTCTGCAGAAAGTCCTCGATGACGTCGTCGGCTGCCTTCTCCAGTTGCTCCGCCGTCACGCCGGGACGGGCAACAAGTTCGCACGTCGTCCACGACTTCAGCGCCTGCGACTCGTTGTAGCAACTGACGGCCTGCGCAATCTGCTGCTCATACACCAGCTTGCGATAGAGCCTGCTGGTCTTTCCACCGCCCAGAACATAGGCCGCAAAATCCGCCTCAGCGTCACCCGGAGCGAATGCGGAAGGCGTCAGCCATCCGAACAACACCTTGGGTAACTGCACGGTATCGGTTACAGTGATGCGCTTTTCCGCCGTGATCGATGGCGTATCAATGTCTACTTTGGGAACATCCGGCCCCTTTGGAATCGGGGCAAAATATTTTTCGATAAGCGCCTTCGCCTTAGCCTTGTCAATGTCTCCGGCAATGGCGATCGTGGCGTTATTTGGCGCATAGTACTGCTTGAAGAACTCCCGCACATCTTCCAGCCGCGCAGCTTCCACATCCGCATGCGAGCCAATAACGTCTGCATGATAAGGATGCTCCTTCGGGAAAAGCTCATTGACCAATGCCTCATCTACAAGCCCATAAGGCCGGTTTTCAATACTCTGGCGGCGTTCGTTTCGCACCACATCACGCTGGTTGGTCAGCTTCTCGCGGTCCAGAGTGTCAAGCAGGAAGCCCATGCGGTCGCTCTCCAACCAAAGCGCGAGTTCGAGCTGATTTGATGGCAGCGTCTCGAAGTAATTTGTCCGGTCGAATGACGTTGTTCCGTTGATGTCTGAAGCCCCCGCGGCTTCCAGATATTTGAAGTGCGCTTTTTCACCAACATGCTTCGAGCCTTCAAACATCATGTGTTCAAAAAGATGAGCAAACCCTGTACGCCCTGCGCGCTCCTTCACCGGACCGACGTGATACCACAGGTCGACGCCGACAATTGGCAGCCGGTGGTCTTCTGACAGGATCACCTGCAGGCCATTCGGCAGCGTATAAGTTTCGTAGTTGATTTCGGGAACTTTCAATTTTGCGGTTTGTGCTATGCCGACAAACGATGTGACAGCCATGGCTAATACTCCCAAAAGAGCGATACGGTTTCGAGGCATGGATTAAGATGCGCCTCCCCTCAGATAGCGCTTTATACAGCCTTAAATTTGGTAATTGGGATGATATCAGGCTACGCAATCCATTAGTCTTATTGAAGTATGTCCAGCTTATGAAGCGCCTTTTGCTGCTCCTTTTCTGTGCTTTGCTATCGATTGCTGCCGGTGGGCAGCAGATTGCGCCTGTCATTACTGTCGACAACGGCCCGAATGCTCTCATCCAGGAACAAAAGCACTACGTCGTGATGGTTTCGCTCGACGGATTCCGCTACGACTACGCAAAAAAATACAACGCTACACATCTTCTGGAGCTGGCGAAACATGGATCCAGCGCCCCCGGGGGAATGGTTCCCTCCTATCCTTCACTGACATTCCCAAACCACTACACCCTCGTCACCGGACTTTACCCTGAACACCACGGCATCGTCGCCATGAGCTTTTACGATCAGCAGCGTCAGGAGCGATATGCCTACAACGACCCGAAAACTAACAGCGACGGCTCCTGGTACGGAGGGACGCCGTTATGGGTTCTCGCCGAGCAGCAGGGAATGCGCTCAGCATGTTTTTTCTGGCCGGGGTCGGAAGCTGCTATTAAGGACATGCGCCCCAGCTATTATCTGCACTTCGACGATAAATTTCCCGACGACAGGCGTGTTGATCAGGTGCTGGCATGGCTCAAGCTTCCGGAAGACAAGCGGCCGCACTTCATCACGTTGTACTACTCAAACGTAGACCACGCCGGTCACGAATTCGGCCCCGATAGCACGCAGGTTGCGGATGCAGTGAAACGCGTCGATACACTGATTGGAAAACTTCATGCCGGGCTCGATGCTCTGCATATGCCTATTGATCTGATCATCGTAAGCGATCATGGCATGGCACGCCGTGAAGGCTCCTGGATCAATCTCGATCAGTACGCCGATCTTTCACGCTTAACGACGGTCGGATCCCTGCTTTATGCCGGTTCTGAAGCAGACGCTGACAGCGCGTATCAGAAATTGAAAGCCGCTGACGGTACGTTCTTCGTTTATCGCCGCGCGAAAATGCCGGCATGGCTACACTATGACGATAATCCCCGCGCTGGCGATCCGATTATCGTCGCCAAAGGCCCCTATGCAATCCGCGCACACGGCCCTGCTGCCGGAGAGCAGGACCATCCGCCAAACATGGGGGTCCATGGCTACGACCCGCGGGATGTACCGGAAATGAAGGCCATTTTCTATGCCGTCGGCCCGGATATCCGCTCCGGAGTAACACTGAAACCATTTGAAAATGTAAATGTCTATCCCTTTATCGCGAAGATTCTGAAACTGCAAGCTCCCCCTACGGATGGCAGCCTCAACATCCTTTCAAGCGCGTTGACGGACGCAGCCCTTCAATAATGCCAATTCAAGAGAAAAGAGCACGATGGCCTTTTATTTAGGATTCGACGCAGGCGGCACGAAAACCGACTGCGCCCTCGCCGACGAAACTCAGATCCTTGCCCGCGCACAAAACGGAAGCATCAAGCCGCTCCGCGTCTCTGCCGAACAGGCGGAAGCCAACATGCGAGCGCTGCTCGCTGACATCTCGCACCAAAGCGGCGTTGACCTGAAGCAGGTTGCCGTCTCGTGCGTGGGAACGGCGGGCGTTCGACTTCCACAAACCGGCGAGTGGATGCAGCAGATTATCTCCCGTTATGCTGGCGGCGAGATTCTTGTATGCGGCGATGAAGCTACGGCGCTTGATGCCGCATTTCCGGGACAAGCCGGCGTGCTGGTCATCGGCGGAACTGGCTCAAACATTCTTGGCCGCACCAGCTTGGGCGAAACTTTTAACGTCGGCGGATGGGGCCCCATCCTTGGCGATGAAGGCTCTGGCTACTGGATTGGCCTTGAAGCGCTGAAAGCCGCCTGCCGCGCACATGATTTCCAGCAACCGACCATGATCCTCGACCTGGTGATGCAGTTCTGGTCCGCCCCCACCATCGGCGACGTAGTCAATATCGCCACGGATACGCCGCCGCCTGATTTCTCACAGCTCGCCCCTGTCGTTGTGGAATGCGCCGAAGCGGGCGATGCGGTAGCGCTCGAGGTCCTGCAGCTTGGCGGACGCATCCTCGGCGAATGTGCTGCCCACGCTGTCCGGCGTCTGCGCGCTCTTGAACCGGATGCTCCCGTGCCGGGCGTCGCGTATGTTGGAGGGATTCTCAAAAGCGTCAGCTTCGTACGCGAAAACATGATCGAGACAATTCACAGTAGTTTTCCCATTGTGAAAGTACTGCCGGAGGCCGTCGATCCCGTGATCGGTGCATTGTGGCGTGCAAGGCACCGCGTTGCCTAGCTTGCCTTCATTGGTTCCCCACGTTCGTGGAACTAACGTGGGGATTCCTCCAGATGCACCCTAAGCAGCAATCATCCGCTCTCCGCGAAGAATCGTCTCCATCACCTCGCCTTTCGACGAAAGAACTGCGATATCAGCAGATCGTCCAGCCTCAAGCAGACCAATCTGTGAGTCCAATCCCGCCATGCAAGCAGGATTCCGGCTGGCAAGCATGACTGCTGTTCCTAAATGAACACCAGCGAACTCAGCAAAATTCTGCACCCCTCGATCAAGCGTTAATGTGCTGCCAGCGAGCGTCTCTTCACCGATAATGCACTTGCCGTCCTTCACACGAACATCGAGTTCGCCTAATTTGTAATTTCCATCAGGCATGCCTGTCGCGCTCATTGCATCCGTTATCAGAATCGCCCGGTCCGCGCCCTTTTCCTTCCAGAACATGCTCACAACCGTTGGATGAACATGCAGGCCATCGCAAATGATCTCCGCAAACAGATCATCCTGGTTAAGCACGACTCCCAGGATTCCTGGATCGCGATGGTCAAAACGGCGCATGGCGTTAAAAGTATGCGTTGCGGAAGTAGCACCAGCCTGTACGCCACGCAGCGCATCGCTGGTCCCGGCATTACTATGTCCAAGACTGACGCGCACTCCTAGCGAAGCGGCGCGCTCGATTACGTCAATCGCACCGGGAAGCTCCGGCGCAATCGTCATTAGCCGAATCTGTCCTTCCGCCGCCTCCCACATGCGGTTGAACAATTCCACTGATGGCTGCTGCAGATCACGCTCAGGATGCGCACCCTTCTTTGCATGTGAAATAAACGGCCCTTCAATATGAATGCCTAGCGGTTTAGCGCCTTTCAGCTCCTTGCCGATGACTTTCGCCAGGCCATTCAGCGACCTCAGCGTCGCATCAACCGGAGCAGTAATGGTAGTTGCAAAATAGGAACCGACGCCGTGTCGAGCCAGAAAACTGCCGATCGTATTCAGCGCGCCTTCCGAAGCTTCCATCACGTCGCTGCCCGCGCTGCCGTGGATGTGTACATCAAAATAAGCCGGAGCCAGCGTTGCTCCCGAAAAATCATGCCGTTCGCCTTCAGGCGCAGAGCTTTCAGCTTGCGGTGTGATGCTTGTGATAATGCCATCTTCTACGACGACCACAGGGCAGAGAATTGTCTTTTCGGGCGTTAATAGCCTGTCGGCGGTAATGATCTTGCGCATATAAGAGGTCTTCAGTCCGACCATACTCCTGTATAGCTGTATAGTCTACTGCTCGCTTTACACTCTGATAAAGATGGGAACCACACGCATTGGTATACACCTTTCCACCTCAGGTGGGGTCTATATGGCAGCCGAGCGCGCCAGGGAAATCGGAGCGAATACGTTTCAGATATTTTCTTCAAGCCCGCGCATGTGGCGGGCCTCGCGCATCGAATCTGTCCATTGCGAACGCATGCATGAATTACGCCAGAAGTACGACTGCTCGCCACTGGTCATCCACACCAGCTATCTGGTCAACCTTTGTAGTCGGTCAGAAGAGGTCCGGACTAAATCCATTGCTGCCTTTCATGGCGAAGTCGAACGAGCTCTGGCCCTTGGAGCCGAATACCTGGTGCTGCACCCGGGTTCCTGGCGTGGACTGACCCGCGAAGAGGGGCTGCGCCTGGCGGCTGAATCGATCGAAAAATCGCTGCGGGGTCTGGATTGGCAAGCCAATAATTTCCAGATCCTGATTGAAAACACTGCAGGAGCTGAATTTTCCCTTGGTGGCAGCTTTGAACAGGTTGCCGAACTGATCCATCGCCTTCGTGATGTCACCCCTGCAGGAGCATGCCTCGACACGTGCCATACTCACGTTTCCGGATACGATATTGTCACCCCAGGGGGCTATGAAGAAACCGCGCGGCAGATCGATGCGACCATTGGCCTCAGGAATGTGCGAGTCTGGCATACAAATGACGCTAAAGCCGCACGCGGAAAAGCTTGACCGGCATGAGCACATCGGAGAAGGCATGATTGGCCCTGAGGCTTTTCACCGCCTTTTACAGGATGAGCGGTTTGCCCACTGTGCCTTTATCGCAGAAACGCCTTTAGACGAGCCGGAAGACGACCAGCGAAACGTGGCCGTGCTTCGATCGTTAGCCGCACGCGATATATCGGTAAAATAAATAGCATGTCGTCAAGCAAGCCAGATACAACCGCTGCAACTGCAGCGACAGGCGCATTCTACAATCCCGCCGAGATTGAACCGCGCTGGCAGGAACGCTGGGCCGCGCAGCCCGATCTCTACGCCGCCGAGCCTGCATCCAGCGGCAAATCCAAGTATTACGTGCTGGAGATGCTGCCCTATCCCTCCGGCCAACTGCACATGGGCCACGTGCGCAATTATTCCATCGGCGACGCTCTTGCCCGCTATATGTGGATGCAGGGGCATAATGTCCTGCACCCTATGGGCTGGGATGCTTTTGGCTTGCCTGCTGAAAATGCGGCGATTAAAAACAACACGCCCCCGCGCGAGTGGACACTATCGAATATTGCCGCCATGAAGCGGCAGATGCAGCGCATCGGTTTCAGCTATGACTGGCGCAACGAAGTCACCACCTGCCTGCCCGACTACTATCGCTGGAACCAGTGGTTTTTCATCCGCATGTTTGAGCGTGGCCTTGCCTACCGTAAAAAAAGCAAGGTGAACTGGTGTCCGGAATGCGCCACCGTGCTTGCCAACGAGCAGGTCATCAATGGACGATGCTGGCGGCACGAAGACACTATCGTCGAACAACGCGACCTGGAACAGTGGTTTCTGCGCATCACGGATTACGCCCAGGAATTAGTGGATGATCTCCAGAAGCTCGACGGCTGGCCGGAAAAAGTCCGCACCATGCAACGCAACTGGATCGGCCGCAGCGAAGGCGCCGAGGTTGAGTTCGCAGTCGAAGACACGTCTTTAGCGCCCGAAGATGAGCGATCGGAGCGCAACAAAGGCACGGCCGTATTGCCTGCCAGCGCAGATGCGAAAACAATCGCCAGCAAGATCACCGTTTTCACTACGCGTATCGACACGATTTTCGGAGCAACCAGCGTCCAGCTTGCTCCTGAGCATTCGCTGGTAAAGGAGTTTGCCGCTTCAGACATCAGGCTGGCCGAAGAGGTCAGTGCGCTCTTAGACCAGCAGAAGAAAGCGCGCGAATCCGGCGACATCGGCGAGATTGAGAAACACGGCGTTTTCACTGGACACTATGCCATCAATCCATTCAATGGCGAACGCCTGCCCATCTGGGTAGCCAACTACATCCTGGCCGATTACGGCACGGGCGCAATCATGTCCGTGCCTGCGCATGATGAGCGCGACTACGAGTTCGCAAAAAAATACGGCCTTGAGCTTCGCGTTGTTATCTTGCCGCGGCGCAATGGCGAACCGAATGAAGATGGCACGCCGGAATCGATGCTGCCCTTCACCGAAGAGGACAGCCTGCTGATCAATTCCGGCGAGTTCAACACGCTCGGCTGCAAGGAGGCGCAGAAGAAGATGGCTGCCTATGCCCAGGAAAAGGGCTTTGGCAAGCCAACTGTTACTTTCCGCTTGAAGGACTGGGGAGTGAGCCGTCAGCGGTACTGGGGCACACCCATCCCGATGCTCTACTGCGAGAAGGACGGCATCGTTCCTGTTCCAGACAACCAGTTGCCTGTGCTGCTTCCGGAAAATGTTGAGATCACGCAGCAGGGCGGATCACCGCTCGCCAAGCTACCGGAATTCGTCAATGCTATCTGCCCGAAATGCGGAGGTCCCGCACGTCGCGAAACCGATACTATGGACACCTTCGTCGATTCGTCCTGGTATTTCTACCGTTACACCAGCGCAAAGTACGATAAAGCTCCCATTGACTCTGCGGTGGTTGACTATTGGTTCCCGATTGACCAGTACATCGGCGGCGTAGAGCATGCCATCCTGCATTTGATCTACTCACGCTTCTGGTCGAAGGTGATGCGCGACCTCGGTCTGATCAAGAACGATGAGCCTGTGACGCGCCTCTTTACGCAGGGCATGGTCATCAAGGACGGCGCGAAGATGTCGAAGTCGAAGGGCAATGTCGTTTCACCGGATGACATGGTGGCACGCTACGGTGCTGATGCCACGCGCGCGTACGCGCTCTTCGCCACGACTCCTGACCGCGACCTCGACTGGCAGGAAGATGGCGTTGCCGGTGTGAGCCGCTTCCTGGGCAAAGTCTACCGTTTCGTGATGAAGTATGCCGAGACCGCGCGCTCCGTATCTGTGACAGATACAAATGTCACAGATGCAACGTCGCAGGCATTGCTGAGGAAGCTGCATCAGACCATCGGCAAAATTACGGAAGACTTTGCCGGGCGCTGGCACTTCAACACCTGCATCTCCGCCATTATGGAACTGGTGAATACCTTCACCGCAGCTGACGAAGAGATCAGTGCAGGCAAGGTTCCTCCAGCTGTAGTGAAGTCGCTGCTGGAAGATCTGGTGCTGCTGCTGGCTCCTTTTGCACCTTATCTCGCTTCGGAATTGTGGGAGCAGCTGGGAAAGGAGCAAGGCATTCTGCGAGCGCAATGGCCGAAGTTCAACGAAGAACTTGCCCGCGAGAATGAGATCGAAATTCCAGTGCAGGAGAACGGCAAGCTCCGCGCCGTTGTAAAAGTACCCGCCGGCGCAGATCAGGACACGATACGCGAAGCTGTCAAGGCTGACCCCAAGGTGCAGGCTGCTATTGCCGGAAAAGAGATCGTCAAGGTCATCGTCGTTCCCGGCAAGCTGGTCAACATCGTTGTGAAATAAGATGACCGCCACGCAGCAGGTACGCGGCACGCAGTCGCTCATTCATACAATGAGCGAGTGCTGGTCACGTCCATCACTGCTGGCATTGGAAATAGCATGGCGCTGGCTCTTCGGCGCGCCTGCGCTGCTTCTTCTCTGGCATGAAGCTTCAAGTATTTTTGCCGCAACCTCTAGCCAGCTTGAAGCCACTGGCATCTTCCAATTCAGCCTGCAGGACCCGATGCGCGCTGCTGTCATGATCGCGGACGCATTCGCCATCCTGTGGCCTCCAGTCCTGCACGCCGCGTTGTGGCTTGTACCGCTTTCGGCAATCGGCTGGTCTATCGCTTCGGGCATTGGACGGAACATCGTACTGCGCCGCCTCGATTCTGGATTACCCAAGCGCTTCATCGCTCTTATCACTCTCCAACTGGTTCGAGTCATCGCCCTCACTGGCAGCTTTATCAGCTGGTTTCTGGCTATTCGCTGGGCCGCAAATTACTCTCTTTCTGACGTAGAACCGAATCTCGTGCTCTACTGCGCTCTCGTGATCTGCCTGTCTCTAGGAATCTTCACTCTATGGGCGCTGTTGAGCTGGATCTTTTCTATTGCGCCGCTGCTCGTTTTGCTCGAAGGCCGCAGCATCCTCAGTAGTCTCCATCGCAGCCTTCGGCTCGGGCCCTTAACAAGCAAGCTGGTCGAAGTAAATCTCGTAATGGGAATCGTAAAGCTCGCCTTGATCGTACTAGCGATGGTCTTCTCCGCGACTCCTCTGCCCTTTGAATCTGTCATGCAAGGACCGCCGCTCTATATCTGGTGGGGACTCGTCACGCTACTCTATCTCGCTGCTTCGGATTTCTTCCAGGTCGCGCGACTAGTGGCTTTTATCCAGTTCTGGCGCGTCGCAAGTAACCCATCACCAAATTCATCGCCAACTCTCGCTGCTTCAAAGTAAAATAGCAAGTGGACACTTCTTCAATCGTCATCCTCGACTTCGGTTCTCAATACACACAACTCATCGCGCGCCGCATTCGTGAGCAGAATGTCTTCTCTGTCGTGCTGCCCTGCACGGCGAAGCTTGAAGAGATTGAGAGTTACAAGCCGCTAGGCATCATTCTTTCCGGCGGCCCAAGCTCCGTTTACGATTCCGACGCTCCGGAGGCCGACCCCGCTGTGCTCAAGCTGGGCAAACCCGTGCTTGGGATCTGCTACGGACTGCAATTCATCACCCACCACCTCGGCGGAAAAGTGCGCTCGGCAGAGAAACGCGAATATGGACATGCCGAGGTCTCTATCATCGACGCGGCGACGCCACTTTTTACTGGTCTGCCAGCTTCACTTCAGGTCTGGATGTCGCACGGAGACGAAGCTCTTGATCTGCCTCCAGGCTTTCACTTGACCGCAAAAACCAGCAACGCCGTTGCAGGCATAGCGAATCCGGAAAAGAAAATCTGGGCGGTGCAGTTTCATCCTGAGGTGCACCATACGCCAAAGGGCACAGAGCTCCTGCGCAATTTTCTCTTCAACATCTGCAAGGCCAAGCCCGACTGGACACCGGAGCACTTCATCCAATCGACCGTCTCTGCCATCCGCGAGAAAGTCGGCGACGGCCACGCGATTTGCGCGCTTTCGGGCGGCGTCGATTCGTCTGTCGCAGCTGTTCTTGTCCATCGAGCCATTGGCAACCGCCTTACCTGCGTCTTTGTCGATAACGGCGTGCTGCGCAAGAACGAATTCTTTAAGGTCCAGGAGAACTTGCGCGAAAAGCTCGGTCTGAACCTCGTCGCAGTCGACGCCAGCGGACGATTTCTCTCGAAGCTTGCAGGCGTAACTGATCCCGAGACCAAGCGCAAAATCATCGGCAACGAATTTATTAATGTATTTGACGACGAAGCGCACCGCATCGCGCAACAGACTGGCGGTGTGGATTGGCTCGTGCAGGGTACGCTGTATCCGGACGTGATAGAGTCTTCTTCTGTCAAAGGGCCATCGCAGACCATCAAAAGCCATCACAATGTTGGCGGCCTTCCGGAAACGATGAAACTCAAGCTCATCGAGCCGCTGCGCGATCTCTTCAAGGACGAGGTCCGTCGCATCGGGCGTGACCTCAGCATGCCTGACGACATCCTCCAGCGCCAGCCTTTCCCCGGACCGGGACTGGCCGTACGCATTCTGGGCGAGATCACGCCGGAGCGTGTCGCTCTGCTGCAGGAAGCTGATGATATCGTCGTCACAGAAATTAAGGCCGCTAGCCTCTACCAGCAGATATGGCAATCGTTCGCAGTGCTGCTTCCTGTTAAGAGCGTCGGCGTTATGGGCGACCAGCGCACCTACGCCTACACCTGCGCCATCCGCGCCGTGCATTCTGAAGACGGTATGACTGCTGACTGGGTGCCACTGCCCTATGACGTGCTCAAGAAAATCTCCAGCCGCATCGTAAACGAAATTCGCGGCATCAACCGCGTCGTCTACGACATCACCTCAAAACCCCCAGGCACCATCGAGTGGGAGTAATGGGGACTGCGCGTCCAGCGAGACGCGCCTTGGCGCATTTATAAAAACTTACTGTAATGAATACAGCGCGGAAGCATGCGGGGCCAATATGACTTTCAATTCTGAAGCAGCCCTAATATCTTTTCTCTGCCACAAATCGCGGATCTTGTAGCTGCCGCCATTCAGACCAAGTTCTTTCCATGAATACGAAACGTCCTGTCGGGCATCGCTCAGATTAAATACCGCCACGTACTGCTTCCCGGCGCTGTCCTTCGCGGTCCACACAACCGTTGTCGCCGTTTGAATCACTGGAGTATTTCCCGCTGAATGCTGATCGACAGCAATGACTTCAGGGTTCGTTAGCAGAGACTCAGTAAAGCCATCCATTTGAGTCAGGTTCGCGCCAAGAACCAATGGCGATCGTGCGATCGACCAAAGAGTGATCACCGTGCGTGCTTCGTCCTCGGTCAAACGCGAGTGGCGCGGTGCGCCCCATCCTGGCTTAGGCCCAAGATAGCCCAGTGGAAGCATATCCGCATCAGGCCAATGCCCTGGCTCAACATGCGGTGACCATTGAGCGAGTTTGCTGACTTGCTGCGTAAGACTCTGCGGAAATGTCTGCTGGTCGCTAGACGGTTTGCTCCAGATGTCCCAGAAATCATCTGAAATGCGCCACAGCTCTGCGAATTTACGCACATTGTCTGCTTCTTCGATTGGGGTTGGCCCTGGAGACAAGCTCAACACAATTGGCCGTCCGCTTTTCCTGAGCGCGGCGCTTATCATGCGGATCTCATCAGCTTTATAGGGCTGCGCAATGCAGTCAACCTTGACGAAATCCAGGCCCCAACCGGCGTAGAGCTTCGCCAGTGAATCGTAATATGCCTGCCCTGCGGCATTGGCCTTTACGCCATAATTATCCGGATTCCAGCGGCACAGATCGGATGTGTCCGCTGCATCCGCCGCGTGAAACTGCGATCCAGCGATGGGTAGATTCTTCGTGACCGCCTCCTTAGGGATGCCGCGAATGATGTGAATCCCAAACTTCAAGCCAAGTGAATGAACGTAATCTCCAATTGCTTTCAGGCCAGCACCGTCGGCGCTTGAAGGGAAGCGGTTCGGCGCGGGCAAATACCGGCCATAGGCGTCCATCGTATAGCCTTGATCGGCACCTTTTTTGTCAGCATTTTCAGGATGCTGCAAATACCAGCCTTCATCGATTACCACATACTCCCAACCGTACCGCTTCAGGTGCTGGTTGAACCATTCGACGTTCTCTTTGAACTGGTCTTCTGTAATCGTAAGGCCGTAAGAATCCCAGCTGTTCCAGCCCATCGGTGGTGTAGGCGCAAGCAGCGGACCTTTTCCTTGCGCGACAAGTACAGCCGTCTCCATCAAGACACAAATCAAGAAACCAAAACGGATAAATTTCCCCATCACCACCTCAAGAGAACGTTTTCTGAGAACCGCTCCAATTGTATCGGACATCCTCATAGGCGCCGAAGGCGCGTATCGCTGGACGCGAAGTCCCTGTATAGTCATATTTCTGGATTCGTATGATGCAGGTTTTCATTATTCTTCCGGCAGCTGGGCTGGGCACGCGCATGGCGGCAGGCCAGCCTAAACAATTTCTTGAACTGGCAGGCGCTCCGATTCTGATTCACAGCCTGCGGGCCTTTGCACAGGTCCCTCAAGTTGCTGCAATTTATGTAGCCGTCCGCGCCAATGAGCGGGAGCGTGTCGAAGCCCAGGTGAAGGAATATGGATTTGCAGACAAAGTCCGCATCGTCACAGGTGGCGATACGCGACAGGAAAGTGTTGCCAATGCTCTGAAAGCAATCGAGTGCGCTGATGACGATATTGTGCTCGTCCATGACGCGGTGCGTCCCCTGATCGATGCAGCCACAATTGCACGCATAATTGAAGCAGTCGAAAAGCATAGCGCGGCCATTGTTGGATTGCCGGCCGTCGACACCATCAAACAGGTTGAGCGCACAGCAGATGGGGCCATCATTACCGCAACAATTCCCCGCGAATACATTGTGCAGGCACAGACGCCGCAGGGCTTTCGCTGTGGCCTGTTGAAGCGGGCATTCGCCGAAGCGCTGGCTGACGGCTTTGTCGGCACCGATGAAGCGAGTATCGTGGAGCGTGCAGGCGCTTCTGTTGCCGTGGTCATGGGCTCCTCTGCCAACCTGAAAATCACGCAGCCGGGCGATCTTGAACTTGCGGAATTTTATCTTGCGCATCCGGCTGTCTCACGCCGTTAGAGTGAGGGCAGCCCCTGTACATTAGTAAGGGATACCTATGAGCATGCGAATTGGATACGGCTGGGACTCACACGCCTTCAAACCGGGTGTGCCTCTGAAAATTGGCGGGCTTTCGATCGACCATCCTGAAGGGCTCGCCGGACACTCTGACGGCGACGTATTGCTGCATGCCATTACGGACGCGCTGCTGGGCGCTGTATCGGCCGGAGACATCGGCAGCTTTTTCCCTCCGGGTGATCCGCGCTGGAAAGGCGCCGACTCGGCCATCTTCCTGAACCTTGCTCTCGAAGAGATTCAGAACGCTGGCTATCGCATCATGAATATCGATACAACGCTTGTCCTCGCTGCTCCAAAAATCGCTCCCATCGCCGGGGAGCTGCGCGAGCACGTAGCCCAGCTTCTGGACGTGAAGCCGAATGCCGTCGGGATCAAAGCAAAGACGCCCGAAGGACTTGATGCCGACCATGTAGCACAAGCCCATGCTGTCGTCCTTCTGGAAAAAGTAGAAGATCCATCCGAATTGAAGAGCATGAGCGCGGTGATCGAGAGCCAGCGTCAATTGGAAGATGTTGTCAGGGATCTTGTGAGCCAAGTGCATGGCGCGCCTGTGCACAAGACACCTTTCGATACCGAAGACATCACCTAAGGAAACAAAATGGACAGGAAGCTTGCGCTTGCCTCTCTTCTGCTCGCCGCAGCGCCCTTCGTTGCTGCGCAGCAGAACAAAGCTGACTGGCTTACTCCTACGGAGAAATCCGATTATCGCACTACGCCTGATTACGTCGAAACGATGGCTTTTCTGCAGCGCATTGCGTCTGCTGCTCCCGGAGAAGTGAAGATCGAGCCATTTGGCGAAACAGGCGAGGGACGGGAGCTGAATATCGTCATCGCCTCAAAAGACGGCGTATTCGATCCGGCTGCCATTCACGCCGCGCATCGGCCGATTGTGCTTGTACAGAATGGAATCCACTCCGGAGAAATTGATGGCAAGGACGCCTGCCTCGCGTTGCTGCGCGATATGGTCATCACAAAATCGCAGGAGCACCTGCTTGATAATGCGGTT
>DATAQW010000220.1:0-2624 GCA_036264445.1 Pseudacidobacterium sp.
CAGCGTATCATCCTAATAGGAGATTATTCTCAAGCTCCGCCATTATCTGTCCACAACTTTTGCAGCAACTTTTAGCTGACGCACTCTACATGACTGATCAACCCAACCAGTGAAAAAGAAAGAGTCGGAGAAGATGCACGATAACAACCAGACGAAGCCAAAAATTCTGGTGGCCGATGACGAGCGTGTCATTGCCGATACCCTCGCAATTATCCTCAACCAGAGTGGATTTGAGGCAACTGCTGTCTACAGTGGCGAAAAAGCGGTCGAAACAGCCCGCGCCTTTAAGCCTGACATGCTGATCAGTGACGTCATTATGACGGATCTGAACGGCATCGATGCGGCCATTATGATTCGCAGTCTGCTGCCATCTTGCAAAATACTGCTCTTCTCCGGGCAGGCTGCTACCGCCGATTTGCTGGACCGCGCCCGCAGTCAGGGGCATGAATTTGAGATCCTTGCCAAGCCAGTCCATCCCCAGGATTTGTTGGCGAAGCTCCGAAGTTGAGCAGGTTAAAATAAATCTGATCGATGCCAAATAAAGTGGCCCCGTAGCTCAGGTGGATAGAGCAGCAGTTTCCTAAACTGCGTGTCGGAAGTTCGAATCTTCCCGGGGTCACCACAGTCCATGAGGAAGGCAAGCTTAAGCAAATGACCGATGACGATGAAATAATCGACCCTGCGCGCCTCAACCTGCACAAGGATGCTGAGTATGCAGCGGAGAGGGCTGCTAACGCGGTAATTCATTACCTGAACGGTCTAAACTTAGAAGACCCCGAGGTAAAAAACTTTTGGGTCAAGGGAGTTTTCGACAAAGTAATGTCGAGATAGCGCAACAGTTTAATTGGCTAAGAGTCAGCAAAGCGCAACAGTTTGTTCTTGACTTTCAGTGCAACAGCTTCCGACTGCGTGTCGGAAGTTTGAATCTTCCCGGGTCACCAAATCCAGCTCACTCTTTGACATAGCCCCTCCACTCCACGAATAATCAAACTTTCCGGTTTATGACGGAAGCATGCTTTTCATGCGGCAGACTCATTTTGCGCGCGTGAGCTACATCACAACGAACGCATGAGGTGTTCGGGAAGGCGGTGAGAATCCGCCACTGCCCCGCAACTGTAAGCGTGTGCCAGCGCATCTGGTTTTCCAGAGCGCGCTGGAATTTGCCAGCTTCTGTGGCCACTGGATTTTCCGGGAAGGCGGCATGGCAAACGCGCAAGTCAGGAGACCGGCTTCATGCGCATAAAACCGCGTTCCGAGGGGAACGGAGGAACAATGTCAGGTATTCTGCGGCGCAGCCGCTTTGCTCTCCTTTCTTTTTGCTTATTGCTCATCGTGGCGCCATTGCGCGCCGTCGTCGTTCGCGGACGCGTCACCGATCCGCTGGGTGCTCCCATCGCCAATGCGAACATAGCCCTTGTTCAGAATGGACAAGTCATCGTATCCGGAAAGACCCAGAGCGATGGCAGCTATCAGCTTCAGAGTTCAGCCAGTGGACGATTCTATGTTCTTGCCGGTGGGAGTTCCTTCCGCCAGCTTGCCACTGAAAGCTTTTACGGCGGCTCGCTCGATGGCGTAGAGAAGAATATTCAACTCGAGCCGGAGTGGGTACGTCAATCCGTAGTTGTCACAGCAACCGGAACTCCCCTGCCACAAGCGCAGCTAAGCGCGTCGATTACAAGTCTGAGTAAGATTGACTTCCTCAATCGAGCAGACATGGTCGATGTATTGCGTCAGGTTGCGGGAACCAATGTTGTTCAGACAGGTCAACGCGGCGGCGTAACCAGCATCTTTGTGCGCGGCGGCAACTCCGATTCCAATAAAGTGCTCTTCGACGGCGCTCCTATTGAAGACATTGGCGGCCGCTTTGACCTCTCGACGATCGCATCGACCGGCGTGGAGAAAGCTGAAGTCTATCGTGGCCCCAATAGCGTGCTTTACGGCTCAGATGCCGCAGCCGGAGTTATCGGTTTCAGCACTCCGCGAGGCTCCACGTCGTTCCCATCGCTCTTGTATGAGGGCGACGCGGGAAATTTTGGAACCTATCGTAATGAAGTGCAGCTTGCCGGAACGCATCGTGCTCTTGACTACTACGGCGGCTTCAGCGATCTGCAAACCAGGAACTCCATTCCGCAAAGCGAGTATCACAACATTGTTGCGACAGCGAACCTTGGCTATGCCTTGTCTGCGGCAACAACCATTCGCGTCACAGCGCGCAATGCTGACATCGCCACTGGGTTGCCGAATGCCTACCAGTTCTATCAGATCGCGAATGATGCAAAGCAGTCCGACCAGAACATTTTCCTGACAGGGACTATCGACCACACTTTCTCTGACCGATGGCACGGACTTGTCCGTTATGGTATGGCACGAAAGCGCGAGGAAGCGACACAGTGGCCGCCCACAGGAATCTATGATGCAGCGAATGGGATCTATCTGGGCAATCCGGTCACGATCATTGGCGCAAATGGATATTCCGTAAGCGGGCAGGCAATTCTGAATTATGCCGGGACATTTCCTGTTACCTCGGAACTCGTCTCCAACCGCGACAATCTCTACGCGCAGACCGACTATCAATTCACGCCGCATTTTATGGCTGTTGCAGGGTTCCGTTTTGAAGACGAACG
>DATAQW010000255.1:0-2912 GCA_036264445.1 Pseudacidobacterium sp.
CTCTGGAATTAGCTGGAGAAGGTTTTGCCGGCCCGATGTATGAAGCGGCAGTATCTGCGATCAGCGACGATGTGCTGCTCGACATGCAAGGCATATCGACAATGACGTCCAGCTTTGCGCAGGCCGCGGGACAGACCCTGGAAGTCCTCACCAGCACAGTGGACCCGGCACGCTTTTCTTTCAATACGGCTCAAGCGATAGGCGTAGTGGGACGGTTCACGTCAGAGCCGGCCGATAGTTGGTCAAAAAATGCCGGAAACCTTGCCTCAAGCTCGCGCAATACCTATCGAGTCACGTCTGGCAGCGTGAGTATGACGCCGGTGGGCAATGTTGTACACACGTTGAACGAAAACGATGGAACATTGCAGGTGAATAAGCTTCAGGCATCCATGGTAAAGATGCTTGCGAATGACGTGACAGTTTGCGGCGAGGAAGAACCGAGCGCCTACGTCACAGAAGTCTTTGCGGGCGACGGGATAACTGTACTGTTTGATTTGACAGAAGATCCTTTTTTCCCACCCTCTTCTAAGACAAAACCCTTAGTGGATCTCTTCCAGACTCCGGCGATCAATCCTCAGTTGTGGCAATTACAGGATCCGGGAGCGCACGTTTCGCTTACATCGAATGGGTTGACCTGTACTGGTGGAAATGGATTTGATGGGCAAACTTCTCTGTGCGCGATCAGCAACATGGAGCTGGGCGGATCACTTGTCATCGAAGCGAATGGGGTACTACTCAGCGCGGGAAGCCAAGGAATTCTAAGTGGTCTATATACAGGGGACATAAATACTGCAGATTGCGTCGCCGGTTTTCAAGTGAGCCAGGTAAGTGGAAACACCAGCATTGCGCCTCTCATCGCTGGGGTTGTGTCGGGAAGCTCTTTTTCTCCAGTTGCGGGTCATCTATACACATTGCGGACACGCGTGTATGGAAAAGAAATGCAACGTGTCCTCCAGGCCTATTACTCACTGGGCGATAACGGTACGGAGTTGTGGGGTGGCACTGCTATTGCTTGCGGCGTGAATCTTGTTCTAGAAGTCCAGGACATGACGAACGGTGTGAGTCAAACACCTGTGGTGCTTTATGACGGCGCTTTGACTGTTGCCCCTTCAGTGTGCACGTTTGGTTTACTCAACAGCGCAAATCTGATTTGCAGCATTCGTAGCGTGGATGTGACGCAGGAAGGCCCACAATGGGTGACAAGCATTCCGCCTGGCGGAAACATGGTGACCCGCCGGATTGGCACAACAGCCCAAGGGGCGGATTGCAAGGTTGAGAGAACCGGTAAACTTCGCTTTTATGCAACCAGCGTGCCACAAATGGGAGAACAGGTTTTTATTTCCTACCGGACGCAAAGACGTGCGGTTGCCCGCATGGCGAATGCTGTAGGCACTTCTCCGCAAAACTCGACTCAGATACCAGCCACCTCACGATGGCTTGGAACAGTCACAAGTCCGAAGACGATGAGCTCAGCAGATTGCGAGAATGCGGCATCGGCGCTACTCAGTTTGTCATCGAGCCGGGCGGCGGCATGGAAGGGAGCTTATACAGGCTGGAACTTCGAGACAAATGGGGATATCTGGCCTGGAGATATCCTGGCTATTTCGACCGTCTCAGCAGGCATCACCGCAAACCTGGTCGTGCGTAGCATACAGATTGATGTTGCCTGCTCATTTCCGCAAATGAATAAATATGTCATTCAATTTGCGAACGATTGGGCGGATGCGCTCGCAATCAAAACATCTTCGACCGTACCAGCGGATACGTGGCTTCCACAGCAACCGCAGACGGTAGAGCCTCTGGCCAATTTGCTAACATTGACCGCTTCGTCGATCAGTTCGACTGCGATCCAGATAAGTGCCGGAGTCACACCTCCTATTGGAGGCGGATTCGAGGTGAGACGTCGTGACTGGTCGTTCGGACCCGGCACTGACTCTAACCTCGTACTACGAAGTCCAGTAAGCAACTTTGCGATCCCGCGTGAAGCTGCGATGGAGCAGTATTACATTCGCATGTACGATGCTTCCACGCCACCGAACTACTCGCGATTCTCAAGCGCGATCTTCGTCAATGTGCCGCTCTGAGACTAGCCAGCGCCCCGATAAAGCGCCGCAAGATCGTAGCCTTCTGGCGATGACGCATCTCTAATTCAGTCGAACAGTGAAAGTGAACAATCTATGAACTTCTTACATCCCGGCACGTGGGGAGCCGGAACTGCGCAATCTTTTTGGACAGGCGCCGGAGCACTTTGGATCTTCTCTGCCGCAGTGAGCGCGATGGATCCACCTGAAACCGGAGCCGGCAGATTTTATGGCTGGCTCTACCGCTTTACCCATCTTCTGGCGGCGAATCTGGATAGGGCTCTCGGAGTCGAGCCGGCAGATCATTCACCCAAACAGCCCGAATTAAATATTTCGAATAAGGAGAAAGAATAAAATGGCGAACATAATTCTTGGCATCGAGCACGGCGTAGAAGTAGCTGCTGAAGACCTGCTTAAATTTGTAAGCGGCGCGAAAGCTGCAAGCAGCACGGTTCAACCCGGAGTGGTTGCCGGCCTTGGTGTATTACTTGGCACCGTAGCAAAGACCATTGGCGATATCAATGGAGTTGTAACGAACCCACTGAATTTTTCGCTGGATGCGGTAACGATCCAGGATCTCAAGAGTGTTTGGCCAGCGATCACACAGTTTGCTGGTTCGCTTGGCATCAAGCTCTAGTTACGAGTAACCCAATGATTCACCAAAGACGAGCTGGGTGGTTCTGCTTCATGCAATCTGCGCACTATAATCACATTTATGGAGCACGCCCCGCTTGTCGGCGTGGTGATGGGCAGCAAAAGCGACTATGAGGTACTTAATGCTGCCGTCGACCTGCTGAAAGAATTTTCTATTCCCTATGAAGTGCGAGTGGT
>DATAQW010000257.1:0-5159 GCA_036264445.1 Pseudacidobacterium sp.
ACGAGTTATGCCGGAATCGGCGATGTCAGCCTAAGTGGCCTTAATCCGGATAGAGCACTTGAGAACTACGCTATGGCATTCCAGGTTTTTGGGAACAGTCCAAATGGCGTTGAAGATCACGATCGAGTGCTAATCGGGTTCTACCGTGGTAAGGCAAGCTCACTCAATGAGCTTGGCAAACAAGCGGATGCTCTTGAGAACAATCGAAGGGCGGTTGATCTCGCCGAGGCGCTGGTACAAAGATTTCCCGTCTCGCTGCAAGCCCGGCGTGCGCTCTTTGTTACCTACGAGGACCTCATTCTTCCCTTGGCAGGAAGAGATACGCTGAATGTAAGCGATTCGTCGCAGGCGCAAATCTATGCCCGCAAAGCTCTCGCCATCGCGCAGATGCTTGTTGGCATTGACCGCAAAAATGCGCAGGCGCAATTCGATCTGGCGCGTGCGTATACGTCAATGGGCGATGCCTTTCGTCAAAGCAATCCGGGTATCGCGAGCATCTGGTACCGGAAGTCGATTGCTCTCACGAAGCAATTGTTTCCGCTCTACGGATCTGCGACACGGCACTTGCTTGCAATACAGGATGAGGCGCTGGCCGAGGTGCTTGTCAAGAAAAAGGACGCTCCGGAACAGTTACGACTCCTGCAGGAAGCAAATCTGGGGAGACAGGAATTGGCAGAAACAAGTCCGCATGGACTTCTTCACCTTATGAGGTCATATTGCAAGCTGAGTGATGCAGTACTTGGCATGAAAGATCTCACAAAGGCGCGGCAATACTCGAATGCAGCATTACCTCTTCTGGATAAGTTCAATGTGATGTCGCCCAGTTTGCTGGTTCTGCGCGATATGGGATTCTGCTATGAAAGCGAGGGTGCAGTGCGGCACTACATCGCCATGGACAGTAATCTTCCCTCGGCTGAACGGCTTACGGCTGAAGCCGAGTCGAGCAGATGGTATTTGAAAAGCGATGGAGTGTGGTCTACGTGGAACAAACGCGAGGCAGCCACGCCGGAAAGCGAGCGCGAGCGGCACAAGGTAGAAACTTTTCTCAAGAGGTCAGGAACCATCCCACAGCAGGCGGTGGCAAACAAATAAAAAATTGACGATGACGATGATCGAAATATGCGATCTGCCACGCATATAGATAAGAGGAGTCGTTCATTTGTCAGAATCGTCAGAACTTCAGCAGCTAACGGCAGCGCAACTCGTGCAGGAACAATGCCGAGGCGTTCTTATTTTGGATACGCGACCAACCGAAGAATTTGCCTCTTTCCATATTCCCGGCTCCATGCAGATTGGCCTGATGGGATCATTTGCCAGTTGGGCAGCAATCCTGATCCGATCCTCGCGAAGAATTCTGCTCGTCGTCGAAAATGACAATTGTGCACAAGAAGCACACAGCCGTTTGGACAGAGTTGGTCTTGAAAATGTGGTCGGTTATTCCGTTGCCAACAAACAACAATGGCAACAGCATGGGTTAAAGCTTATCAACATACCCATATACCGGCGTGAGGATGTCTACCACGCCCAGCGAACAAATCTATCGCCACAACTTATCGATGTTCGCAGCTGTGCCGAATGGTTGCAGGGACACCTGCCTGGCGCAATCTCCATGCCATTGCTTGAATTGAGCGGACACACAGGGCCGATCGCTCGCTCTAAGACAATTCTTGTCTACTGCCAAGAGGAATATCGCGCGACGATCGCGGCGAGTATGTTGTTGCGGGACAACGTGGGCGATGTCGGTATTCTGAACGGCGGCCTTCAAGAATGGCAGGCCTGCGATATGCCGTTGGAAATGCCCCGAGATGAGCATATCGGCTCATCTCTGAGTTGTACTCGGCGAACTTCCTAAGAAGAATTTGTGGCATTTAGATGATCGATCTCCCGATCGTTTTGCGCATTCTAAATTGCAAGGAGAAAGCACATTGAATATGCAGTTTCCCGGAAGGGCTCTACGGCCAGGAATGGATAGATTTGGCTTTCTGGACGTTCTCATCCGAATGGTCGCGATGTGCCGTAGGAGAGTTCAGAGTTCCTCACATACGAGACGAATGAATTGTTGTAAGCCTCTGGCAATCGTCTAAAACGGTTGCAGTCTCGTGCGAAGTTACTGTCGAATTCGCTGATTTTCCAGGTGAACAGACGTGCAACTCGAAGTCGTTTTTTTAGCATTCTCGAGGAGAATTTATTTACCTGTAAAAACCATAGCCGTGAAATCAGCAACTGCAGTATGACTCATCATCTGCGATGCAACGTTAAGTTGCAGTTACATAGGAAGCGCACATTTATGCCTTATGAATACCGTAGCCCAGATGCGATAGGCCTCGAATACTTAGACGGCTTGTATGGTTATGCAATGGTTCTGACTCGCAATCATGCGGAAGCTGAGGATCTTGTACAGGAGACTTACGTCCGCGCAATTCCGGCGATGAACCGGCTGCGAGCAGAAAGCAACGTAAAAGGCTGGCTCTTTAAGATCTTGCGGAACGTGTGGCTTAACCAGCTCAGAAGGCGGCGAACTGCTGCCGAGATCGCATGGAGCGACATGCAGGATGGTTCGGTAGGTGATATAGCGGAGCCCTCGAAAGACTCCTATCACGCTTTTGTCAGCAAGGTGGAGAGAGAACAAGTACAGGTGGCCATTCAGGCGCTGTCTGCGAAATTTCGCGAAATCATTTTGCTGCGGGAATTTGAAGAATTGTCATATGATGAAATTGCTGGCCTCCTGGACTGCCCAGTCGGGACAGTAATGTCGCGGCTGGCAAGGGCGCGTTCGAGGCTACGCGAACTCCTTTCATGCACAAAGCCCGAATCATCCGTGGGGAAAGTACGCGATGAAGGATTGCGGTGATTGTCGCGAAAACATTCTGCTTTATCTCGACAAAGAGCTATCTGTTTCGCAAGTCATAGAATTTCGTGCTCATTTAGAAATATGCGAAGCCTGTAGGCAAGTGCTCGAGGCGGAAGAAGAATTGTCCCGTATCCTACATCGATCGCGCCCCCTTTATTCCGCCCCGACTATCCTCCGAGATCGCATCCTGCGAGCAACTAAAAGGTCCAGCTCAAAGAATTTATCTCGACGGTGACGAGATAGCGCGTAAAAGGCGACCATAGAGTCCCACGAAGTCATCATCCTGCGTGAGTACGAAGTAATGTGCTATCAGGACTTTGCGGACGTATCACACTGACCGGTTGGGACGGTGATGTCACGTCTCGCGCGAGCGTGATCTAAACTCCGAATGATCATGTTTTTCAGCGCATTACGGAGCCAGAATAGAGAGCCTAGTACTTTGAAGACCGGCGCATTCGGAATCGTGACATTTCCCGGTCGGCAGGAACGGTCACGCCATGGCCTGTTGCCTGCACGGCGATGCCGAGCTGAGCGACCACAGAGGTCGGGGCAGGGAAGTCGAGGGTGTGTTGACGAGTGCTGAAGAGATATCTCGCGAATCTCCAATGGCGGGTCATCTGGGCAAGACATCGGTAAACTGCCGAACGAGCGTCGTTCGACAGCGCGCGACCTCGTACTAAGTGATCCACAAAGAAATAGGGGTACATCTGGTTCTCCTGGTTCTCGCCGTGCGGCCTGTGACATCATGTGAG
Organism: Pseudacidobacterium sp.; assembly: GCA_036264445.1. Classification (GTDB taxonomy): domain Bacteria; phylum Acidobacteriota; class Terriglobia; order Terriglobales; family Acidobacteriaceae; genus Pseudacidobacterium. The sequence goes on from DATAQW010000257.1 coordinate 3,604, forward strand.
ACGAATTCCCATGGGCATTTGAAAAATGCGAGAGGTGGTCAAGCCAGCGATATGCGCGATCAAAGTGTTCTGGAAAAACTGAAGGCAGGGGCGCGGAAGTTCCAAGCCGAGGTCTATGCAAAGAATGCTGAGCATTATCGGCGCGCTGCGTCAACCCCGCAGGCGCCTCATACGTTAATCATTGCGTGTGCCGACTCGCGCGTGGACGTCGAGGCGATTACCAGCTCCGGGCCGGGCAAGGTCTTCGTCACGCGAAACGTCGGCAATATGGTGCCACCCTACAGCGGAACCCCTGGAGGCGTGACTGCAGTCATCGAGTACGCGGTGGCTGCACTCAAGGTGAAGCACGTAGTGGTGTGCGGTCATTCCGATTGTGGCGCGATGAAGGCGCTCCTGCATCCTGAATCGACCGACGATCTGCCTACGGTGCGGTACTGGCTGCACCACGGCCACGCCGCGCAAATGGTGGCCGAGAGCATGGCACACAAGGATGACAGCCCCGGCGAAGAGCTGCAACGGCTGACAGAAGAGAATGTGCTCATGCAGCTGGTGCATCTCAAGACCCACCCCAGCGTGGCAGGTGCGATGGCACGCGGGGAGCTGACAACGTCCGGCTGGGTCTATGACATCGGCAGCGGCGGGGTGCGCATCGCCGAGGACGGACAGCGCGAATTTGTGCCGGTGACCGAGACCTCCGAGGTCCAGGAATGATCGTTTCTAAAGGACTGCGTCTGTCGCGGGTGATCCTGAGCCTGGTACCGGCGCTACTTGCCCTGCTGGGATGGGACCTTCTGATCGTGGTGTGCTATAAGGTCCTGCACTGGGGCTGGGTAGGATCACGGTACGTGCCACTTGCCATTTTTGGCGCTCTCCTTGGCATCGTCGTGGGCTTCCGCAACAGCTCCGCATACGCGCGCTGGTGGGAGGCGCGTACGCTCTGGGGCGCAATCGTAAACAGAAGCCGGACCCTGGCTCGCCAGGTGCTGACGACGATGTCAACCACTACCGAGCAGGCAGAAGTTGCCGCCATGCAGCGGCAACTCGTGCTTCATCAAGTGGCATACGTGCACGCGCTGCGTCAGCAGCTGCGAGGGCTCGACCCAGTCGCCGCCATTGCTCACCTCGTTCCGGACGAGGACCCGGCGAAACTGGCCCGTGAGAAGAACCTTGCGCTGACGCTGCAAACCCGGATGAGCATGATGCTGGTCGCGTCACGCGAGCGCGGATGGCTGGACCAATGGCAGTGGCAGTCGACTGATGAAAGCATGATTAGCCTCATGGACTCGCAGGGTGGCGCGGAGCGGATCAAGAACACGCCAATGCCGAGACAGTTCGACTTCTTCCCCAGACTCTTTGTGCAGATCTACTGCCTGATGCTGCCGGTGGGAATGGTCGAGAACATGGGATGGTACACGCCGGTCGGCTCAACGCTGGTTGGCTTTCTCTTCCTGGCGCTCGACAAGATAGGCCGTGACCTCGAAGATCCTTTCGATAACACCATCCACGACGTGCCCATGACAGCAATCGCAACCACCATCGAAATCAATCTGCGCCAG
>DATAQW010000298.1:0-20407 GCA_036264445.1 Pseudacidobacterium sp.
TAGTTGTGCACCGGGGTAACAGAGGAAAATACAACATAAATCGAGTGTGCTTTTGCCAATTCCGCGATCGATGCGTAGTTACCTTCGATCTGCTCGAGCGTCATGGGGCCAGTATTGCCGGCAATATCGTTGGTTCCGGCAAGAATCACCACAACCTTAGGCGTAAGGTTGATGACATCCTGCCGGAAACGGATGAGCATCTGCGGAGTCGTCTGGCCGCCGATGCCGCGATTGATGTAGCCTTTGCCGGGAAAATATGTATCTATGTATCTAGGTTCCATTCGTCGGTGATCGAATCGCCGAAGAAAATGACGCGATTTTCGCCTGTTGCGGGAGCAGGTAACTCCGCATTTGCTTTTGCATAGTGGCTCAGTTCGCCAAAATCATTCATATAGGTAGCCACTCTCGTCTCCCGCCAGTGGTCGAGACTGAGGACCGCCTGTGCCGCCGGGCTGTTTGTTACATCCGGAACAGCCGACGCAGACGTTTGCGCCAAAGCCGTAGAAGCCGTTGCCAACAGGAGACTGGAGACAAGTTTGCGCATGAGCGCAAGATAACATCTCGTGAAATGCCAGTTCCACACGAGCCTTCGATAAAGAGATGCTGGTAAGTGGTTTAACTCTCGAAATGATCTAGCTGGTAGGAATTGTCAGTAAACGATTTTGATCATATTAGTCTCGCTATGCGAGAAAAATACGCAAATCCTTAACCGAAGTATTGACAAATCCTGCTTCAGACTTGCATCCTAATCCGTTTTCCTAAGTTGTATGCCTCCCTGGCCTGGCAGACAATGTTCTGTCAGGCTGATTTTTTTCGCTCCTATAATTTGAAAAGATGTCGACAGAGAAGAATCAGAGGCCGCTCGAAGCAGGAATCGTCACCGACTTTCATGACCGCATGAGCTATGCGGGATATCTTTGCCTCGACGGATTGCTGGCGCAACAACGCCCACTCTCAAACCCGCAGCATCATGACGAGATGCTTTTTATCATCCAGCATCAGGTATCAGAGTTATGGATCAAGCAGTTGATCCATGAACTTACCGCTGCGATTCGCTTTGTGCAGCAGGACCAACTTGATCCTTGCTTCAAAATCCTTTCGCGCGCCAAGCTCATCCAGATGCAGCTGTTCGATCAGTGGGCAGTGCTGGAGACGCTTACGCCGTCTGAGTATATGGAGTTTCGCAGCGTTCTTGGCAATGCATCCGGTTTCCAGTCGTTTCAATACCGTAAGCTTGAGTTTCTTCTGGGAAATAAGAACAGGGATGCGGTGAAGGTCTTTGCTCATGCACCTGAAATCCATGACGATCTCAAAAAGACGCTGGAGTCACCCAGTCTTTATGATGAATTTCTGCGGCACCTGAAACGCCGTGGCCTCCCTGTTCCTGATGCGTGTGTGGACCGTGACTGGACCGAGCCTTACCAGAAAAATGAAGAGTTAGTGGAAGTCTTCCGGAAGATTTACATCCGCCCGCGCGATCACTGGGATGCCTATGAAATGTGCGAAAAGCTGGTCGATGTCGAAGAGTATTTCCAGCTCTGGCGATTCCGTCACATGAAGACAGTTGAACGCATTATCGGCTTTCGTGTCGGTACAGGCGGGTCGTCTGGAGTGGGTTTCCTCAAGCAGGCACTGGAATTAACATTCTTTCCGGAACTGTTTGCAGTTCGAACAGGGTTGAAGCAGAGATGAGCGCGGCCATTCAGGAAGCAGTCGCGCGCCTCGGTTCCGGACAACTTACAAAAGAATCGATTCAGAAGCACATCGCGCCGCTGTTTTCCCGCGTACTTGCCGGCGACAGAATTTATCTCGCGAACCATTCTCTCGGGCGTCCATTAGATGCGATGACAGACGATGTTCGCGAAGCGATTTTGCTTTGGGAGACGAAGCTGGGTGACGCGTGGGATGAATGGCTCGCAGAACAGGAAGCTTTTCGCGCGCGTATCGCAAAGCTCATCAACACGCCGCGCGCCGATTGTATTGCGCCGAAAACATCCGCGGGTCACGGCCTGCGCACTGTGTTGAATACATTGCCCGGGAAACTGCAGGTTCTGAGCACTCGCGGCGAATTTGACTCCATTGATCTAATTCTCAAGCAGTATGCGTCACTCGGACGCATCGACATGATCTGGGTTGATCCAGATGCCGAAGGCAACTTTACCGTGCAAGGCATTATGCAGAACCTGCGAAAAGGGATCGATCTGGTAGTTGTTTCACAGGTCATGTTTATGACAGGACAGGTTGTATACCAGCTGAAGCAGCTAGCTGATGCGTGTCACAGCATAGGTGCAAAGCTGTTGGTGGATGCTTATCACTCCATCGGAGTCTTTCCCGTCGATGTTTCGGCAATGCGCGCCGATTTTATGCTCGGTGGCAGTTACAAATATCTGCGTGGAGGCCCCGGAGCATGTTTCCTTTATCTGTCTCCGGAAGTGCTGGCCAGCGGATTGCGTCCAGTTGATACAGGATGGTTCGCTCGCGAAGATACCTTCGCGTATGAACGCCCTGATCCTCCACTGTTGCGGACCGGCGGCGATGCGTTTCTCGAATCGACGCCACCGGTACTGACCTGGTATCAGGCGCGCAGCGGTCAGCTTTTCACGCTGGCCATGGGAGTGCAGCGCTTGCGCGAATACAGCCTGACGCAATTGAGCCGTCTCAAGAATTATCTGGCTGGCACAGGAATTCAAACTGTTGGCGGTGACGACGCTCATGGTGCGTTCCTCGCAATGCGTCATACCAAAGCGGGTGAGCTTGCGAAGAGACTGGCAGAGCGCAACGTAATCACCGACGCTCGCGGAGAATGGCTGCGACTCTGTCCGGATTGCCTCACGTTTGACGAGGAACTTCGTCTGGCGGCTGGTGCCCTGCGGGAGATCCTAAACTCTTAGTGCTTCGTCTGCGGTGCGATGAGAGATTCTACGAGATTCTTTCGTGCGAAAGAGTCAATCCTCCTCTGAAGAAGAATGAGTAGATTAAGACTTATTCGTCTCGCTAGGCGAACCCGTTATTCCGGGAAAATACTACGTGTCCCATCTGGCGAGATAACTTACCGGCTTGTTTATTGACAGTCGTTTTCGCCAACCTTTTACTTACTCATAGATAGCTCACAAAAACTAACTTGCCACATGTTATGGCAACAAGCGTTTGTCTTTTTAACGGAGGCTGTCTTATGCCAGTAGTGAATCATGAAATGCAGGATCCATTGTTTGTGCCCGTTTGCAAGAGAACGAGGCTTGCTCTCGCAGTACTTGTCATCATTGTCTGCTTTGCTTCTCTATCAGCGCGGGCCCAGCTGACAACGGCGACAATCCTGGGGACAATAACCGACCCATCAGGTTCTGTCGTGCCTGGAGCCCAAGTCACGGCCATGAACGTAGACACTAAGTTCACGCGCACGGTCAGCGCCGATGCATCAGGAAATTACCGTTTGGAGTTTCTGCCAATCGGCAAGTACGAGCTGAAAGTGGAAGCGCCAGGATTCAAATCGTATTCGCAGTTTAATATCACGCTGAACCTGAATGATCAGCTTCGCAACGATGTCGTGCTTGCCATGGGCAGTACATCAGAGACAGTTACTGTGACGGCAGCGCCAAGTCTTATACAGTCTTCAGCATCGAGCCTGGGGCGACTAGTGGACAACGTGGAGGTAGATAATCTGCCCATTGTTGGCCGCAACATTTACGACCTGTTGACCCTGACAGCAGGGGTACAGTCAAGCACAAGCAGCAATGTGCTCGGTTTTCCGCAGCAAGTGGTTTACATCAACGGCGGCACAGACAATTTTGTAGGGTCAGTGAGCTATTACCTGGATGGCGGTCTGAACATGACAATGCTGCGCAATACAGGCAATATTTTGCCAAACCCGGATGCGCTGCAGGAATTCCATGTTGAAACGAACAACTATAACGCACTCTTCGGGCGCATGTCGGCTGGCCTGGTGAACGTGGTGACCAAGTCAGGTACCAATAGGTTTCATGGTTCGATCTTTGAATTTTTGCGCAATGATAAATTGAACGCGACACCCGCATTCGCATCTGGAAAAAGCTCGTACCACCGCAATCAGTTCGGCGCCACACTTGGCGGCCCGATTATTCATGACAAGACGTTTTTCTTCGGGACATACGGCGGGCTGCGGCAGTCGACACCTTCGTTTCTGAACGGAGCCGTCGTTCCGACAGCAGCGGAACGTACCGGTGATTTCAGCGCTGATCTGCCGCCTGAGCTGAAGGGCACATCCTACACCTGCAAGAGCGCGACAGCCGCGGACAAGGCTGCCGGATTTTTCGTTGCGTGCAATCCGCTGACGAAACAGCCTTTTCCTAACAACGTTGTTGACACGCCTCTGGATCCAACCGCTCAGGCCATTATCAACAAATACATCCCGCTGCCAAATACAGTTAACAGAAACAGTGTTTCTAATCCCCTCAGCATGTGGTCTGGCTATTCGCCAGCTATACAGAACACTGATGAGTTCCTGATCAAGGTTGACCATAACCTGACGCCCAGCCAGCGGCTCGAAGTGAGCTATTTCAATACGAGCGGCATTCAGCAGCAGATTCCCGGCGGCAATATCCTGTGGTCGCAACAAAACTACAACTGGCGGCAGCAGAACGCGAACGTGAGCGACACCTGGACGATCAGCGCGTCGAAGATCAATCAGATATGGGTGAACTACACGCGTATGCTGGCTGGACGCCTCAATACGCCGGGCATCTCATTGCATGATCTCGGTTCCTCGTTCTCGCCGCAAGGCACGCCGTCTCTGCCGCAGATCACTGTGAGCGGTTACTTCACTCTAAGTCAATCCATTGCAGGTCCGGAAGCGGGCACAAATTTCTACTCCCTGAGAGATGTGTTCAGCTGGAACAAGGGAGCCCATGCTTTTTCATTCGGCGGGGAAGCCTCTCTGAATAAAGATGTACAGCAGACGCTTCTGGACAATTATGGCGTATTTACCTTTGACGGTTCGCGCGCGATTACAAGCAGTGGAGCAAGCAGCAGCCAGCAGAATGGTCTGGTGGATTTCGTCCTGGGACTCCCAAAATCGATGGAGCAGGATGCTCCGGTAACTGCGCTCGACAACATGTGGTTTTATGGTCTCTTCCTTCAGGACGACTACAAGATCAAGCCAAACCTCACCTTGAATCTCGGAATTCGCTGGGACGTGCAGCAAACGCCGACGGACCCTCAAAACCGGATGGCGACATTTGTTCCAGGGGTGCAGTCGACCGTAATTCCAAACGCTCCGACAGGCCTGCTTTTTCCCGGAGACTTGTATGACGGGCACTCACGTCTGCCGCGAAGCATTGTTTCAACGCCTTATCACCACGTTTCGCCACGCGTGGGCTTTGCGTGGGACCCCTATGGCAATGGACACACAGCTGTGCGTGGAGCAGCCGGCTTGTTCTACGGAATGGTTTCGGGCAACGAGTTCAACGGCATGTCGAATTTCCTGCCGTTTGCGGTGCGCAATACATATTCCTTTATCAGTTCGCTCACCGATGTTTACTCAGACCCTCGCAGCTTCCCGGATGGCAATCCGTATCCTTATGTATTTAGCCCTTCAAATGCGCGCTTTATTTATCCTGCATCGCTTCAGGGAATTGACCGGAACTACCAATGGCCCTATGCCTACCAGTTCAATTTCTCAGTACAGCAGCAAATCGCACGTGATTTCGCTGTGACGATGAGCTACGTCGGCACGTTAAGCCATGATGTTCCTTTTGCTCCGGACATTAACTATCCGATCTGGTCGCCAACTGCTACAGCGAGCAACTACAATGCGCGCAGGCCATACTTCCCAACAGGATCAGCAACACCGCTGACGACGGTATACATGATTCAGTCGAAACAAAGAGCCCATTACCACGGCTTGCAAATTGATTTCGAGAAACGCATGGGGCATGGCTTCAGCGTAAAGGGCTTCTACATATGGTCGAAGACGATGACCAGCGCTTCAGTGAACAATTCCGGCGCCGTGATTGGCACTGCTCAGAACTTTGATGATCTCGGCGAAGAATATGGACGAGGCGATGAAGATGTTCGCCATCGATCGCAGACATCTATAGTGTGGCAGCCGAATTACTTCAATTCGCGAGGGCCGCTGGTGCGCGGCATTCTGGATGGCTGGACATTTTCGGCGATTGTAGGGCTCCAGAGCGGGTCGCCATTCAGCATCACAACCGGCGTAGACAGCAACTTCGATGGCAACAACAATGATCGCACCAGCTTTGTGCCAGGCGTAACGTACAGCACCGGCGCAGGCAACCGTCGCTCGGTGGAAGTGAAGCGGTACTTCAATCCGGCAGCCTTTTGCGGCTACTCCAATGGCACATGCCTTGGTGTTGGCCCAGGCGGATCTGATGGCGACACACAACGTATGGGATTTACAGGGCCGGGTTCAAAAAACGTGAATGCAGCGCTGTTCCGGAACTTTAAATTGTTTGAGAGCGTGCAATTGCAGGGCAGGGTTGAGGCCACCAACATATTCAATATGGTGAACCTGAATAACCCCGTCAGCAGCATTAACAACGGCACCACGGTAGGTACGATTACTGGCGCTGGAACAATGCGGCAACTGCAAGTGGGCGCAAGAATTCTCTTCTAAAAATAGGATGCGCGGTTTAGTCCTGTGCGCGTACGCGCCGCAGAAAGTCTGACAGCATCTGGCCGGCCTTGGGGGTGAAAACTTCGCCGAGGCTTTCCAGATGCTGCATGCGGTCGACGCGAAAGCTGCGGAAGTCGTTACGCAGTTCGCACCAGGCTGCCAGAGTCCAGGTACCACCCCAGAAATAAAGCGCGAGTGGATGCACACGCCGAACGCTTGGCTGGCCATCTTCGCGGTTGTAGGCGATCAGGATGATATGCCGCTCCTGGGCAGCGGTGTGCAACGAATCGAGCTTTTCGCGAAGTTCGGTAGAGACGCGGAATCCAGGTGCATAGAGCAGAACTTCGTCGATCCGTTCGCGCACTTCGACGGGAAGGACCGCTTCGATTTTGCGAATTGCCCGGTTTGCGGCTTCGGTAAGCTGCATGCCGCCCCAGGCCTGCACCATACGCGCGCCAAGAACGAGGGCTGCGATCTCTTCGCGGTCAAACATCAGCGGGGGAATGTCGAAGTCGCGGCGCAGCGTGTAACCGACGCCTGCTTCGCCTGTGATGGGAACGCCGGAGAGCTGCAGGTCCTGCACATCGCGGTAGATGGTGCGATGCGAAACCTGCAGCTTTTCGGCAAGGCTGCGGGCGGTCTGAAGGCGTCCGGCGCGCAATAGTTGTACGATTCGGAAAAGCCGGTCGGCACGACGCATACGGCAGTTATATTACAGTTGTGAGTCATGATTGGCAGCTCACAATCAGGAACTGAAAACTACGCCGTCGCATGCAGCCCGATCCGGTTTCCCTCTGTGTCGTGTATTTGTGCGACCCAGCCAACGCCGGGCAAGTAGTTTTTCTGCTCGACAATGGCGCCGCCAGCGCGTTCTACCCGGCTGAGGACCGCGTCAAACCTGCCATCGCAGTTGAGGTAGATGATGACACCATCTTGAGATGGCTTGCATCCATCGCCGTACGCAATGGCTCCGGAAATACCGGGCCTTTCGTAGGGAAAGATTGCCAGATTAGGCCATTCCGCTTCATGGCGCAAGGCGATGCCAAGGATTGATTCATAAAAGCGAATGGCGCGTGGGAAGTCAGTAGATGGGATTTCAAACCAGACGATAGTAGAGGTCATGGTTTCCTGGGTTGTGGGCATGCTGTCCTCTCCTCAAAAAAGGGGTTTTCGATGAGAAAAGAGTACAGAGACCCTGCTGACAACCTGGTGTCAGCAGGGTCTCAGACAATCGATGACTTCTTGGGGCGATACGCCTTGGTAATGTCCGTCCTCTCAAATTTTTGACTACTGCGCGGCCGTGGTGAAGGTAGCTGTAGGTGAAAAGGCTGTCCAATGTTTGCATCCACTGAAATATGCAACCGACCAAGCTTGGTAGTCGTAAGTGGTTCCAGGCTTAAGGTTTGAAAGAACAAAGGAATGCGTCACTGATACCGGATCTACCCAGCTGGTTTTGCTGCCGAGGGCGGTTGTGGTTCCATAGTTGATTCCGCCATAGGTAGCGACATCGCTGGTCCAACTAATGGTGGCTGAGTTTTGCGTGATATTGGACACGGTCACTCGGCTGATTGTTGGCTGGACAGGCCAATAGCCGGCCGTCAAGCTGATCTCGCATGATTGGAAGCTGTAATAGTTGCTGTCTCCGCTGTAGCTCGCGTAAACGTAGCTGGTGTTGCCGGGATTGACATGCTGTGCGGTTGCCGTCTCTGTAAGGGTCCCCAGCAGGACGCTCACGGTCCCATCTCCTGCCGGCACATTGTAACCCCGGTTCACAGTCACAATATCCGATACTCCGTCTCCATTTACGTCTCCCGTCGACAACCTTTCCGCATAGGTAACGCCTGGGCCAGCAGAATAGTAATTGACCTTCGGCAAGAATTGTCCTGGATGTGCCGGATCTCCAAGAAGGACCCCTGCACTGGGTCCCTCGTCATATGGCACAGCAAGATCCAGTACGCCGTCGCCATTGAAGTCCCCTATTGCTAACGAATAAGGCGCGGAAAAGCCGGAAATTGGGTAGCTTACTGGTTGAAAGAATTGTCCGGGGTGTACCGGATCCCCCAACAGTACTACGATCGAAGCGCCGGATGGATATTCGTAGTTGGTAACCGCTAGATCGGGGATTCCGTCTGCGTTGAAATCGCCGCTGGCTATTGCCCAACCATCGCTGGTGGACGAGCTCACTGGAAATACTACAGGGGGAAGGAATTGCCCTGGATGTGCCGGATCTCCCATCAGCACATCCACAACACTTGCCGACAGAGTTCCACCATCCATTACCGCTAAGTCCAGTACCCCATCTCCATTGAAGTCTCCTACGGCCACGGATTTGGCGCCGTTTGAATTGTTGACAGCGCCCTGTTCCAGATACGTAACCTGTGGCAAGAACTGACCGGGAGACGCTGGATTATTCAGCAAGACACTAATGTCAGCTTGTCCGTTGCTGTTCGCTACCGCTATATCCGGCAAGCCATCTCTATTGAAGTCTCCCACGGCCACGAAAGTTGGTCCCGAGCCGACAAGGTAGGTCTGCTGCGATAGAAACTGTCCGGGGTGTTGAGCGTCCCCTAACAGCACGCTTACTGTCGCATGAGCACCATAGGTACCGGAGCCATTTGCAACCACGAGATCCGGTACTCCATCCCCATTAAAGTCCGCCACCGCCACCGCGTCCGGATACACCCCAGTCGCGTAACTACGCGGTGTCAGAAACTGTCCCGAATGCACAGGATTACCCAATAGAACTTCTACTGTATTGTTGCAAGTCGTGGCCACGAGATCCGGCACTCCATCGTCATTGACGTCCGCAACTGCGACTGATATTGAACAGGTGGACTCTGTGGGGTATACCGTCGCCTGTGTAAAGCCGGAAATCAAAGTAAACGTGTCCAGCGAAGCCGATGCAATCGCCTGATTGGTCATGGCATCCAGGAACGAAACCGTCCCGGTTGGTGGTGTGGTGCCGAAGGCGGCAACGCTCGACGCCAGGGTGTAGTCCCCGGCATTGCCATATTTCGAGACATTAGCTGTGCTATGCAGACTGCCCGTTACCTCGACAGTCTCGACCGCTGGCAGTGACGTGCTACCTGGATACGTCATCGTTCCGATGAATTTCGCATAGATACTGTGACTACCGGGATCAAGCCGTAGCTTGATGCTGGCAGTGCCATTGCTGGTGAGTTGTGCCGTGCCAAGAACTGCCAAATCTGTGCAGCGTGGCGCTGACGCATTGCAGAACAGGACTTGTCCCGGGGTTACGGGAGAACCATTTGCAGTTACCGTGGCTGTAAGAGTGACGGGCGTTTCAACTCGCACGCTGGTAGAGGAAACCTGCAATTGTGTGCTTGTTGAAGCCGCCGCAATTGGTTCCGCGCACAATCCAGATAATGCAAGACCAATCAGGTAAATAGGCAGGTGGCGTACGGTTATGTAGTGCCGCAAGGAACCAGGCGAAAAACCGAAGATTGCAGGCATAGAAAATCCTCCGATGGCGCGGTTCTTCTCGGGAACGGAGGGAGGTAGATTTACTTAGAAGGGCTGATCCAGCGATGAACCGAACCGCAACGATACTAGCATTCCAGAGGAAGTATCGTTTGTTAATTCATCACGTTTGTCTACCGAAATATTTTCAAAACACAGCATTGGGGCTGTTGTTAAAGCCAAAAGTCTATAATTAATAGATATGCCAAAGTATTCCATCGTCGTACCTTTCCACAATGAAGAAGACAACGTAACTGCCCTCTACGACCGCCTGAAGGCTGTCATGGAGCAGGTGGGTGACAGCTTTGAGCTGGTCTTTGTGGACGACGGATCAAGCGACCGTACTTATAAGATTCTGGAAGAGATTGCCGCTGTCGATAGCCGCGTGCTGGTAGTGAAGCTGCGCCGCAATTTTGGCCAGACATCGGCATTGGCGGCTGGATTTGACCATGCGCAGGGGGATTTCATCCTGGCCATGGATGGAGACCTGCAACATGACCCCTATGAGATTCCGAATTTTCTTGCAAAGCTCGAAGAGGGGTATGACGTTGTAAGCGGATGGCGTAAGGAGCGTATCGACAACTTCGTGATGCGCCGCATCCCTTCGCGCTGTGCCAACTGGTTGATGGCGAAGCTATCTGGCGTGGAGATTCATGACTTCGGCACGACTTTTAAGGCGTATCGCCGTGAGGTGATTCACAATATTCCGCTCTATGGCGAAATGCACCGCTTTATTCCCGCGCTGGCTTCCTGGTATGGCGCAACCATCTGCGAAATTCCGATCAAAAACGTGAACCGGGAAAAAGGAAAGTCACACTACGGCATCGGGCGGACATTCCGCGTTTTCTTCGATCTGTTGACGATTCGCTTCCTGCTCCGGTACATGACACGGCCGCTGCATTTCTTCGGCACCTTTGGTTCACTGAGCATGCTTATTGGCGGCGCAATCTCGTTCTTCCTGCTGCTGCTGAAAGTCTTTACGCATCAGCATGTGATGGACCAGCATGGTCCATTGTTTGTAATTGCCGGAGTGCTGATCCTGGCCGGAATTCAGATGTTGGCAATCGGATTGCTGGGAGAATTGCAGGTTCGGCACTATCATACAAACACGCACCGCGCCCCTTACACAATTGACCGCCTGGTGCGCTTGCGTTCTCCTGAGGAGCCAAGCTTGCTGCAGGAAAACTAACTAGTTACTTTATTATTGAATTTCTAAAAAAAAGAGCATGACCGGCTGCGTGTTGCACTCACGCAGTCGAAGGACCCGTGGTTCCCCACTGCATCAGCTCCTAAAATCATCTAACCTGCTGAAATTTCTCGTTATGTAAGGAACACATTTCATAAATTCCGCATCTTTCTGATGTAAAGTTTGCTTTCGCGGGCAGACGCATTATTGTGTCTATTTCAGTAAGATCGGTTCCGCATGACAAAGCCTGAAGATGGAAGAAAGCGCGTTGTGATTGAACACGTCGATCCGCAGATCGACGGTGGCAGGTTCCCCATTAAACGCGTCATCGGCGACATGGTTCAGATAGAAGCTGATGTATTTGCCGACGGCCATGATCATGTGTCATGCCGGGTGCTTTACAAGCACAATGACGAATCCGAGTGGCAAACAGTAAATATGAAGCTGCTGGGAAATGACCGCTGGCAAGCTTCTTTCCAGCTCACAAAACCGGGGCATTACGTCTATACCATTGCAGGTCGAATAGACCACTTCGATACATGGCGCAGCGACATGTCGAAGCGCCTGGAAGCCGGACAGGATGTTGGCCTGGAACTGCGGACGGGCAGCATCATGGTGGAACAGACAATGCGGCGCGCAGCAGACAAGGATGCGATTCGGCTAACTGAGTGGGCGCGGGTGTTGAAGACAGAAAGCGATGAGGCCAAAGCTGTTGCCCTTGACCCTGCGCTTGCAGAAACGATGGAGCGGTATGCGGATACAGCTTTTGAAACGCGGTATGAGAAAGAATTGCGAATCGAAGTTGATCGCGTGAAGGCGCGCTTTTCAAGCTGGTATGAATTGTTTCCGCGGTCATGTTCGTCTGCTCCCGAAAAATATGGAACGTTTCGCGATGTAGAAGCGCGGCTTGCATATGTGGCGCACATGGGTTTTGACGTTCTGTACTTGCCGCCCATCCATCCCATTGGTCATAGCTTTCGCAAAGGAAAGAACAATACCGTAAATGCTGAACCGGGAGATGTCGGGAGTCCCTGGGCTATTGGCTCAGAACAGGGCGGTCACACTGCCATTCATCCTGAGCTTGGCACGCGTGAAGATTTTCGGCACTTGGTTGAGAGAGCACAGAGTCATGGATTAGAGGTCGCTCTGGATATCGCGTTTCAATGTTCTCCTGACCATCCCTGGGTGAAAGAGCATCCGCAGTGGTTTCGCAAACGCGCAGACGGCTCAATTCAGTATGCCGAGAATCCACCGAAAAAGTATCAGGATATCTATCCGATCAATTTTGAAAGCGAGGATTGGAAAGCCCTATGGGATGCATTAAAAGGTGTGTTCCTATATTGGATTCAGCAGGGGGTATTCATCTTCCGCGTCGACAATCCACACACAAAAGCGTTTGCTTTCTGGGAGTGGGTGATCGCGGAGATCAAGCGTGAAAATCGCGACGTGCTGTTTCTTTCCGATGCATTTACACGTCCGCGTGTGATGGAGCGGTTGGCGAAGCTGGGGTTTACGCAGTCTTATAGCTATTTTACTTGGCGCAATACGAAAGATGAGTTGACGGAATATTTCCAGCAGCTCACGCAGACTCAAGTACGCGAGTATTTATGTCCAAATCTCTGGCCGAATACACCTGATATTTTGCATGAGTATTTGCAGACAGGGGGCAGACCGGCGTTCATGGTGCGATTGGTACTTGCGGCAACGCTGGGAACAAGCTACGGCATTTATGGACCAGCATTTGAGCTGCTTGAAAATGTTCCGCTGAAAGAGGGAAGCGAAGAGTATCTGAATTCCGAAAAATATGAGTTGAGATCATGGGATCTGGATGCGCAAAGGAGCATCGCTCCTTTGATAGCGAAGGTTAACCATGCGAGACGTGAAAATACGGCGTTACAGGCAAACAACGAACTGCTGTTTCATGGAACGGACAATCCCTATCTGATTTGCTATAGCAAGAAGAGTATTGATGCTGCGAATTCAGTTCTGGTTGTTGTTAACCTTGATCCATTTCATGTGCAGTCTGGATGGGTGAACCTGAATCTTGAAAAGATTGGTCTAAACTCACATGAGCCTTTTCAGGTACATGATGAACTTACGGGAAAGCAATATTTATGGCAGGGGCCGAGAAATTACGTCGAGCTCTCCCCTCAGGAAATTCCAGCGCATGTTTTTCGTGTGCTGCGGCGAGTGCGTTCTGAAAAAGACTTTGATTATTACTTATAAAAGCGGACAGGGAAAATGAGCACACGTACGATTCCGCAAATTAAAAAGAAACGCTCCGGCAGTGTGAGCGATCCCCTTTGGTACAAAGATGCAATCATCTATGAGTTGCACGTGCGCGCTTTTGCTGACAGCAACAATGACGGCATTGGCGATTTCCCCGGCCTGATACAGAAGCTTGATTATCTTCAGGACCTGGGCGTGACCTGCTTATGGCTGCTGCCTTTTTTCCCATCGCCGTTACGTGATGATGGCTACGACATTGCCGATTACATGACGGTACATCCGAACTACGGTACGCTCGAAGACTTCCAGAAATTCCTTGTGGCAGCGCACAACCGTGGACTGCAAGTGATGATCGAGCTGGTCATCAACCATACGTCTGACCAGCACCCATGGTTTCAGCGAGCGAGGCATGCTCTGACGGGATCGCCTGAGCGCGATTACTACGTCTGGAGCGACACCGACAAGAAGTATCAAGATGCCCGGATCATCTTTACCGATACCGAAAAATCGAACTGGACATGGGACCCAGTCGCAAATGCCTATTTCTGGCACCGGTTTTTCTCTCATCAGCCGGATTTGAATTATGACAACCCATTAGTGCTCGAAGAAGTGGTGAAAATCCTGCAGTTCTGGCTTGATATGGGTGTCGATGCTTTGCGTCTGGATGCGATTCCATACATCGTTGAGCGCGAGGGCACCAACTGCGAAAATCTTCCGGAAACACATGCGGTCATCAAGAAGATTCGGGCCGCGATGGATGAAAGATATGAAGGCCGCATGATCCTGGCAGAGGCGAATCAATGGCCAACAGACGTGCGCCCATATTTTGGAAACGGCGATGAGTGTCATATGGCGTTTCATTTTCCCCTGATGCCGCGTATTTACATGGCTCTTCGTCAGGAAGACCGCTTGCCGATCACAGAGATCATGGCGCAGACGCCGGAGATTCCAGCAAACTGCCAATGGGGTCTTTTCCTCCGCAACCATGATGAGCTGACGTTGGAGATGGTGACGGATGACGAGCGTGACTATATGTATCTGGCATATAGCGCTGATCCGCGCATGCGCATTAACATTGGCATTCGCCGCAGGCTCGCCGCGCTAGTCGACAACAACCGCCGGCGCATAGAGCTGCTGAACAGTCTGCTCTTTTCTTTTCCGGGGACGCCAATTCTTTATTACGGCGATGAGATCGGCATGGGCGACAACATTTATCTGGGTGACCGCAATGGCGTGCGCACGCCCATGCAGTGGACGGCGGACCGCAATGCAGGCTTTTCTCGCGCAAATCCTGCCCAGCTTTTCAGTCCTGTGATTATGGATCCGGTATGGGGGTATCAGGCGATCAATGTAGAGGCGCAGCAGAGCGATCCATCATCGCTTTTGAACTGGATGCGCAATATGATTGCGTTGCGCAAGTTGTTCCGTGTCTTTGGCAGAGGAACGCTGAAGTTTCTGCCTTCTGCGAACAGAAAAATCCTCGCATACGTGAGACAGGATGAGGGCCAGAGTGTATTGTGTCTCGCGAACCTTTCGCGCTTTGCGCAACCGGTAATGCTTGACCTCTCAGAATTTGATGGAATGTTGCCTGTAGAAATGCTGGGCTACGTCGAGTTTCCGCAAATCACCACAGCACCATACTCGCTGACGCTTGGCCCTTACGAATTTCTGTGGCTGGAGTTGCAATCCGTGTTAATGCCATCACAATTAGATACAGTTGCAGAGCCGGTCTTAATTGAAATTGGAAAGGAATATGATTGGCAGGCAGTTTTTACGGACGCGAACCTTGATAGGTTGAAACATTCCCTCTTACCCGATTTTCTTGCAAAACAGCGATGGTTTGGCGGTAAGGCGAAGCAAATAAGATCTGTTTCAGTTACAGATTGGACTGTTTTTGATCAAGGACGATCTGTATATCTGTTTGTTGCGGTGAGATACGATACCGGTGCGGAAGAATCGTACTTTATGCCTTTAACGATGCTTTTTGGAGATTCGGCGACCCAATTGCAGTCTAAGAAGCCGAATGCTGTTATTGTGCCCGTAAGAAGCGCAAGATACAACGGAGTATTGTGTGACGCATTTGCAAGTGAGGAAGCATGCCAGGCCATGCTTTCTATGCTGAGTCGCCAGGAGATGTGTCAAACAGGTTATGGAACGATTCGCGGAGCTGCAAACAGCGCGCTACCCGCAATTATCGGCGCAGATGATATTGCACTGCCGGCGCGTACAAGCTCCGCAGAGCAAAGCAACACCTCGACTTTGTTCGGCGACCGCCTGATCATGAAATGCTTTCGGAGACAGGAACTGGGACCTAATCCTGACATGGAGATTGGCAGATTTTTAACCGAACACACGTCGTTTCGCGCAATTGCGCCCTTCGGCGGGTCCATTGAATATTTCCGCAAAGATGAGGAACCCTCAACTCTTGCGATGTTACAAGGCCTGGTAGCGAATGAAGGCGATGGATGGAGTTGGACACTGAATGCGTTGGAGCACTATTACGAACATTGTGCGGCCGAATCGTCCGAGGGTGCAGCACGCGAATATCTGGGAAGTTATGTAGAAGCTGTGCGAACGCTGGGGCGTAGGACCGCCGAAATGCACTATGCCCTGGCTTCTGACTCGAATACTCCTGATTTTTCCCCCGAAACGATGACTTTGCAGGATCTAGAGGAGTTGAGCAAAGAGTTTGCAGGACATGCCGCGAATGCAATCGAAACGCTGAAAGTCAGCCTTCCGCACCTGCCAGATGATGCGGTGGAACTTGGCGGTATTGTTGTGGGCAGACGACGAAAGATACTAGGTCGCTTTAACGGGCTGGCAGCAGTAAAATCTCAGCTTATCCGAACGCGTATTCATGGCGACTACCATCTGGGCCAAGTGCTTCGCACAGGCGGAGACTTTGTTATTCTCGACTTCGAAGGCGAACCGGCGCGCTCACTAATTGAACGTCGAAAGAAACAGTCTCCTTTGAAAGATGTTGCCGGAATGTTGCGCTCCTTCAGCTATGCGGCATATTCTGCGCTAACAAATTACGTCGCGAAAACTCATGCAAGCTCTCAGCAAATGGAAACATGGGCAAGGCTGTGGGAGGATGTTGTATCGGCAGAATTTCTGCGCGTATATTTAACGGCCTCTGACACCTCCGAAATTGTGCCCCAGCGCCCTGATGATTTTCATCTCGTGCTGGAGACATATCTTCTGGATAAGGCACTCTATGAGCTTGGCTATGAACTAAATAACCGTCCCGATTGGGTACGGATTCCATTAGCAGGCATTGTGTCGCTGCTGTCGTAACAAACATAAGGAATGCAAGATGCAGGACAGCGAAGCAGCAGAGGTAACCGTTGACACAAAACAAACACGCCGCCCGAGTGTACTGATAGGCGTGACGGGTAGCGTAGGGTTGCCGGAATTACAGCAGCGCATGCAGGAAGCAGAAGCTGCATTGGATGCGAACGTAGTCGTGGCCTATCCGGGGACGGAGGAAGTAAGCGGTCAAGCGGAAGAAAACACAGGCGTACTCTTTCGAAACTATTCCCCGCCGGCGTCTGATCCTGAAAGCCTTCCATGGACGAGCGCTACCGCTGCGCAGCGCGCTCTTTGTTCGCTCGCAGCAGAACTGCAAGTGGATGTGTGTGTACTGTTGCACAGCGATTTGCTGCTGCTGCGCGCTGATCTGTTGCAATTGCTTATACAGCCTGTTCTGGAAAAGCGCTGTGACCTGGTTTTGCCTGTCTACACATCAAGGAAATTTGAAGGCTTGCTGAACCATGGGGTTTTGGCGCCAATCTCACGCGCACTTTATGGACTGCGTGTGAGATATCCACTCCCGCAGGATTTCAGTTGCTCAGATGACATGTGTGTCCAACTCAGTGAAGCAACGGGCACGTACGATCTCAACGCTGATGGGGTACTATGGCCTGCGACAATTGCCGCGGTAAATGAAAAGCGGGTCTGCCAGGTGAATATCGATGTAAATCATGGACGCCAAACCGAGGGCCTTGAACTAAGGACTGCGTTAGCAAGCCTGGTGGGATCAGCCTATGCCGATATGGAAAGGTGTGCAGCTTTCTGGCAGCGAGTAAGAAGCACACAGGCAACCGCCATGTGGGGCACTATCGCGAAACAAGCGGATGAAGCGGATGCTATCGATGTAAAACCAATGGTTGAGTCCTTTCTGCTTGGCGCAAATAATCTGCAGGAAGTGTGGGGAGCAGTTTTACCTCCTGTAACGTTGCTCGAGCTAAGAAAACTGACACGTCTGGAGCCTGAATCATTCCGTTTGCCGGACGATCTCTGGGTGCGCATTATTTATGACTTTGCATTGGCTCATCGGCTGCGCACAATCAGCAGGAGCCATTTGCTGGGCGCGCTCACTCCCTTGTATCTGGGATGGGTTGCATCTTATGTCCAGGAAGTATCGAACGTAACTCCAATGGCTGCGGAACATCGTCTTGAGCAGTTGGAACGCGCATACGAAGAGAACAAGCCCTATTTGTTGAGGCGATGGAGATGGCCGGACCGCTTTAATCCATGAGGAGGAGATGAGTAATGTGGCAGCAAATTGAACAGTCATTGCACGATTCCATGTGGCGAGTATTTACCAAGGTCGCCACGTTGTTGCCGGGAATACTTGCGTTCCTGCTTGCGTTGCTCGTTTTCCTGCTGATTGCTTGGATTGTAGCGATGATAGTCCGAGGTGTTTTGAGGGCCGTCAAATTTGATGAGCGCACTATGTCTACTGCAAGCGCATTGACAGAGTTGGCCCCGCGGCAAACTCCAACAGTGCTTGCAACACGCGTTGTATTTTGGTCATTTGTCGCCATTGGCGTATTGGTGGGAGTTTCGGCGTTTGAAGCAGCGTCTTCCGAATCGGGAATTTCGGCTTATATCTTCGCCTATGTACCACGCGTGATTGGCGCAACTGTACTATTGTTCTTCGGTACCGTGATCGGACGGTTCCTTTCGCGCAGCGTGCTTATTACAGCGGTCAATCTGAATCTGCACTATGCCCGGTTATTGGCGACTGGCGTACGTTGGCTGGTATTTGTGCTCACGGCTGCGATGGTGCTTGACCATCTTTCGATTGGCGGAGAGATTGTAGATCTTGCATTTGGGATTCTTTTTGGCGGAATCGTGCTGGCACTCGCACTGGCTGTAGGACTCGGCTCACGCGATCTTGTAAGCCGCTCGCTTGAGCGCGAAGCGGGGCGTCCGAGTGAACCGCAGGTTGAAGAGAAGCTGCATCATTTCTAAGAACCGAGAGCACGTAGCAGCCATCCTGCAAGAATGCCTCCAGCGCATGGCCCAAGAATCGGAATAGGCGCGTAGCTCCAGTCACTGTGTCCCTTGCCGGCAATCGGCAAAACGGCATGCGCAACGCGAGGCCCGAAATCGCGCGCTGGATTGATGGCGTATCCAGTGGTGCCTCCAAGGGAAAGCCCGATCGACCACACGAGACAACCAACGAGATACGGTGATAGGCCTGCCGCAGGGCCGGTGGAAAGGACCAGCTTTGATGTCATTGCTCCGACGACGAGCACTAGAACCGCAGTTCCGATGACTTCAGACAAGAAATTTGCGATAAGGTTGCGGATAGCTGGCGCTGTACAAAATGCGGCTCGCTTTGCTTCGGGGTCTTCGGTAATTTTCCAATGTGGCAAATAATGCAACCAAACCAGAGTCGCTCCTGTGAATGCGCCGAGCATCTGTGCACTTACATAAGGCAAAAACTTGCCGAAGCTTCTCGACTGCACAGCCATAGCTAAAGTGATCGCAGGATTGAGATGCGCATCGGCACTGCCGCATAACACGGCAACATAAACGCCACAGAGAACAGCAAATCCCCAGCCTGTGGCAATGACCATCCAGCCGCTGTTTTCTGCTTTGGAGCGCTTGAGCAAAACTCCGGCAACAACTCCGTTACCGAGTAGGACGAGCACCAGCGTGCCCATAAATTCACCGAAGAATGGCGACCTCATTTCTTTTTCACCCGATATTGAGATGTATCACTGTAGGCTATATTGGCGCGTGAGTGTTTGGAAATCCGCGACTTGCTGGGCGATCCAGGTTTCATCTTTATGCATTTCACGCGCCATGATTTGAGCAGCAGGAAGAGCCATCTCACTTGCTGCCCTGGCATTCAGAAACAATGCGCGGGTGCGGCGCGCGAGCACGTCTTCTACCGAGCGCGCCATTTCCTGGCGTACTGCCCAGACGACTTCAGCGCCAATATAAGGAAGCGCTGGATGAAGTTGCATGCCAAGTTGGGCATCATGCGCGGCGATCTGGCGAATTGCTTCCGCATCTGAACCATAGACCCAGAGGTTGCCCAGATCTTCAATGTGTTTTCTATAGCCGTGAATCTTGAGGGTTTTTGTAACGCAGGGCTCTTCTCTCAGGGGTCCCAGTGTGATGGCATGATCGACGCAGTCCTCAGCCATGTGTCGATATGTGGTCCATTTGCCGCCAGTAATTGTCAGGAGACCGGAGTTATCGACATGAATTGTGTGATCGCGTGAGATCGTTGACGTATTGCCTGCCACGCCAGAAGCTTTTACCAGCGGACGAATGCCGACATACACGCTGAGCACATCACTGCGCTGTGGCGGACGGCTGAGATATAGCGCCGCTGTATCCAGGATGAACTTGATTTCTTCCTCCAGCGGTCGCGGTTCGTATGAAGGTTCTTCAATCGGCGTGTCTGTTGTGCCAACAAGCGTGTGCTGATGCCAGGGGATTGCAAACATTACGCGGCCATCGCTCGTTCGCGGCACCATGATGGCAGTGTCTCCTTCAAGGAACGAGCGTTCGAAGACGAGATGAATACCCTGGCTCGGCTCGACCATCGAAGGTACCTCAGGATCGGCCATGTGGCGAACCTGATCGGTAAAGATCCC
>DATAQW010000319.1:0-35461 GCA_036264445.1 Pseudacidobacterium sp.
GTTCGTTCAGGCCAATCGTTGCTTCCAGCATGAGCAATACGTCAAATCCCTGTTTCCGGATGTCCTGCACGACTCCGGCTATGTGCTCTGACTCAGAGACAGTCTCGTGAATGGCTTCTCCCAGTTGTTGAACGAGTTTTCGCAGCTTTGCGTTCAAAATGGATGTCTCCGTTTCTGCACGGATGCGCTGGAATTGTCCTTACATTACTTTCTGGTGGGCGGGAGAGCAACCGGAATCGGTCCGGCTGTTAAACTTTTTCCTATGGAGCCGAATACGCTCGGCCGCAAATTCGGAATCGGTATTCGCGTCGCGTCCAGAATGATCCTGGATCGCGCCGCGCAAGCAAGCCCGCCACCAGCGAAAACCGCGCCTTCCATCCCAGTGTACCCCGCTCATGGTAAAGCTGTCGCGCGCGGTGCTCGCAAATTTGGCGAATCGATGTGGAAGCCTTTTGCGCATGCCAGCGGCGTGCTGTGGCTTCAGATCACGGGACTATTTTTTGCTCTCTTTACCATTGTTTTTGCTTCAAATATTTACAAGCTGCGCCAATACTCGTCTGCCGGAGTGGGCCATTCGCGCTTTCTGACCTATGCAGTGGTCACTCTGGTGTTTGCCTATTTCACCTTCAGCTCGTTTTATCGCGCTGGCAGGAAAGAAAAGATGAAACGCAGAACAAAGCAATAATTTTTGCCGCATAGGATCGTGGATAAACGCAGAGGCGCGCAGTTATCGATCTTCTTCTATGACCTTCCGCGGCACGGTTGCGTTCTTGGCGGGGTAAAAACAATCCACGACTCGCAAAAACCCTGAGAAAGACGCTATCCTTCTCCGTTCACTATGTCGAAAACCGTCTACACGCGAAAAGATTTGGAATCTATCAGCTTTGATCCGGTCAAAGACCTGGGTTTTCCTGGAGAATTCCCCTTTACGCGCGGCATCCAGCCCACGATGTACCGCGGGCGTCTCTGGACCATGCGCCAGTATGCAGGAATGGGTGATGCGGAGGAGAGCAACCGCCGCTACAAGTTTTTGCTGGAGCACGGAACCGCGGGACTGTCGGTTGCGTTCGATCTACCTACGCAAATTGGCTATGACTCCGACGATCCAATGTCATTGGGCGAAGTTGGCAAAGTTGGCGTCGCCATTGATTCCATCGAAGACATGGAGCGCCTTTTCGACGGCATCCGGCTCGACAAGATTTCCACGTCAATGACCATTAATGCGACGGCGAGCATTCTGCTCGCGCTTTACGTTGCAGCAGCCCGCCGGACGGGAGCTAATGTTAAAAAGCTTTCCGGTACGGTGCAGAACGACATTCTGAAGGAGTACATCGCGCGCGGGACTTATATCTATCCCATTCGCCATGCCATGCGCATCATCACCGACATGTTTGCGTGGACGAATGAAGAAGTGCCGGAATGGAATACCATCTCCATCTCCGGTTACCACATGCGCGAGGCGGGTTCGACCGCAGCGCAGGAGGTCGCCTTCACACTGGCGAATGGCATGACGTATGTCCAGGCTGCCATCGATTCAGGGCTCGATGTAGACAAGTTCGCGCCCCGGCTCTCGTTCTTCTTCAACGCCCATAACAATTTTCTCGAAGAGGTGGCGAAGTTTCGCTGTGCGCGCCGCGGTTGGGCATACCTGATGCGCGACCATTTTGGCGCCAAAAATCCGCGCTCATGGATGCTTCGTTTCCATACCCAGACCGCGGGATCGACGCTCACCGCGCAGCAGCCGGAGAACAACATCGTCCGCACGGCGATTCAGGCGCTGTCTGCGGTTCTCGGAGGTACGCAGTCGCTGCATACCAATGGATACGACGAAGCCCTTGCTCTGCCGACAGAAGAAGCTGCGCGCATCGCTTTGCGCACGCAACAGATCATTGCCATGGAGTCGGGCGTGGCGCAGACCATCGATCCCTTTGCCGGGTCGTACTACATCGAATCGCTGACGCATGACCTTGAGGAGCAGGTGAAGGAGTATCTGGGTCGCATCGATGCGCTTGGTGGCATGCTGCGCGCCATCGAGCAGGGATGGGTGCAACAGGAGATCCAGAACGCGGCTTACGAATACCAGCGCGCCGTCGATTCGGGCGAGGCTACGGTGGTCGGCGTCAACCGCTTCACGCGCGAAGAAGAGCCGCCGATTCCAATCCAGCGCATCGATGAAGCTCTGGAACGCAAACAGGTAGAGCGTGTCCGCACCCTGCGCCAGCGCCGGGATAAGGCCCGCTGGCAATCGGCTCTTGGCCGCGTAAAAGACCACGCCCGTTCCGGCGAGAACCTTATGCCTGCAATTCTTGAGGCTGTCGAGAGCTATGCGACGGTGGGGGAGATTGCTGCTGCTATGCGTGAGGTGTTTGGGGAGTATCAGGAGAGTGTGGTGATTTAAAGCAAACTAGTCAATTAAGTTAGATTGTTTGGTGAGTATTATCTAGAATCTTGAATTTGGATATGTTGAATCCGATACATGGCTAAGAAACGCGTATTTCTAGATGAATGCTGTAGTGAGCTAATCTCAGTGTTTGGTGAGAAAGCGCATATTTATACAGTGAATGATCTTGAACTCAGAGGTAAAGAGGATCTACGTGTCATCGATAAAGCGTTTGAGAAGAAGTGCCTGATCGTGACGGTGAACAAAGATTTTTTGGATTACTATCGCAACCATCCACAGAGAAAGCGAGGGGTCTATTTTTACGGGCTTATTTTCTTGAAGCACAGTTCTAAGCTCACTCGCAAACAGCAGCTGAGGCTTGCACTTAAGGAGACTGCATGGGCAGAAACTCGTGACCATGACGATCTTATTACGGTTTCGGCAGAAGGTAAGACGAAGCACGAGAGACTTTGTCATCCCGAATGCGCTGCTGTATTACCAAAGAAATGGTCGGAATGGTGAACCGAATGCCTATTCTATGAACGAAGCAAAAGTTAACAATATGCAGTAGTTCACCAATGTCAAAATTATCAGGAGCTCTTTTGGAAAGACGCCGTTTTCTCACCTCATCCCTGGCCGCATCGGCACTTGCATTCACCGTTAAGTCAAACGCGCAGACATCTACTGGCAAGCAGCGCGAGTACTACGAGCTGCGCAAATATCACATGCAGTCCGGGCCACAGACGAAGCTTACGGGGAGCTATGTCTCCGATGCGCTGATTCCGGCGCTCAACCGGCTTGGTATCTCTCCAGTAGGAGCATTCAATCTGACCTTCGGGTCGGAGACGCCGGTGCTCTACGTGCTCATCCCCAGCACTTCGCTTGAAACACTGGTGACCAGCGATCTGCGTCTTACTCAGGACAAGCAGTTCATGCAGGCGGCGGAGCCTTTCTGGAATGTATCGGCGAAGGAGCCTGCTTATGTTCGTATTGAAAGCTCACTGCTGATTGCCTTTGAAGGATGGCCGAGGCTCACGCCTCCGCCAGCGGCTGCCCAAAAAGGAGAACGCATTTTCCAGCTGCGTACATACGAAAGCCCCACCAACCAGGACCATGTGCGCAAAGTCGAGATGTTCCACAGTGGCGAATTCGAGATATTTTCGAGGGCCGGGTTTCATCAGGTTTTCTATGGAGACACGCTGATCGGGCCGCGTCTACCCAACCTGACCTACATGCTGGCTTTCAATGACATGACCGAGTTGAAAACGAAATGGGACGTCTTCGGCAACGATCCTGAGTGGAAGAAGTTGTCTGCATCGCCGAGGTTTGCGTTTGAGTCGATCGTCAGCAATATCTCGAATCTGATCCTTACGCCGACCGCGTATTCGCAGATTTAGCGTGGGCAAATGTTCCAGTTCTGAACTGCCCCACTCAAGCCAAAGGCAGGCTTGAATGGGGTACCCCCGCCGACGGTGTTCTAACAAATTAGTTACACATCATTTCCGAGGTGGAAGATCGGCTCAACGCCCGTCGCGCGCGCAATCAGCGCCTGCTCTTCGTGTGGTTCGAGCGGCTTATAGTTTTGCGCCACGTCCATGGCCAGGCGGAAGTATTTTTCTTCGCCCGGAGGCAGAGCTGCGGTGATGGGGTGACCGAGCGTCCAGCGCAGGCCGAGCGCGGCTTCGTCAGGGAAGGCTGCTGGCTGATACCAGCATTTCGGTTCCGGATGATCCAGCTTCTGGTCCGCCGGCCAAACGGTTTTCGCCATCGCCTTGAGCGCGAGAATGCCCATGCCTTTTTCCTGAGCGCGCTTCAGAATCTGCGGGCCAAAGTTCGCCTGCGAGAAGAGCACAAAGTTTACAGGAAAGAGCACAGTGTCGAAGTTGTAGCGGTCCATCGCCGCCAGCGCTGTTTCAGCCGAATGTACGGAGAAACCAATATAGCGAATCTTGCCTTCCTTCTTGGCGGCTTCCATTGTCTCCATGGCACCGCCCGGTCCGAGCACCTTGTCGAGATCGGTCATCTTGGTCAGCGCGTGGAATTGATAAAGGTCAAGATGGTCGGTGTGGAGCAGCCGCAGCGACTCTTCGAGCTGCTTGCGCGAATCGTCTTTCATGCGGCCTTCGGTCTTGCAGGCGAGGAAGCAGTTTTTGCGATAAGGAGCAAGTGCCGGTCCAAGCCGCTCCTGTGCATTGCCGTAGCTGGGTGCAATGTCGAAATAGTTGACACCGCGGTCCACGGCTTCCGCGACGATGTTGCTGGCGGCTCCAGTCTCTTCGTTCATTACGACAATTCCGCCAAAGCCGATCATGGAAAGATGTTCGCCCGTCTTGCCCAGGGGACGGCGTGCAATAGGATTCGCTGGGGTAGCGGCAGAAACCCTGGTAGTGGCGGCGGCAGCGGCGGCGAGCGCGGTCTGCTTCAGAAAGTCGCGGCGTTCCATAAGTGGACCTCGTTTGGGGATAATGAGGGTCGAGCCGGCTTGCTAAAAGCATTTTCCCAGAAAAGAGCCGTTATCGGTAAGCTTCAGGGCAAATTTCCGCCAACGGCATGTTTTTATGGGCAAACCGTATTCAGTGAACCCTCAACTGTTAACGATGTTCTTTCGTCTAACAGGCAAACGATATCTTTATGCTTCCCACGAAGTCCTTTCATCGTCCTCTTGCAGTCCTTCTTGGCCTGTTCTGCACCGTAGTTATCGGGCATTCTCAAACCACAGCACCGGATTCATCAAAACCTTCCGCTGCTCCGGCTCCGACCACACTTTCTGTTGATGTCAAAGTCGTGACTCTTCCCGTTACCGTTCGAGACAAGAAAGGTCAGATCGTCACCAATCTCACAAAAGACGATTTCACCCTGGTGGAAGACAACCGTCCCCAGACGATCAAGTACTTTAATCTGGACACGAATCTGCCTCTCACGCTGGGACTGCTGGTTGATACCAGCGGCAGTATGCGCAATGCACTGGACCAGGAAAAGACGTCAAGCAAGAGCTTCCTGAACCAGATGCTCTCCAAGCAGGAGGACAAGGCCTTCCTCATCCACTTTGACCACGAGGTCGAGTTGCTGGAAGACCTGACGAATTCGAAGGACAGGCTGTCCTCGGCGCTTGAGCAGCTAGGGCCTACACAGCAATCTTATTCTTCGGGGTCATCGGGCGATCCGGATTCCGGCCAGCAACGCGCCCATCGCGGCGGAGGCACCCAGCTTTACGATGCTATCTTTCTCGCGTCGGATGAACTGATGAAGAAACAGCAAGGCCGCAAGGCGCTGGTTCTGCTGAGCGATGGCCAGGATCGCGGCAGCCGGGAGACGCTCAACTCAGCGATTGAGGCTGCGCAGCGGGCCAACACCGTTGTCTACACCATCTATTTTCAGGGAGAACAGCCGCATCAGAATTACGGCAATGGCGGAGGCTATGGGCGGCCGCGCATTGGCATGGGTGGAGGTGGCTGGCCTGGCGGTGGCGGCGGATATCCGGGCGGACGCGGCGGCCAGCGGCCTTCAGAAGAGCCGCGTGTCGACGGCAAGAAGATCATGACCCAGATCGCGCAGGAAACCGGCGGCCGCATGTACGAAGCCAAGAAAAAAGAGAACTTCGACGAGATTTACTCAAGTATTGCCGAAGAGCTGCGCTCGCAGTATATGCTCGGCTATACGCCAGATAAATCCAGCGCAGATCAGAGCTATCACAAAATCACACTGACCGCGAAGAAGAAAGACCTCTTTGTACAGACGCGGGATGGATATTACGCGGATAAATAACAAAGAGTGTGGATGCCCATCCTTTGCGTAGCAAAGGGTGGGATTTCAGAACTCCTAATCTCTCCAGGTTTACACCCACCCACGAAATGCTTTAGCGTAAAAAGTTCTGCATTTTTATCAAAGGATGCTTCTGTGTCTATATCAGTGACTTCTGCGCTGCGCAAAACTCCTCTGAACGCTGTCCACCGCCAGCTTGGCGCCAAGATGGTCGATTTTGGCGGATGGGACATGCCGGTTGAATACTCCGGCCTTATCGCTGAGCACATGGCGGTGCGCACCGGGGTGGGGCTTTTCGACGTGAGCCATATGGGCGATATCCAGTTGCGTGGACCTGAGTCGCTCGATGCCATTCAGCACATCTGCATGAACGATGCGTCGAAGCTGCAAGTAGGTCAGGCTCAATATTCAGCGATGCTCTATCCGCAGGGGACATTTGTAGACGACGTAATCGTTCACAAATTTTCCGACAATGACTACCTCATCGTCATCAACGCTGGAACGCGCGAGAAGGACTACAACTGGGTTAAAAGCAACGCGCAGAAATTCCAGTGTCACGTCAGCGACTACAGCGACTACTACACGCAACTCGCGATTCAGGGCCCAAAGGCAGCAGAGACGCTGCAAAAGCTCACGAATGTTGATCTCTCGACGATCAAGTTCTACTGGTTCAAGTGGGGGACGGTCTGCGGTCTGCCCAACACGCTCATCGCTCGCACCGGATACACAGGCGAAGATGGTTTTGAGATTTATATCCCGTCGGATGAAGCGACGAGCATGCGTGTATGGGAGGAAGTGCTGGAAGCGGGCGGGGAATTTGGCATTATTCCTTGCGGGTTGGGTGCTCGCAATACTCTGCGCCTGGAATCGGCGCTTTCACTTTATGGTCACGAGATTTCTGAGACGATCAATGTCTTCGAAGCCGGCCTTGACCGGTTCTGCAAGCTGGAAAAAGGGCCATTTATTGGTTCAGAAGCGCTCCAGCGGGTAATTGCCAGCGGCGGACCTGAGCGTAAGCTGGTCGGTCTCGAAGTAATCGAGCGCGGCATCGCCCGCGACGGCTATGGCGTCTTTATTGAAGCCGGCGCGCAGATTGGCACGGTCGCCAGCGGTTCTCCCGCGCCGTTTCTCAAGAAGAACATCGCTCTGGCCCTTGTCGCGCGCGACTACGCCGCTTTTGATAAAGAAGTTTTTGTGCAGGTGCGTAACACTATGGTCCGGGCAAAGGTCGTGCCCACGCCGTTCTACCGTCGACCTAAAAAGCAGCAGTAGCAACAGACCGTACAATAGAAAGAGAAAATTACATGGCATACCCTGCAAACTACCGCTATACCCGCGAGCATGAGTGGATTGAGGTTGACGGCAAAATCGGCAAAATCGGCATCACCGACTACGCCCAGAACTCGCTTGGCGATATTGTTTTTGTCGAATCACCCAAAGTTGGCGCATCTGTAAAGAAGGGCGAAGTCTTCGGCAGCGTCGAGTCGGTCAAGGCTGTCTCCGATTTATATTCGCCTGTTACCGGAACCGTAACCGAGGTAAACGAAGAGCTGGCTTCCGCTCCGGAAAAGATCAACACCGACGCGCACAGCGCGTGGATTATGAAGGTTGAACTGAGCGATGCGGCAGAAGTTGACTCGCTTTTGAGCGCAGCTGACTACGAGAAGTTCATCGCGGAAGAGGCAGGGCACTAGATAGTCGAGATTTGTGCTCTCCCACTTTTCGTAAAGGCGCGAAAAGATGAGGCACATCCCGGATATTCTCGATGAACTCAGTACTCTCTGTGGTGAAGAGTTCTTCTCTGCGAACTTTTGCGGACCTGAGCTTCCTCTGCGGTTCAGTTTTTAGGTTTTTGTAGTAAGGACCAAACATGCGTTATTTACCGAAATCCCCCTCTGAGCGCGCCGAGATGCTGCGCGAGATCGGCGCGTCTTCCATTGACGATCTCTTTGATCACATTCCCGAGGAGTACCGCCTTAACCACGACCTGAACATCCCCCGCCAGATGGGCGAATCGGAGATTGTCGACCATTTCAAGGACGCAGCCGCCCATAATGCCGTTGGCTATGCCAGCTTTCTCGGCGCAGGCGTTTATCGCCACTACCGTCCGGTAATTATCGATTCGCTGGTACAGCGCGGCGAATTTCTGACCTCTTATACGCCATATCAGGCTGAAATCACACAGGGTACGCTCCAGGCTATCTTCGAGTTCCAGACCATGATCTGCGAACTTACCGGCATGGACATCGCCAACGCATCAATGTATGACGGATCGACAGGAGCCGCGGAATCCGTGATGATGGCCGTCCGCATTACGGGCCGCGATGGCGTGGTCGTGGCGCGTACCGTACATCCTGAATATCGCGAAGTGATGGAGACCTACTCCCAGCATCAGGAACATTCTGCGAAGGAAGTTGGCTATGGAAAAGATGGCCGTATTGATCTCGCCGCGCTCGAACAGGCCGTGACCGACAAGACCGCATGTGTGCTGGTGCAGTCGCCGAATTTCTTCGGAGTGGTCGAAGATATCCCTGCTATTGCCGAAATCGCGCATAAAAAAGGCGCCCTGCTGATTGTTTCGACTGCCGAGGCAGTTTCGCTCGGCATTGTGCGGCCACCTGTGGAAGCTGACATCGTTTCGCTCGAAGCCCAGTCCTTTGGTGTCGCATCCAGTTATGGCGGCCCGTTCTGCGGCGTGCTCGCTGCAAAAGAAAAATATCTGCGGCAGATGCCTGGCCGTCTCGTCGGCGAAACCAAAGACAAAGACGGACGTCGCGGTTTCGTGCTCACGCTCTCGACGCGCGAGCAGCATATCCGCCGTGAAAAGGCGACTTCGAACATCTGCACCAATCAGGCACTGGTTGCGCTGATGGCCACGATCTTCATGACCGTTTACGGCAAGGAAGGAATCAAAGAGCTGGCTGTGCAGAACCTCGCTAAAGCACAGTATGCCGCGAAGAAGCTCGGCGAAAACGGCAAGCTGCTCTTTGCAAAAACTCCGCGCTTCAATGAGTTTGTGATAGAGACAAGCGAAGCACCTGAGCAACTGAACGCGCGTTTGCTCGAAAACAAGATCATTGGCGGAGTGCCGCTTAAGAAGTGGTATCCGGAACTGGGCAACGCCACGTTGTGGTGCGCGACTGAGTTGACGACGAAAGAACAGATTGAT
This sequence comes from Pseudacidobacterium sp., assembly GCA_036264445.1. Classification (GTDB taxonomy): domain Bacteria; phylum Acidobacteriota; class Terriglobia; order Terriglobales; family Acidobacteriaceae; genus Pseudacidobacterium. The sequence goes on from DATAQW010000319.1 coordinate 9,312, forward strand.
CAGGCTGCGGCAGTGCTGGCGGAAGCGCCGGTAGCCACAACTGCTTAAAGAAAAGATGAACCGCAGTGGCGCAAAGGAGCTGCAGACTCATGCAAAAGAGGCGAATTTTCTGCGGGCCTCTGCGTTTACTTAGCATCCTCTGCGGTAAAAGATTTTAGGGAAAGATTCAATGGCAACTGAACAAGCATTTATCGGCACGCCGCGCAAAGTCACTGCGCATCTTACGCAGAACGAAAAGCTGTCTTTCGAGATTTCCTCGTCCGGCAAAAAAGCGTACAAGCTACCTCCGCTGGATGTGCCGGAAGTTGACCCTGCGCAGCTGCTTGGCGAAGCCGCGCGCGAAAGCACTGGCACGCTTCCTGAACTGAGCGAAATTGAGATCATCCGTCACTTCACGCGCCTTTCCACCTGGAACTACGCCATCGATCTCGGCATGTATCCGCTGGGAAGCTGCACCATGAAGTACAACCCGCGTGTGAACGAGTTCGTCTCGCGTCTTGAGGGCATCGCCGAAGCGCATCCCTATCAGCCGGAGTCTCTTTCGCAGGGTTCGCTGCAAATTATCAAGCTGCTGCAGGACTGCCTCATCGAAATCACCGGCATGGACACGATCACACTCCAGCCCGCTGCCGGAGCGCATGGCGAATTTACCGGAATCCTGCTTGCCCGCGCCTATCACAAATCGAAGGGCAACCCGCGCAAGCACATCCTTATTCCTGACTCTGCGCACGGCACCAATCCTGCAACGGCGGCGGTCTGCGGCTATCAGGTGGTGAACATCAAGTCAAACGCGCAGGGTGGCATCGATGTCGCAGCGCTTGAGCAGATTGTGAATGAAGATACTGCTGCGCTGATGCTCACCAATCCATCGACGATTGGCGTCTTCGAAGACCAGATTCACAAGATCGCAGACATTCTCCACGCCAGGGGTGCGCTTCTTTACATGGACGGCGCCAACATGAACGCGCTCTGCGGCAAGACTCGTCCTGGCGATTTCGGTGTGGACGTGATGCACCTCAACCTGCACAAGACCTTTTCCACGCCTCACGGCGGCGGAGGCCCCGGCTCTGGTCCGGTTGCCTGCAGGAAAATTCTTGAGCCGTTTCTTCCCGTTCCGGTTGTTGAAGAGGGCAGTGACGGGCAACTGCATTGGAACTACGACCGCCCGCAGTCTGTAGGCCGCGTGCGCGCTTTCTATGGCAACTTCGGCATGTTTGTGAGAGCGCTCGCCTACACGCTCGCCAATGGCCCTGATGGCCTGCGCCAGACGACGGAAGATGCCGTGCTCAATGCGAACTACATCCGCAAGAAGCTTGAAGACGCCTACGACCTGCCGTACAACACCCCCTCCATGCACGAAGTAGTCTTCAGCGACCGCCGCCAGGTGAAGAACGGCATCAAGACCGGAGACATTGCGAAGCGCCTCATTGATTATGGCTTCCATCCATATACAACAGCGTTCCCGCTGATCGTGCCCGGAGCGCTGATGATCGAGCCGACGGAAAGCGAATCGCGTGAAGAGCTGGATCTTTTTGTAGATGCGATGCGCCAGATCGCGCGCGAAGCAGAAGAGAATCCGCAGCTGATTCTGAACGCGCCTTATTCCACGCGTGTCTCACGCCTCGACGAGACAACAGCAGCCCGCAAGCCGATCCTGCGTTGGAAGCCACAGGCTGAGTAAACAATGTCCATCTTTCACGACCGCCATGACGAGCTAGAAAAATACGAATTCATGATGGGCACGGCGCGCGGGCGGCTCGCTGTATCGCTCGACGCGCTGACCGATGCGCTCATTCTCATCGGCCAGCACGGAGTCTATTGCACCTCAAACCGCAATCCAATGAAGCCCGCGCTCGATCTTGAAACCGTGATGAACGAGATCAATGGCGCCAAGGAGCTGATCCAGTCTGTGATGCAGGAGCTGGATCAGATTAAGGAACAGCAGTCACGCTGACGAAGACGTTGGTCGTCTCCCACTTCAGATGCAACTGAGTGGTAAGGTCGTTCGTGTGCTCGAACTGGATCTGGAAGGTCTCGATCGGGCTGCTTGGGAGCACGCCTTCGGACATTTTGACGCGTCCCAGGTCCTGGGCTTCGTCATACTTTGTACCCCACTGGCCTGTCTGCTTGTTCACAATCAGCGTCCAGCCGCTCTCTGTGGGAATGGTGTAAAGCGTGTAGGTTCCGGCAGGCACTCCGAGGTTCCCGATTCTCAGATTCACATCGGTCTTCAGCGTGGTTGCTTCGTTTGCGCCAGTCCGCCACCAATGGCCAAAAGGCACAAGACCGCCAAAGATTTTGCGTCCGCGCATTGAAGGCGCGCTGTAATCGATGGTGACGTTATGGCCGCCGAGGGACACGCTGGCCTGAGCTGGCGGACTGGGCCGCGACTTTTTGTCCTCTTGCGCAAAAACTGAAGAACCGACGACCATTGCGAGTAATGCGCAACAAAGAACCTTCATGAAATTCCTATGCTGCATCTGAAACTCTCCTTTTTCGTGCCGGAACCGGCCCCTACCATCAAAGCGCGAAGCGGCCCGTGTGTCAAAGTGAGTATAGTATCCTAAACATACGCGCCCGTAGCTCAGCTGGATAGAGCGAATGCCTCCGGAGCATTAGGTCGGGAGTTCGAATCTCTCCGGGCGCGCCAGATCAACAATATCAGTGGTTATTCTGCAGGCACTGAATGGTGCTCATGTATGACGATCCACTTCCCGCCTGTCTTGTGCAGACCCATTGTCAAACGAAACTTCAGCCGTTCGTGCTGATCGGCTTTGTTGATATAAACACAATGTCCGACCGCGGTCGCAAAGGCTACGTCGGCTCCTGCTGTGACCTCAACGTCGGTGAAATTGAATTTGACTGGCTTTTCTGCCATCGAGAAGAACGGCTCCCATGTCGCCATGTATGCTTCGATACCCTGTGATTGAAATGGCGGCGGGACGTCAAACATCAAAATATGATCGTCATGATCTTTGCGGATTGCATCACGATCCTCATTGCGTACGGCGCTGCTCCATCGTTCAATAAGAGCGCGAATTTCTGCTTCATCAGCAGATGGCCGGGACTGAGCTGGATTATGGTTCATACGATACCGTGAAGCAGAAGATACGCTATCCGGTACTAATTAGTAAACATTAAATATGGCAGCTGGCCAGACCACGCTTCTCCAGGTATTTCTGGTGATAGTCCTCTGCGCGCCAGAAAGCTTGTGCCGGAACAACCTGCGTCACAATCGGCTTTGAGAAGCGCTTTTCCGCTGTCAGCTTCTCGATTACGCGCTTTGCTGCCGCTTCCTGTTCCGGGGAGTGGAAGAAGATGGCAGTACGGTACTGTGTGCCCCAGTCTGGGCCCTGGCGGTTGAGCTGCGTGGGGTCGTGCAGTGAGAAGAAAGTTTCGAGTAGCTTTTCGTAGCTCACTTTTGCCGGATCGAAGGTTAATTCCACTACTTCAGCGTGTCCGGTAGCGTCGGTGCAAACATCTTTGTAGGTCGGATGGTCAAGCTTGCCGCCTTCATAGCCAACGGCTGTTTCTGTCACTCCGGGAATCTGCGCAAGCTGCGCCTCCACCCCCCAGAAGCACCCTGCGCCAAACGTCGCCTTTTCCATCGCACACCTCTCTATGTAAGAGTACGGCAGTTCGGCAAACGATTCATAGCCCGACTGCAAACCCGCCGCAACTCCGGTACGATGAGCTTTAGATGCCCAGTCTGAAAGAACTGAATGAGAACCAGCGTGCGCTTTCACGCGAAGACGCCCGCGCAGTTCTGCGCGAGATGCTGACCGGAGACACCACCGACTCCGAGATTGCTGCGCTGCTTACCGCCATGGCGCGCCGCGGCGAGACCGCGGACGAGCTGACGGGGTTCGCCGAAACCATGCGCGAGCTTGCCATCCCCGTTCCGCTAACAGAGGAAGAACGCGCGCAGCTTGTTGATACTTGCGGCACAGGCGGGGATGGCCGTGGCACCTTCAATATCTCGACAGGAGCGGCCATCGTTGCTGCTGCTGCTGGCGCAAAAGTCGCCAAGCACGGCAACCGTGCCGTGACTTCGAAGTGCGGCTCAGCGGATGTTCTGGAGGCGTTGGGCGTCGCCGTTGCATTGCCGCCGGAACTCGCAGTCGAATCGCTGCGGACCGCGGGCTTCATGTTCCTCTACGCTCCCGCGCTGCATCCGGCAATGAAGCGCGTGCTGCCGGTACGCCGCGCTCTGGGATTCCGCACTATCTTCAATCTTGCCGGACCGCTTACGAATCCGGCGGGAGCCCCGGCGCAGGTGATGGGCGTATTTGCAGCGGATCGGGTCAGCATTATGGCAGAAACCATGGCGCGTCTGGGAGTGCGTCATGCCTTTGTCGTGCATGGCAGCGATGGGCTGGACGAGCTGACCATCACCGGATCGAGCCACGTGGCTGAGGTGCAGGGTGCGGGGCTCAGAGCGCAGGGTTCGGCAAGCGTGCGATTGCTCGAAGTCACACCCGAAGATGCGGGGGTTCGACGCTCTGAACTGTCAGAGCTCGCGGCGGCTGAGAGCGCCGCTTACAACGCAGGGATTCTTGAGCGTATTTTCTCCGGCGAGCGTGGCGCGAAACGCGACATTGTCCTGCTGAACGCTGCCGCCGCTCTGGTGACGAGCCGCATCGCTGCCAATCTGCGTGAAGGAGTTGAACGCGCTGCCGAGGCGATTGATTCTGGAGCGGTAGTTGAGACCCTGAAGAAGCTGCGGGAGTTTGCAAAGAAGATCGGATAAAAAGCACAACAACCGCGACAAGCTATACTTGCGGGTGCTCATTGTGATGGAACGGGAGGAAATATACGCATGAAACTGCTACGGTTTGGTGCCCTGGTTCTGATTACAACCGCATTTGCCCAGGCGCAGACCATTCAGGTTAATAAAGACAACCGGACAATCGCTGTTACCGCCAGCGACAAAGCCATCACGGATGCTGATCTTGCTGTCGTTCACATCGGATTTCAGGTCTTTGGGCCGGATGAGGATACGACCTACGCCAACGGCTCTAAAGTATCGAACGCAATCATAGATGCGTTGAAGAAAGCTGGGGTTCCCGAGAAATCTATTGAAAGCGAGAACCAAAATCTTTCGCCCAACAATTTTTTCGATCAAAGAGCATCGGAGATGGAGCGCGCCCAGAAGCAGTTTGTACTGAACCAGTCGTGGACGGTGAAAACGAAGCCCGATGATGCGGCGAAGGTGCTGCATACTGCGGTTCAGGCAGGCGCGAACCAGAGCGGCCAGATCGACTGGCAGTATCAGGACATGAACGGCCTTCAGGCGAGAGCAGCAGCGAATGCCCTCAAAAAAGCGCAGGCGGTGGCGCAGCAGATGGCCGATGGTCTCGGCGTAAAGCTGGCTGGATTGATCTATGCCAGCAACCAGGCCCCGGAGAGTCCTGTGCGGCCGCTGGATCGCCTGCAAACATTTGCCAAGCTCCAGAGCGCTCCGGCAGCAGCACCGCTGGCGATCAGTCCGCGTCGGATTGAAGAATCAGCTACGGTTTATGCGGTCTTTGCGATTCAGTGATTTGCGACGTTGCATTATGTTGCGCATCTGAAACAATGAATGCAATGGGCGCGCTCCAGGAGAAATGCAGATTCTTCGACGGCGCTTCGCTCCGCTCAGGATGACAATTTATGCCTCGTTATGAATATCGCGACATTCGGCCTTCCCGTGAAGCCGAGGAAGTGTTTCTTCGCTGGTTAAAGTATCTCGATGAAGAGTTCACCAAGCACCGCAAGCCGGAGCTGCGCGCTGAACTTGTGCACGACAATCTTCATCAATTGTTTCTGGGACGCCCCAAAGGCGGACGGCTGAATTTCACGCTTACCAGCGAACTGCCGTTTAATGTTCTGCAGCTTTCTCTGGATTCCGCCAACGTCACGCTGGAGCCTGAATATTACGGTGAGATTGATGAGAAACGGTACGCCTGCAATAAGCCGCTGATCTATTTCTGGCAGATGTTCGACCGCTCGCCTATCGGATTGAACCATTGGCTTGGGTTCCGCTTCCGCGCCATGCTAGGCAAGCACATCTTCAAACACATCGGGAAGAACGTAAGGATCTTTCACGGCGTCGAGTTCAGCTACGGCTACAACCTCACCATTGAGGACGACTGCGTCATTCACAAGTACGTTATGCTCGATGACCGCGGCGAGCTGATCATTCGCAAAGGTACTTCTATCTCTGACTACGCGGCAGTTTACTCACATGCGCACGATCCTAAAGATTCGATGGTTGTCGAGAACCGCAGGACAGAAATCGGTCCCGGTGCGCGCATTACCTATCATTCGGCGGTGATGGCCGGAGTGAATGTGGGAGAGGATGCAATGCTCGGTGCACTGGGCGTCGCTACGCGCGATATTGATCCGCACAGCATCGCCGGCGGCATACCCGCGAAGCATATCCGGACTAAGGATGAAGCCGAGCTTTTCGCAGACCGCGAGACATATGTGCCGCCACCTTCTACAGGTGAGCACTGCGAGTAGTTAGCAGGTCAGCGAGCCGGCAAGCTTTCAGCGCCAGCGTCAGAGAAAACCGCTTTTGCTGACTTGCTGATGCGAAGCGCACCATAGATTTGCTGACTCGCTTTGTGAGCCGTACCTGATACCATCAAATCTGCGGTATGAGCCAGCAAGAAATTGTCCTTAAGATTTTTCAGTTTGTCATTCTTCTGTTCGCGTTGAGCCTGCATGAGGCGGCGCACGCGTGGATGGCTTCCCGCCTCGGTGATCCGACGGCGCGGATGCTGGGACGCGTGACGCTGAATCCCATGAAACACATCGACCCCCTGGGAACGGTGCTGATTCCGCTGGTTATGCTTTTTCTGTCGCGCGGACTTCTCTTCGGCTGGGCGAAACCGACTCCGGTGACCACCCGCAACTTCAAGCACATCGTACGCGACGATATTCTGACTACGGTGGCAGGACCGGTGAGCAACATCCTGGCAGCCATTGCGTCGCTGCTGCTGTTAGTTGTCATCGCCAAAGTGACTCCTTCTGGAAATATGGCGATCAAGGAGCTGGTGATGCTGGGAATGCCCGATCAGCAGCTGATGGCGGCTAGCCCCATCGTTGCTCCACTGATCATTCTTCTTTATCTCAGCATCCTGCTGAATCTCTTTCTTGCGGCTTTCAATCTGATCCCGCTGCCTCCGCTCGATGGATCACACATCATCCGCCACATGCTGCCCTACAACGCGCTGCGCGTGTATGACTCGTTGGGAATGATCAGCCTCGTGCTGATTCTCTTCTTCGGCGGCCCGATTGTGAGCCTGCTGGTGAGTCCGGCGCTGTCCGCATTTAACCGGGTGCTTCTGGCACTATAGGTTTGTTAAACGAAAGAATCCCACGTTAGCTTCCCGAACGTGGTGCACCCGATTACATTTTTTTGTTGTCATACTGAGCGAAGGGGAGGGCCTGCATTTTTGGTCTTTCACCAAAGAGGGCACAGAGTTCACTGAGATTCCTCAGTGAGTTCTCTGTGGTGAGAATTCACGATGACGGCTCTTCCCTAAAACCTCCCGTACAATAAGGCAAGTAATTTCTTACGTGAAGGATACGGTGTCGATTTCCTCTTCTGCTCCCTTGAAGCGCGTGCTGAGCGGCATGCGTCCGACTGGCAAACTCCATCTGGGCAATTACATGGGCGCGCTCAAGAACTGGGTGCGCATTCAGGATGAGTATGAGTGCTACTACTTCATCGCCGATCTGCATGCGCTCACGACCGACTACGCCGACCCCTCGATGATCAAGCAAAACACGCTGGACGTCGCGCTCGACTTCCTTGCAGCAGGACTTGATCCGGAAAAGTCTGTGATCTTTGTGCAGAGCCGCGTAAAGCACCACGCCGAGCTGCATCTGCTGCTGTCAATGATTACGACGCTCGGATGGCTCGAACGCGTTCCGACATATAAAGAGCAGCAAGAGAACATCACCGGCAAAGACCTGACCACATACGGATTCCTCGGCTACCCGCTGCTGCAGAGCGCCGATATTCTGGTCTATCAGGCAGACTTCGTCCCTGTCGGACAGGACCAGGTAGCGCATGTAGAACTCACGCGCGAAGTGGCTCGAAGATTTAATTGGTTTTACCCTGGGAATAGGTCGGTCCGAGGTAGGTTCACTTATTCCCCAGAAGAAGGCCATAAGGAAGAACTCTCCCCTGAAATAGGCTTAAGGTGGAAAGAAGGCCAGTCGACGGTGCGTCGCTTAACTCCTGAGGGAAGAGAATCTGAAGCGATCCTGCCCGAGCCGCAGGCCCTGCTGACGCCATCCCCGAAGCTGCCTGGAACAGATGGCCGCAAAATGTCGAAGAGCTATGGCAACACAATTTTGCTGGCCGACCCCGAATCGGTGATCCGGCAGAAGCTGAAGCCGATGGTGACCGATCCGGCGCGGGTGCGGAGGACGGATCCCGGCAACCCTGACGTCTGTCCTGTGGGCGACCTGCACAAGGTTTTTTCGTCGCAGGAAACTCTGGCGAAGGTCTATGAGGGCTGCACGACGGCCTCCATTGGATGCATCGAATGTAAAGGGTGGGCTGCGGATGCGGTGGTGAAGGAGCTGGCCCCAATTCAGGAGCGGCGCAGCAAATACGAGCAGAATCCGAAGCTGGTCGAAGAGATTCTCGAAGCAGGATCAACCCGCGCCAGAAACCGCGCCGAGCATACCATGCAGGACGTGCGCACTGCGATGGGCTTAGTTGAGAATCTGGTGGGTGAAGCAGCGCGATGACGGATGAGTTGAAACCGGATTCCACGCCCGAAACGCAACACCAGGGCGCCCCACATCTCGGAAAAGATGTGGGATCTTCGCAGAACGCCACTCAGGTCAGGAAAGAGCCTGAGAAAGAGAAAAAAGAAGACAGCGCCTTTCCCTTTTCTGTCACCGTCGGCAAGGTCTACGACGGTCCGCTCGATCTCCTGCTCGACCTTATCCGCAAGCAGGACATCGACATCTACGACATCCCCATCGCCAAGATTACAGCCCAGTTCCTGGCTTATGTAGAGCAGCTGAAAGCAGCCGACGTGGACACGGCAGGCGAGTTCATCTATATGGCTTCGCTGCTCATCCACATCAAGAGCAAGATGCTGCTGCCGCGTTCACCCATTGAGACAGCCGAGGGCGAGCCGGAAGACCCGCGTCGCGAACTTGTTGAGCGGCTGCTCGAGCACGAGCGCTTCAAGAACGCCGCGCAGATGCTGGCGCAGAAGCAAATCATTGAAGAATCAACCTGGTCGAAACCGACGCTGAAAGACTTCCGCAACGACGAAAGCATGGAGCCGGAGATTGCCGCCGATACGGTAGATCTGGTTCGCGTCTTCCGTGAAATCCTGGACCGGGTGAAACAACGCCCGGTGCTCGATCTGGAAGAGGACACGGTGACGGTAGGCCAGATGATCGACTACGTGCGCCGTCGTCTCATCACGGAAGACAAGCCGGTTTCCCTGCGTAAGATCCTGGCCAACGCCAAGTCTGAACGGACGCTGATCGCGATGTTTCTGGCGCTGCTGGAGTTAGTACGTTTGCAGGCCATTCTGCTGCGTCAGGACCAGTTTTTCAGCGACATATTTGTCAAAAAACACGCTGATTTCGAGCAGGTTATGACAGAACGCATGAACCAGATGCGCGACGACTGGACTTAGCCGCATTCATCAAAAATTCATAACGTTTTCGGGGGTGTTTTTACACATACCGTTAACGGGCTCTGATACGTTTCTGGCACGCGTCCCAAATCGGAGCCTATAACCATGAATGAAGCATCTTCTGCTGTCATTTCCCCCGGATCAACTACTGCTGCTGGAAGTCTTCTCGACCAAAAAATGAAAAAGTCGCCCGGGCTGATCGGCTGGCTGATTTTTTGCGCCGTTCTGCTGGCCGGGCTTGGATATGCCGGGTTTCATCTCGTTAATGACATCTCCGGTGCACCGATTCTCGGTGTCTGGCCATACGTTCTGCTGGGCGTCGCCTTGCTGATTGCGCTGGGCTTTGAGTTCGTCAACGGATTCCACGATACAGCCAACGCTGTCGCAACTGTGATCTATACACATTCACTGGAGCCGCACATGGCTGTGGTTTGGTCAGGAATGTGGAACCTGATCGGCGTGCTGACTTCATCGGGTGGCGTGGCCTTTTCGATCCTCTCGCTGCTGCCAGTGGAATTAATTCTGCAGGTGGGTAAGGGCGCGGGTTTCGCCATGGTTTTCGCGCTCCTGATCGCAGCGATGCTCTGGAACTTGGGCACATGGTCGCTGGGACTTCCGGCATCCAGCTCGCATACGCTGATTGGTTCCATCATCGGCGTGGGTATTGCCAACCAGCTGATGATGGGCCGCACCGGAACGAGCGGCGTTGACTGGACGCAGGTTTCCAATGTCTTCCGCGTCCTGCTGATCTCGCCGCTGGTTGGATTCACCTGCGCAGCCCTGTTCCTGCTCATTCTCAAGTTCCTGGTCAAAGACCCGGCTTTGTATGAATCGCCGAAGGGCGACGCGCCGCCGCCGTTCTGGATTCGCGCCCTGCTCATCCTGACCTGCACCGGCGTGAGCTTCGGGCACGGCTCGAATGACGGCCAGAAAGGCATGGGCTTGATCATGCTCATCCTGATCGGAGTGGTGCCGACGGCGTATGCGCTGAACCACGCTGTAGGCGTGAACCAGGTGCCGGATTTTGTGGCTGTCTCAGAGCAGGCGGCTGGTATTTTAAGCCGTTATGTCTCACCGGATGCTGTTATGAGCGATCCACGGGCCGACCTCACGGAATTTATTCGCACAAAACAGTTCACATCTACAGTTCCGCTTGCTGCACGGGAGCTGACGCTCGACATTGCGCATCAAGTGCAGATGTATAGATCGCTTGCCGGAGTTCCTGCCAACCAGCAGCAGAACGTGCGCAACGATATGTATGTGGTAAGCGAAGCGCTGCGCCTGATGGCGAGGAGCGGCACACCGAACTTTACCGCACAGGAGACTGCTGCTCTCAACAATTACAAGAGGCATCTCGATAACGCCACCAAATTCATTCCGACCTGGGTGAAGGTTGCTGTTGCTCTGGCCCTGGGAATGGGCACAATGGTCGGATGGAAGCGCATTGTGGTGACAGTTGGCGAAAAGATCGGCAAAGAACATCTGACCTATGCGCAGGGTGCTTCGGCAGAGATCGTGGCAGCCGCGACAATCATTGCGGCAGACCAGTACAAGATGCCGGTTTCGACCACGCATGTTCTTTCTTCGGGCGTAGCCGGAACCATGATGGCCAACGGTAGCGGTTTACAGCTTTCGACGATCCGCAACATCGCGCTGGCCTGGGTCTTTACGCTGCCTGCAGCAGCGTTGCTGGCGGGCGGTATTTTCTGGACGTTGCTGCAGTTCATTCATCGATAACCTAAAGTTCTACCGCCAGGACGCCGAGAAAGCCAAGAAAGCCGCTAGACTTGCGAGCCTTGGCGTCCATGGCGCTAGATTTTGATTTAATTCGCTCCACAAGCAGTACATTCATGCCAACTGCTTTCGCGAAACAGCCACCGCTTCGGTAGTATTCAAAGAGAGCCGGAGAACATTTCCGGCTTCCTGACCAAGCATGAGTCTGAAAGCAAAGATCGAAGCGGTGATTTACGCGGCTGAAGAACCGGTAACCCTGGGGCAGCTCGCAGGCCTTTTCGCGGAAGAGGCGCTCGAAGAGAAACGTTTGCGCGAAGCCGCGCCTGCGAATGAAGTATCGGTTGTATTGAATACCGATGTGCCGGACACCGTTCTCCCGGTGGAAGAAACGGATTTTCTTACTGTGGAAGAAGCAGCGGTGATGGCCGAGCATTCCGCCGAAGAATCAGCTTCTTCGCCAGAGGATGAAAAGCGCGCCGCCCGCTTGCGCGACCGCGAAGTGCGCGAAGAATTGCGTCGTATCCTGAACGAGCTGACTGCCGATTACGCTAACAGCGATCGCGGCATGGAGATCCGCGAAATTGCAGGCGGACACCGTGTGGCCACCAAGCCTGAGTATCACGACGCGGTGCGCGGCTTCGTGAAGAGTCTGAAGCCTCCCATGAAGCTGTCTTTGCAGGCTCTGGAAACTCTGGCCGTCATCGCGTACAAGCAGCCCGTTACCGCTCCTGAAGTTGGCGAAATTCGCGGTGTCGATTCGGCGGGTGTCATCGGATCGCTTGTCAGCCGCAAGCTGGTCACAACGGCTGGACGCAAACAGGTGATCGGACGTCCGATCCTCTATAAAACAACGAAAGAATTCCTCCTGCGTTTCGGACTTAAAGACCTGAACGAGCTTCCATCGATGGAAGAATTCGAGAAGATGGCCGCGGGCGAACTGGCTGAGCCCGGTGATCTGCCGTTTGAGCAGCAAAGGGATGGAACACCAAATTCAGAGGGAATTATCGAAGAACCTGAAGAAGAAGTGGAAGTCAAAACCCACGCTGCGGTGGCAGTGACGGACGAGACTGAGGAAGATGAAGAAGATGTTCCTGGTGTTGCTGTCGAGATCGAAATCGACAAGGAAGATGCTTTAGAAGCATCCGCTCCTTCATCTCAGAACGCGAACAGCGTGCGTTTTGGGGACCCGGATCCAGACGAGACCAGCCATGAGTGAGCCTGTCCGCCTGCAGAAGATCATTGCACAGGCAGGCATCGTCTCGCGCCGCAAAGCCGAGGAACTGATTCTGGAAGGGCGCATCCAGATCAACGGCCAGACGGTCACAGAACTGGGCACAAAGGCCGATCCAGAACGCGACCACATCCGCGTCGACGGCAAGCTGCTACATGGAGCACAGCAGCACCGCTATTTCATGCTGAACAAGCCCAAAGGCTTCGTCACCACAGCGAGGGATCCTGAAGGCCGTCCCACAGTGATGCAGTTTGTCCAGCGTGCCGGTGTGCGCGTTTTCCCAGTAGGCCGGCTCGATTACCAGAGCGAAGGCCTTCTGTTGATGACCAACGACGGCGAGCTGGCCAATGCGCTCACACGCGCGGCGGCAAAAGTTGAGAAAGTTTACCTGGTCAAAGTCAGCGGAAAGCCGAGCGCGTCTGCGCTGGACCAATTGCGTTCAGGCATCATGATTGAGCGCGGTAAACCCGGAGCGCGCCAAGGCCGTGTCATGACCGCTCCGGCCGAGATCAAGCTGATCCGCGACGCAGAAAATCCCTGGTACGAGACGACGCTGATCGAAGGTCGCAACCGCGAAATCCGCAAAATGTTCGAAGAGGTTGGGCATCATGTGGAGAAGATTCGCCGCGTGGGATATGGGCCGCTGGTGTTGGATCTGCCTCCGGGCGAAGTGAGAGAGCTGTCAGTGAAGGAAGTCGAGGCGCTTCGTAGAGCTGCTGCAGGCCGTATTGAGAAAAAGAAGATACATGCTGCAGCGAAACCGAAGAGGCGTTCGAGAGATGAGTGATCACACTCATCTGGTCGAGTCCGGCATGCAGACCGTGTCGCGTATAAATAACTCATCATGCCGCGCGTCATGCTTTGTGTTGAGTTCCTGCTTCTTTTTGTGGCACTGCCACTCGCATATCGTTTCTCGCCCCGGCCCATTCCGGCGCTACCAGCCCTTTGGCTGGTAGCACTCTACTGTTATTGGCAATTGCGTCGAGATGCATCGTTTTCTGTGAGTTTGTTCTGGAATCCCCGTCCTGTTATGGCGCAGTTTTCATCCATTGTTATTTGTTTTCTGCTGAGCGCCCTGGCGATAGGACTCACCGTCAGGGTGGCCGCTCCAAATCTCTTGTTGAGCTTTGTGCGAACGCATCCTCAACTGTGGGCGCTGGTCATGGTCCTATATCCGGTCCTGTCAGTCTATCCGCAAGGCATCATCTACCGCTGTTTCCTGATGCACCGCTACGCTTCTTTGCTGCCTTCCAATCTGGCGCTTATTGTAGTAAGCGCCGCAGCCTTTGCGTTTATGCATATTATTTTTCGTAACCCTTTAGCAGTGCTGCTCACATTTGTCGGAGGGCTGCTGTTTGCATGGAGGTACTATGTGACAGGCAGCCTGTTCACATCTGCGCTAGAGCATTCTCTTTATGGTTGCTGGCTCTTTACCATTGGCTTAGGGAAGTTCTTTTATCAGGGGCGTATTTCTATCAGATAGCTGTGATATGCAATACCGAAATGGCTTTTCACTTCAGTCATTTTCAGATCAACCACCTAACGAATCAATATTGCAGTAGTTCAGCAGTGCAGTGATAGAATTTGCCCACCATGGCCGCTACGCCCGAGATACTCCTTACCCGAGGCTATGAGGCACGAAGAGAGCATCGGTTAGACGATGCCAGACGGGTCTTCTCTGAAGCTGTTGATTTGTGCCGGAAGTCCAATAACCGGAGCGGGTTGGCGCAGGCTCTCGCGGGCCTCGCGCAGATCGACAGTGACCAGCATGATGAAGATGGCGCGCGCCTGCACTATGAGCAGGCTGTAGCGGTTTGCCGAACGCTGGATGATCCGCTGAGAGTGGCTCACACGGTTCGGCACCTTGGGGATATTCTGCGGAAGCAAGGGCAGGGCGTTTCCTCAGAAAGCTGTTATTCAGAAGCACTCGAGATTTATCGGAAATCTCAAGAAACCCCGCTGCTCGATCTGGCGAATACGCTTCGCGGGTTCGCTCTGCTTAAAGGCGAAAACGGGGAAGCTGAAGAGGCGCGATCACTCTGGCGGGAAGCAAGGGATCTTTATGCTGCTCTCAATATACAGGCAGGCGTGGATGAGGGTAACCGGCGGATTTCCCTTCTGTCTCAGGCGTAGCCTAAAAGCCGTTCAAGGGAGCACGGATTTGTTGCCATATCTTGCCAGACCAGACCTAGCGAGTGCGGCCTCTGACAACTGACAACTAAGCACCGCGGCCTGTACTATGGAAGGTTAGCCGTCATTTCACCCGCGACTGCACGGTCATCCGCGCTTTGGGGTCAATCTGCGGCGCATACAAGCTATGAAAATCCATGAGTATCAGGCGAAAGACATCCTGGCCAAGTACGGTGTTGCCGTGCCCCGGGGTGAGGTGGCCAACACGCTCGACGAAGCGCTGGATGTGGCCAAAAAGCTCTTTGCTGGCGGAGCGAACGGCGTAGTAGTCAAGGCGCAGATCCATGCCGGAGGCCGCGGCAAAGGCGGCGGCGTAAAGGTAGCCAAAAACATTGAAGAAGCCGAGCAGTATGCCAAGCAGATTTTGGGCATGCAGCTGGTCACGCACCAGACCGGCCCACAGGGACAGAAGGTACAGCGCCTTCTGATCGAAGAGACGGCAGCCATCAATCGCGAGCTGTATCTCGGCATCGTGCTCGACCGCGCTGCAGCCAAGCTGGTTTTTATGGCCTCGCAGGCAGGCGGTATGGAGATTGAAGAGGTTGCCGCGAAAGACCCGACGGCCATTCACAAGGCATATATCGATCCGGCAGTCGGATTTCAACCATACCAGGCGCGTGACCTTGCTTTCGCGCTGGGATTGAAACCCACACAGATCAACGAAGCGGTAAAGTTCATGACCGGCCTCTATCAGGCATACGTCGATACAGATGCTTCGCTGCTCGAAATCAATCCCTTCATCACTACCAAAGACGGCAAGCTCTTCGCGCTCGATTGCAAGATTAACTTTGACGACAATGCGATGTTCCGCCACAAGGAACTCAAAGAGCTGCGCGACATCGCCGAAGAAGACCCGCTTGAAGTGGAAGCATCAAAGTACGCGCTCAACTACATCAAGCTCGACGGCAACATCGCCTGCATGGTGAACGGCGCGGGCCTCGCCATGGCGACGATGGACATCATCCAGTACGCCGGCGGCTCGCCTGCAAACTTCCTTGACGTAGGTGGCGGCGCAAACCAGCAGCAGATTGAAGCAGCCTTCGCCATCCTGCTTGCAGATAAGAACGTGAAGGCCATCTTCATCAATATTTTCGGCGGCATCCTCCGCGTGGACGTGCTGGCCACTGCAGTTGTCGCAGCAGCGAAGAAGCTGAATGTGACGTTGCCTATTGTTCTTCGCCTGGAAGGAACCAACGTGGACGAGGGTAGAAAAATTCTTCAGGAGTCAGGGCTGAAGTTTTCTGTTGGCGCAACCATGAAAGAAGCGGCAGAGTTGGTCGTCGCCGCTGCAAAAGGAGGCAAGTAAACATGGCAGTTCTGGTAGATAAAAATACACGCCTCATTGTGCAGGGCATTACCGGCAAAGAAGGAACATTTCACGCAAAGGGCTGCGCTGAATACGGAACAAAGGTGGTCGGTGGCGTAACTCCGGGCAAAGGTGGGACCATCCACGAGGGCTGGCCGGTCTTTGATACGGTCGAGAAGGCCGTTGCCGAAACAGGCGCAAATGCGACGGTCATTTTTGTGCCGCCGCCATTTGCGGCTGATGCGATTCTCGAAGCCAATGAAGCAGGAATTCCGCTAATCATCTGCATCACGGAAGGCATTCCCGTCAACGACATGGTTAAGGTCTGGAGCGTGCTCAAGAACTCAAAATCCAGGCTCATAGGCCCCAACTGCCCCGGAGTGATCTCACCCGGCAAGGCCAAGATCGGCATCATGCCCGGACGCATTCACAAAGAGGGCAACATCGGCATCGTCTCGCGCTCTGGAACGCTGACCTATGAAGCTGTTTATCAGCTTACGCAGCGCGGTATCGGACAGTCGACGGCCATTGGCATCGGCGGGGATCCCATCATCGGCACCACCCACGTCGATGCGCTGAAGCTGCTGAATGAAGACCCTGAGACAGAAGCGATCATCCTGATCGGCGAAATCGGCGGAACGGCTGAAGAAACAGCTGCCGAGTACGTGAAACAGCACGTCAAGAAGCCGGTGGTAGGCTTCATCGCTGGACAGACCGCTCCTCCGGGACGCCGCATGGGCCATGCCGGAGCGATCATCTCAGGCGGACAGGGAACTGCTGCTGAAAAGATGAAGGCGCTCAAAGCTGCAGGCATCCATGTAGTCGAAAGCCCTGCTGCTATCGGCGAGACTGTGGCCAACGTGATTGGGAAAGCCTAAACAAACACTCAACAAAAACAAAGGGCAGGCTAAATGCCTGCCCTCATTACTTACAGTGAAAGTGTTTATTCCGTAGCAGGACTCGCAGGAGTATTTTTAGCCGTCACCGTCTTCTGCGAATCGATCTTCTCTGCGGCCTGCTCAAGTGTTGCAGCCTGCGGCATGTAGGTGAGCGCCTGATTGATCATCGGATCCCACCCGGCGCGTACCTTCAGGCCTTCCGCCTGACCGAACTGCGTAGTGAAGATCTCAGCCTTGATGCTCATCCTGATCCAGTCGAGCACGGCATTGAATTCCTGATCGGTGTAGGTGATGTTCTGCGAAGGCGAAGCGAGGAACTGCTTGAAGTCAGTCAGAACAGCGTCATCTACCTGGAAATCGCGCGTAACCGAACGATTCGCCAGATAATGCTTGGCGAAGTTGAAGAAGGCATAATGCTCGGGCGAGAGCAGTACTTCCTGCAAATGAGTAGATTTTGGTGTGTCGACCTTGTAGTCCGGAGTGATGCCGCCGCCGCCATAGACTGTGCGGCCTGAGTCGGTCAGCTTGACTTCGCGGTCTTTTGCATCCTGTGGCTGCTCGTGATTGAAGTAGTAATCATAGAGCGAAACCCCACTGTAGTTGCGCTGGATGAGGCGTCCGCTGGGCGTGTAGTAGTGATATGTGGTGAGCGCAAGGCCAGTGTTGTCTGAGAGCTGATAGACGGTCTGCACCAGACCCTTGCCGAATGTGGTTTCACCGACGATGATAGCGCGGTCATGGTCCTGTAGCGCGCCACTCACGATCTCAGCCGCTGATGCCGTTCCGTGATTTACCAGAACAACAACTGGATACGCCTTGCCGCCATTGCCATGCATGGCGTGGTAGGTCTGCTCAGGGAAGGCGCGTCCGCGTTGCGAAACGATGACCTGGCCTTTTTTGAGGAACTTGTCGCAGGTAGCGACGGCTTCCGTAAGCAAGCCGCCGGGATTGCCGCGCAGGTCAAGCACCAGGCCTTTGAGGTCAGGGCCAAAGCTGTCGAGGGTGTCACTGAGCTCGCGTCCGGTGGTTTCCTGAAACTGCGTGATGTGGATGTAGCCGATGCCTGGGCGAAGTTGTTCCTTGAGGTCGATGCTGGGGTGCGGAATCTCGTCGCGCACCAGATCGAATGTAAGCGGAGCGGCCGCACCTTCACGGGAGACGCTCAGCTTTACATGCGTCCCTTTGGGGCCTTTCAGCATATTGGCTACGTCTTCCGAGCTCATCGAGTCGGTCTTCTTGTCATCTACAGAAACGATGACGTCGCCGGGCCTTACGCCTGCCTTGTATGAAGGCGTTCCTTCATACGGGTAGAGAACGACAACCTTCTGTGCCCCATTCACAAGCTGCGGCTGGATGGTCATGCCCACGCCGTAGTACTTGCCGTGCTGGTCTTCCTTCATTTTGGCGTAGGCTTTTGGATCGTAGAAATTCGAGTGCGGATCGAGCGTCCGCAGCATCTCCGGAATCGCGCCGTCATAGATCGCCTTATCCTGCTTGTCGCCATTGAGCGGTTCGGCGTAGTTCTGTGAAACTACATCGTAAACATTGGCAAAGGTTTTAAGGCTGTCGCGGAACTGCGATTCATCATTGCTGGATTGCGCGCCAACTCTCTGGCTTACGACGATGCCTGCAAGTCCGCAGGCAGAAAAAAAGACGGTGAGCGCGAAAATAGTACGGCGGGTACGGGATGGCATGTGACGAGGACCCTCAGGGCATCCTTAATAAAAAGTATAACAGTATGACGGTGTTCAGTTATTAGTTGTTAGTCCCTAATTCTCAGTTTCCAATTCCCGTCAAGTGAGGCTAACAATGAAGCACGGAGAGCGTCCACCAAATTGGGGACTTACAACCAACTGACGACGAAACACTGGCCCCCGCTGGCTTGCTGACTCGCTTCTGTTTAGAATGGTTTGCAAGTGCATCCGGTCAGCTGAGGAGCAGAACCCCCAAGTCGCGGCGCGCACCTGAATTGAGACGTATAACCATGACTTACCGACCCTTACCGCTCTCAGCCGCGTTCGTAGCGGGCATCGTATTCCTGACAGGTTCTTCATTCGCCCAGACTCCGGCTAAACCATCCGGAGCCCAGGCCCAGCCACAGACGCAGGAGTCTCCCTATCAAGGCACGGTTGTCGAGGAAATTGTTGCGCGTATCAACGACCAGGTCATCAGCAAATCCGATTACGGACGCGCCGAACAGGAACTGGACGCGCAGGGCCGCCAGCAGGGGTGGTCGCAGCAGCAGC
Source organism: Pseudacidobacterium sp. (assembly GCA_036264445.1). Lineage (GTDB taxonomy): Bacteria > Acidobacteriota > Terriglobia > Terriglobales > Acidobacteriaceae > Pseudacidobacterium. Next base: position 28,580 of record DATAQW010000319.1, read on the forward strand.
TCTTTGAGCAGAAGCACAACCTGTTGCGCGATCTGATTGATCAGCAATTGCTGCTTTCCAAAGGCAAAGAGCTGGGCATTTCAGGCGAGGCAGAAACCGTAAAGCGTCTTGACGATATCCGCAAACAGAACCACCTCGACAGCATGGAAGACCTGCAGAAGGCCGCCGAGGCACAGGGAGTTTCCTACGAGGATTTCAGGCAGCACATCCGCGAAGGCATCATCACATCGATGGTGATTCGCGATGAGGTGGGACGTCATCTTTCGCTCAGCCAGTCCGATGTGCAGAAGTACTACGACGAGCACAAGGCGGATTTCGACAGCTCCGAGCAGGTGCGCCTGAGCGAGATTATGATTCTGACGGCGAATCCTGATGATGCGGCACAGGTTGATGCTGCACAGAAGAAGGCCGACGATGTCGCCGCGAAGCTGAAGTCAGGAGCTGATTTTGCAGAAGTGGCAAAAACCGAATCCGGAGGTCAAACCGCTGCGCAAGGCGGAGACCTGGGCCAATTCAAACGCGGCCAGTTGGCAAAAGTCCTCGAGGACCAGACCTTCGATCTCAAGCCCGGCCAATATACGCAGCCCATTCGTACCAAGCAGGGATTTGTCATCCTCAAGGTGACAGAACACACAGCGGGTGGGGTGCAGTCATTAAAGGATGTACAGCCACAGGTCGAAGACGCTCTCTACAGCGAGAAAATGGGTCCGGAGCTACGCAAGTACCTGACCAGGTTGCGTGTAGACGGATATGTCGAAGTCAAGAACGGTTATGAAGATTCCGGCGCCAGTCCCAATGAAGTGAGGCCGGTCTACAGCGCCTATGTTCCGCCAACAGGGAAAAAGAAAAAACACGTAGAGCGCACACGTTTCCGCCAAAAGAGTGTGAAACCGAAACCGCAGACCCAGACAGCCAGCGCGCCTGCGGCTCCTGCAAATGTTCCATCGCTTGCAGAAGCGCCGGGTGCCAACGCAGCGCAATCTGAAAACGGCGCTTCAACCGCGGCTGCGGGTACTGCTGGCACTCAAGCTGCTGCAACTGCGCAAACAGCTTCGTCGACCCCAGCTCAAGCCAATTCCAAGGCCGCTCAGACCGCGAGCGCGACAGGCGTAGAGAAGCCAGGCAAGAAAGAGAAGATCCGTTTTGGACAAGCGCCTCGTGAGACGCTTCCCTACGCTCCCACAAAGACGGAAGACGCCGGCGCTGCTCCTGACAACGGCAATACGCAAGTGGCCTCGAACGGCAATGTTCCGCAGAACATGCAGGTCGTGGGCCCGGACGGCACCGTTTCCGGCCAGCAGGTCGAAGAAAAGAAGGAAAAAACACGCTTCTCAGAGCGCGCGAAGCTTCCGAAGCAAAAGAAGCCGAAGGACAAGAGCGATCCGTTTGCTCCTGCTGCTGAAACGACCGATGAACTGGCTACACGGCAGGTACAGCAGGGCGCTTTGGGCCTAAATGGCGATACGTCGAAGCCGCCCAAGCCTAAGCCAACGGAAAAGATCCGTCTTTCTGACAAGGCCAAAGAAAAGCCTGCAGATCAGCAGCAACAGCAGAATGCTCCGGCTCAACAAACTGCGCCTGCGCAGCCCACTCAGCCGGCAGCCCCAGGTTCCACTAACCCGCCTTCACAACAGTAAAGGGCGGCGCGAATGAAAGACCTGTTCATCCAGGACCTGGCAAAATTTGAAAACCAGGTCATCACAGGTTATTTTGCAGTTGCGGCGAAGTCAGTGCGCAGCCGGAAAGATGGCGCTCTGTACTTTGCCGTCTCGCTTTGCGACCAAACCGGCCAGGTCGAGTGCCGCATGTGGGAGACAGCTGAGGCGGGCGACTTCTCTTCTGGAGATGTGGTCAAAGTGCGCGGGCAGGTCTCCCGCTACCAGGACAAACTTCAGATCAACATCGAGAAGATTCGCAAGGCGCAGCCTGGGGAATACGACCTCGGCGACTACGTCCCTAAAACTTCGCGCAACATTGATGAGTTATGGGCCGAGCTGAATGGCTACATCGCGAGCTTCACGAATCCGCACCTCTACGCGCTGCTGCGCGCATTTCTCGATGACCCGGAAATCGCCGTTGCTCTCAAGTCGGCTCCAGCCGCTAAGAGCCTGCACCATGCATGGATCGGCGGCTTGCTGGAACACATCGTCTCACTGATGGGCGTCGCCGATCTCGCGGCACGCCACTATGCAGAGATCAATCGCGATCTGCTCCTTACCGGAGTCATGCTGCACGACATTGGCAAGCTGCATGAGCTGCGTTGGGGCACCAGTTTTGACTACACGCTCGAAGGTCAGCTCGTCGGCCACATCACCATCGGCATCCGCATGATCGAGCAAAAGCTCGCAACGCTACCCGATTTCCCCGAACGGCTGCGTCTGCTGGTCGAACACATCGTCCTCAGTCATCACGGTAAGTATGAATTCGGCTCGCCTAAGCTGCCCATGATTCCGGAAGCTGTCATGCTGCACTACCTCGACGACCTCGATGCAAAGATGCAGACCATGCGCGGCGAATTCGCCCGCGCCGAAGCTATTGGACGCGAGCCCGGACAGATGACAGAATGGGTGCGCGCCATGGAGCGCCCGCTGCTGAACACCGAACAATTCCTGAACCAGAATCAAGTTCAGGAAGAAAAGCAGCCGGAACCAGAAGCAGCGCCAACGGAGGAGACCGATGCATTACCTGCTCAAGACGGAACCGGAAAGCTATTCCTTTAGCAATTTAGAACGTGATGAAGAGACGGTATGGGATGGCGTGACCAATCCCGTAGCGTTGAAGTATCTCCGCAGCATGAAGCCTGGCGAAAAGCTGGTGATCTACCACACCGGTGACGAGCGCACGGCAGTAGGCATGGCAAAAGTAGTCTCCGTCGATCCCGACAATCCCAAATCGCCCATCGTCCGCATCAAGGCCGAGAAAGCAGTGAAAACGCCGCACACCCTCGCCGACATCAAGGCCAACAAACTCTTCGCGGACTCTCCGCTGGTGCGGCAAGGCAGGTTGTCTGTCGTCCCTCTCAACGATGCGCAGTACGCCTGGTTGACTGGTGACTGATCCCTTATTTTATTTTTGCAAAAGATCTGCACCAAAAAGAGCACAGAGCCCCCGTGAGCCTCTGTGCTCACTGTATCCTCTGTGGTGAAAGTCTTTTTTTCTGCGGACCTCCGCCCAACTCCGCGTCCTCTGCGGTAAAGTTTTTAGCTGCGCTACAATCAAATTTGGCACAGCATACAAATGTTACGTTTTTCTACCGCAGGTGAGTCGCACGGCGAGAGTCTCATTGCCTTGGTTTCGGGCCTTCCAGCCGGCATTGAAGTCGACCAGAATTTCATCAACGGCGAGCTGTGGCGACGCCAGCAAGGCTATGGCCGGGGCGGCCGCATGCGCATCGAGCACGATACAGCGCACATCCTCTCCGGCGTGCGCCACGGCAAGACCATCGGCTCACCAGTAGCGATGGAGATCGAAAACCGCGACTGGAAAAACTGGACGGACGTGCTGCCGGTAGAAACCGGCGATCCGTCAAAACACAAGGCTGTTGCTTCTCCGCGTCCTGGACACGCTGACCTCGCCGGCGCGTTGAAATACGATTTTCCTGATGCCCGGTACATTCTTGAGCGCGCCTCGGCGCGCGAATCCACAGCCCGCGTTGCTGCTGGAGCACTGGCCAAGTTGCTTCTACTTTCTCTCGGAATCGACGTTGCCAGCCACGTCATCCGCGTAGGCCATGCCGAGCTGGAGCGAGACGCCACATGGGATGAAATCTCCGCCCTGCGCGCAAAAGACGAAGTGCTGCTCGGCTGTGTCGACTCTGAAGCCGAGGCGCGCATGAAGGAAGAAGTCGACAAAGTTCTGCGAACTGGCGATACCGTCGGCGGAGTTTTTGAAGTTGTAATCCACGGCGCGCCCGCCGGAATCGGCACGCATACCAATTGGGATGAGCGTCTTGACGGCATCCTCGCGCAGGCAGTGATGTCGTTGCAGGCCGTGAAGGGTGTCGAAGTAGGCCGTGGTGTCACTGCTGCAGAATCCTTCGGCTCAGAAGTGCATGATGCCATTGGCTACGCCAGCGAACTACAGAACGGAGCAAAGACTCGCTTCACTCGCGACCACAACAACGCGGGGGGCGTGGAAGGTGGCATTTCCAACGGCGAAGACATCATCGTGCGCGGATATTTAAAGCCAATCTCCACGCTGCGCCGTCCGCTGCAATCAGTACGCTTTGACACTCGTGAAGTGACGAAGGCCGCTTACGAGCGCAGCGATGTATGCGTCGTTCCAGCCGCTGGAGTTGCGGCAGAAGCCATGGTCGCGCTGGCTTTTGGACGGCTTGTGCTTGAAAAATTCGGTGGCGATTCGCTGCGCGAGCTGAAACGTAACTACGATGGTTACGTAGAACAAATTCGTGCCTATTGAAATAGCTTGTCATCCTGAGCGAAGCGGAGCTGAGTCGAAAGACCTGCTTTTTTGCTTCGGTTAGCGTGAGTGCAAAAGTTAACTGAAGAATGATCCGAGAAATCGTAAAATATCCAGACCCGATCCTGCAACGCCCCACCGAACCCGTTACCGAGTTCAACGATGAGCTCCGCGCGTTGGTCGACGATATGTTCGAGTCCATGTACGCCGCGCAGGGAATCGGTCTGGCTGCGCCGCAGATCGGCGTGCCGAAACGCCTCACCGTCATCGACTTGAGTTTCCAGAAGGACCCAAAGGAAAAGGTCGTCCTCATCAATCCTGAGATCATTTACAAAGAAGGCAAGCAGTACGAAGAAGAGGGCTGTCTGAGCCTCCCTGAAATCCGTGAAAAGGTCTCCCGTGCCGCCAAAGTCCGCGTGCGCGCTCAGGATGTCGAAGGCAAATGGTTCGAGCTTGACGGCGAAGAGCTTTTGGCCCGGGCCTTCCAGCACGAAATCGACCATCTTGACGGCGTCCTCTTCATCTTTCGCATCAGCGCGTTAAAGCGCGACCTGCTCCTGCGCAAAATTCGCAAAATGCAGCGCGCCGGTGAGTGGTAGCGTGTCAAAAAATTTAGGCTTTAAGTCAAACAACACGAAGACTTTTGCAGAAATCGGCTGAACTTTTCGAAAAAGAGAACTGTAGCCGCTGTTATTTTTGGAAGACTTTAGCCAAACATAGGGGGCTCCGAACACGATGCGTCTGGTCTTCTGCGGCACTCCACAATTCGCCGTTCCAACTCTTAAAACCCTCCTCCGCGCAGGTCACGACATCCGGTTGGTAGTCACCCAGCCAGACCGCCCCCAGGGACGCGGGATGAACCTCGTTGCCCCTCCGGTAAAGCAGGCCGCCACGGAAGCCGGGCTTCCTCTCACTCAGCCGGAAAAAATCAAAAAGAACGCCGAGTTTCGCGCTCAATTAGAAGCCATCGCTCCGGAAGCCATCATCGTCGTCGCCTATGGACGCATCATCCCCAAATGGATGCTCGACCTGCCGCGCTACGGCAACCTCAACCTGCATGCATCTCTTCTGCCAAAATATCGGGGCGCGGCGCCGATCCAGTGGGCCATCGCCAACGGAGAGCCAGTCACCGGAGCAACCACCATGCACCTCGACGAAGGGCTGGACACAGGCGACATGCTCCTGCAGCGCGAACTGCCTTTGGCTCCAGATCAAACGTCCGAAGATATTTTTCCCCTCCTGGCGGAGATGGGCGCAGCTTTGATGGCAGAGACACTGGACGGTCTCGCTGGCGAAAGCATCACTCAACAGAAACAAGACGACTCCAAGGCGACACTGGCGCCGATCCTTAAGCGCGAAGACGGCCTGATCGATTTCAGCCGCACAGCGATGGAGACCTACAACCGCTGGCGCGGCTTCCAGCCCTGGCCCGGAGTCTACACGCAGTTTCGCAACAAGAAGCTCGCATTTCACCGCATGATGCCCATGGAATTGCGCGGCGAAGAGAGCATTCCCGGCGAAGTGCATATTGATCGTGAGCGTCTCTTCGTGGATTGCGGCAGCAACACGCGACTCGAACTTCTGGAGGTTCAGCCCGAAGGCAAAAAACGCATGTCGGCAGCGGATTTTCTGCGCGGCTATCAGCTGAAAAGCGGCGAAAGGGTGGAATGAAGAATGTTGCTCCAGCCCGCGCTGCGGCTTTTGAGATTCTGCTCGCTGTAGAACAAGACGCGGGGCACAGCGACGAATTGCTGCGTCACCCCTCTGTCAATAAGCTTTCTGAAGCAGATCGTAATCTTGCGACCAATCTGGTCATGGGCACACTACGCTGGCAGATTGCGCTCGATGAGCGCATCGCCGCGTTGTTGATCAGACCAAAGTTTCAGCTCGACCCAGCCGTACGCACAGCTCTACATCTGGGAGCATTTCAGTTGCTGTATCTCGACCGAATCCCCGCATACGCGGCTATCGGCGAGAGCGTTGAGCTTGCCAAAAATGCAGGCAACAGATTTGCTGCGGGGATGGTAAATGCGATTCTCCGAAAGATCGCATCGCAGTCAAAGCCACAAGATACAGTATCGGTTACAAATGCCTCGCAATTGGCCAGCGTCACTGCCCACCCACAATGGCTGGTAGAGCGATGGATCAAAAATTTTGGATTCGAGAGCGCAAAGGCTATATGCGAATACGATCAGCAGCCAGCGCCAGTGTTTGTCAGGTTATTGTCGCCGGATGCCGAAAGGGAATTGCAGGACCAAGGCATCGAGTTGGTTCCGGGAAATTTTCTCGCGAATGTACGCCGAGTTATCAATGGAGATGTTTCGTCAACCAAGGCATTCAAAAGCGGCGGTGTACGGATTCAGGATGAAGGCTCGCAATTAGTCGCAGAGCTTGCAGGAAGCGGCCGCGGAATTCTTGACGCCTGCGCTGCTCCAGGCGGGAAGACGGCGATCCTCGCCGAAC
>DATAQW010000338.1:0-6354 GCA_036264445.1 Pseudacidobacterium sp.
GATACGTGAACAGATGGAAACAGCCAGCATCGATATCATCTCCCCCGCAACGTCAACCACCGTAATCACACCCGCAAAGAATCATTATGTCGTTCTCGACGGCCTTCGCGGTGTTGCATCGCTCATGGTGGTGATCTTCCATCTCTTTGAGGCATACGCCGACGACAACCCACTGAAGCAGATCATCAATCATGGCTACCTCGCGGTCGACTTCTTCTTTCTGCTTTCCGGATTCGTCATCGCCTATGCCTATGACGATCGCTGGGATCGCTTGACGCAGCGGGAGTTTTACAAGCGACGTCTCATCCGGCTTCAGCCCATGGTCGTTATGGGCAGTCTGATCGGCGCAGCGCTCTTCTACTTCCAGAAAGGCTCGGTCTTTCCGCAGATTGCATCAACTCCGGTTTGGAAGATGCTGCTGGTCATGCTGGTGGGATGTACCCTGCTCCCATTATCCAAATCCATGGACATCCGAGGCTGGCAGGAGATGCATCCGCTCAACGGCCCCGCCTGGTCACTCTTCTTCGAGTACATCGCGAACATTCTCTATGCGATCGGTTTCCGCAAATTATCCAATCGTGCGCTGGGCATATTCGTGGTGCTTGCAGCAGGGTTTCTTGTGCAATATGCCGTCTTTGGACATCGCGGCGACCTGATTGGCGGATGGTCAATCGATGCCAAGCAGCTCCACATTGGTTTCGCTCGCCTTCTGTTTCCATTTTTCGCAGGAGTTTTGCTGATGCGTCTCGGAAAGCGCATTCACATCAAGGGGTCCTTCGGGATCTGCAGCTTGTTCCTGGTCATCGCGCTCTCATTGCCACGCTTCGGTGGAGCGCAGCATCACTGGGTCAATGGTCTCTATGAAGTCCTTTGCGTCATCATCCTCTTCCCGATCATCGTGGCAATAGGTGCGGGAGAGCAACGAGTCGATGGCACATCGATACGCATCGCTCGCTTCTTCGGAGACCTCTCCTATCCGCTCTACATCACGCATTATCCGTTGATTTACATCTACACCGCGTGGGTCGTCCAGCACAAGGTGCCCGCAGCTCGCGGGGCGGTCTGGGGCGCGCTGGTTTTCATTGCAGCTATTTTGATCGCATATGCCTGCCTCAAGCTTTATGACGAACCTGTTCGTCGATGGCTCAGCCGCAAGTTCCTGGCAAGACCGTCCTGAAGGCACTTCTTGTCACGAAGTCTGGATTTTTGGGTTATACAAACGCACTGCTTCACAGCGAGGAAAGCATATCCTTGAAAAGGTTCTCTACATTCACGCTGTAGGTCTCCTTATCGGCTGTCTTCATTTCTTCAGCCAATACTCAATCCATCACCGGCCGGGCGACGGAGGCGACTTCCGAGGCACGGCCCGACCTGCAACGAACTCTGCATTATAATCGCCACCGACTTAGGAGCACTCGCCATGAGAACATTCCTTCTTGGGGCCACGCTCTCTCTATTGTCTGTACCACTGCTCTTCTGCCAGAACCCTGCTGAGCCGGCCGATTCCACCGGCAACTCGCTCGCAAACTACTCTTACCAACTCCCGCTCCACTGGACTGAGCGGCAATCATCAGGCTACATCGCGCTCACATCGCCAACCTACCGCAACGCGAATCTCATGGCCCGACCCATGGACCCACAAATGGAGAACTGCCAGATCACCCTCCTCCCCATGCGTCCAGCCACGCGCACTCTCGGAGAAGAAGCGGTCCTCACCTTCCGCCAGGTCTTCCACACAGACCCGCTCGTCCCCAACACCTCCGGTCCGCCCACCATCACCAACGGCATCTCCCCGCAAGGCTGGGAATACATCCTCATTCGCAAGCTGATCGGTGGCCAGGAGGGCGAAGCCCGCACCACCGGCGCCACCTTCCTCATGGCCAAGGTCGGTAATCAGGTCGCCACGGTCATTGGTGTCTCCAGGGACTTCCTGTGGAGCGCGTGTTTCGGCCAGCAGCACGGTGATGCATGGCCGGGCTTCTTCTACATCCTGCAATTCCGCAATGCCCCGCCCGCCGCACAAGCGCAGGCAGCCATCCAGCAGCAGTTCATCGGAACCTGGCTGGGCGGAACAGGAGATGTTGGCCTCGCCTACGTCTTCCAGCCGGACGGACACTACTCAAGCGTCGGCGGTACACGTAACAAAATGACCGGCCAGCTTATTCCGTCCTTCCAACGCGACGGAACCTTCGCTCTTAACAACAAGGCACTCGTCTTGACCGCGAACGACTACAGCCGCTCCGCGCAATTCTTCCGCATCGGACGAATAAGCCGCGACAGCGGCCGAAGCTGGACCCAGCAACTATGCCTCTTTGATCCCAGAAACAGCGGCGAAATCTGCTACGACAAGCGTTGAGACAAGCAAACGCCAGCTACACAAGTGCGGGTGCCGAGAGCGAAGTCAAGCTTCTCCTCACATTCAGTTGGCCTCGCTTGCTACAGAATGGAAACCGATTTAAACGATCGGATGTATCAATGGCCAGCTGGCATTTTCGTTTTGTGCTTGAGATCGTGAACTCAAACCCGTCGGGCTGGCTGGCCGAAGGTGACCAAAGATGGATTGAGGCAATTCTTGGGTGCTGACATAGTCCTGTCAGGACTTGCTTTAGGCTTCAGCGATATTGCGTATCGAAGATTGTCGATCAGTGGAGGAAATGATCACGAGTCAGGCTGTCTGGGAAACTATTATCTCTTGCTTCAGATTTGTCGATGCTGGTGCAAGAGGCAGCCGCACCATTACGGTAGTTCCTACATTGAGGTAGCTGCTGATCGCAATTTCGCCGCCAGCGGCGTCGACGATCGCTTTGCAGATCGACAGTCCCAGGCCAGTGCCGCCAGTGTTGCGGTTGCGCGAGGGATCATCCCGATAAAACGGCTCAAAGACATGCGGCAGAGCCTCAGGGTTGATGCCAGCACCCTGGTCGGCAATATGTATCTCAGCAGTGTTCGCTGCGGTGTGCGCGCTGACGGTAATCGTTGTGTCCGGGCCGCTATGTTGCAAGGCATTCAACAGCAGGTTGGAAAAGAGCAGGCCACATTCCTCCTGAGCAAGATGCACATAAAGCGACTCAGAAAACGATTCAGGAAGCGAGAGCACTACGCCAATCCGGCGAAGCTCCGCTACCGGCTGAAGTTGTTCGCAAATCTGCCGAAGCACAAGAGAGACATTCGACTCGGATGCAACATGAGCGGCCTCGCTAGCAGAAGCCTCAACGCGTGCCAACGTAAGCATCCGTGTGACGAGCTCTTCCATGCGCGCGCAGTCAGCTTCACAACGCTCAAGTCCAGCCTGGTACTCGGCCGCCGTGCGCGGTTTCATCGCAAGCAACTGCAAGGAAGACTTTACAACTGCGACTCCGGTCTTCAACTCGTGCGCTGAATCGCTAACAAAGCGACGCTGCTGCATAAAGGACCGTTCAAGCCTCTGTAGTGCGGCTTCGAGTGCTTCCACAAGCGGGGCGAGCTCCTTGGTAGAACGGGCCTGTTCAGAAGGCGTGAACTCCCATGAGTTGACTGAAACCTTTGATGCCTCGGCAGCTAATTCCCGCAATGGCGCCAAACCGCGATTCAGCAGCCAAGCCATAATGATTCCAGTAATAGCCAGCAGTATAAGACTGGAAACGGCATAAAACTTCACTGTCCCCATTACTGCATGCCAGAGATGTTTGGTTGGCGACCCATAAACGATCGTGACATGCCGCGGAACTCCTCCGCCTTTCTCATCGGGATCAACAACCCGCAAGCCCTTAAGCAGAAGGGCGCGATATTCCTTACCATTCAGAAAAATGGGGAAGGCCTTGTCTGAATGAGAGGAAAAGATTTGCTCAGTCGCACCATCCCAGTTCGGTGAGCGGCCGAGCAATCTGCCGCTCGCATCGCGTACCTCGTATATGTCTTCCTCCGGAATGCTAAGGTCACTCTTGTCGAGCATGACATTGTCGGCGGCATCTCCAGCGTCCTGTACTGATCCAAGCAGGGAATCAGCACGGCCCTGCAGCATTACATCAAACGAGCGGAAATGACTATGGCGCTCATACAGCCATGCCATGCCAGTAACGCAGAGAGCCGATATTAACTCCAGCAGCAGGACGGTTACGATGAGTCTTCGCCGGATGGAGTAAGGTTTCATAGGCCGTCCTCGCGGCTCACGAAGAGGCGGTATCCACGCCCGCGCAGCGTTTCGATGCTTGGTTGATCTGATGCGCCGTCGAGCTTCTTGCGAAGGTTCGAAACGTGAGCCTCAATCACATTCGAGTGATGCTCCCAGTTGTAGTCGTATAGATGCTCAAGTAGTTCTCGCTTGGATACAACCACACGCGGGCGATGAATAAGATATTCGAGGATCCTATATTCCATGGGAGACAGATCGATGACCTTGGCCGCCCGCTTTACGGACTGTTCCAGGGTGTTTACTTCGATATCAGCAACAGAAAGCACTGGATGGGCTTCGCCCTTACCGCGGCGGATAAGAGCCTTGGTGCGGGCAATCAGTTCGCCCAGATCAAACGGCTTACTGAGATAATCATCAGCGCCAGCGTTCAGCAACTCTATGATCGATCTCGTTTCTCCCTGTGCAGTGAGGATCAATACCGGAGTCCTGTCACTTGATGAGCGCAGTTTCTTTAGAAGCGAGAGCCCATCGAGCTTTGGCAGCATCAGATCGAGGACAATCAGGTCATAGCAGGTGTCTTTTGCAAGATAAAACCCGACTTCGCCGTCTTCAGCGATGTCCACTGCGAATCCGGGACCATCGCGCAGGGCCGTGGCCACGTTCTCAGCCAGCCGGGTCTCGTCCTCGACAAGAAGCACACGCATCTAAACAGTGTCTCCCCTCTTAGCTTAAGAGTCGCTGAAGGCCGCGTCGAGCAGGCATTGCAGAGGGAGTCAGCGGCGGAGCATTCTTAGAGACTGGAAATGCGTATGTTTCGCGACAGAGCGGATGCCGGAGATCGTCTTGCCGAGCATCTTCAGGAATATGCGAATCGGGACGATGTCGTCGTCATGGGGCTTCCTCGCGGCGGCATTCCCGTCGCATTTCAAATTGCGCAGAAACTGCGTGCGCCGCTTGATGTGCTGCTGGTGCGTAAACTTGGCGCACCCGGACAGCCGGAGTTAGCGATGGGCGCGGTTGCTCCGGGAGGCGTCAGGATTCTGGACCGTACGCTGATCAATAAGCTCAGATTAAGCGAAGAGGAACTTGCGAAGACAATTGATGTTGAAGAAAGAGAGCTCCAACGGCGGGAACTCTTTTATGAGGACATCCGCCCGTTCATTGCAATCAAAGACAAGATAGTCATCGTGGTCGATGACGGAATCGCAACGGGCGCCAGCATGATGGCCGCAGTTGCTGTATTGCGGACATCCCAGTTGAAAAAGATTGTAGTGGCAACACCGGTTGCGCCACCCCATGCAAAACATGATCTGTTGAAGACTGCTGACGAGTTTATCTGCCTGCACATCTCGGACTATTTCCCTGCTGTGGGGTTTTTCTACCAGGATTTTGCCCAGACAAGTGATGAGGAGGTGCGCAGTCTGCTTTCGCAATCTACAAGTAATATGTAGCGCGTTAGTGCAATCAGTAAATATAATTCCTATTGAAAATAGTCTCGTCACGGAGCTATACTCCAACCCAGCTTGAGACACAGAGTTCCGAGAGGATGATATGCATAGAGATGACTGCTTTGAGCAGGTTCTGCAGCAGTTGGATAAATTCGTAATTGAAATTCCTTCTTGGGGCTTTGCCAATACCGGTACGAGATTTGGCAAATTCCTGCAGCCCGGCGCTGCGGGATCACTGGAAGAAAAATTTGCGGATGCCGCTCAGGTCCATTCGCTCACAGGCGCAACGCCGGCAATGGCCCTGCACGTTCTATGGGACATTCCGGGAGGAGTATCGGACGCGGAAAAGGTACGGCGCCTGGCGTCGCAATATGGAGTGCGCGCGGGATCCATCAATCCAAACCTTTTTCAGGACCAGGAATATAAGTACGGTTCTATCTGCAATCCTGATGCGGGTATTCGCCGCAAAGCAATCGATCACCTGCTTGATTCCATTGAGATAGCTAAAGCCTTGCATTCGCAGGACATTTCGCTTTGGGTTGCTGACGGTGCCAACTATCCCGGGGCGCAGAGTATTCGCAAGCGGATTGAATGGCTCAAAGATGCGCTGCGCGTTGCTCATGGCGCCTTGGAAGACGATCAACGCCTGCTCATTGAGTACAAGCCGTTTGAACCCGCTTTTTATTTCACTGACATTGCTGATTGGGGCATGGCGACAAACCTCGCGCGCGCTTCTGGTCCGAAGGCATTTGTCTTAGTCGATACCGGTCACCACTATCAGGGGCAGAACATTGA
>DATAQW010000362.1:0-4014 GCA_036264445.1 Pseudacidobacterium sp.
AAATCAGCCTCGTTGAACAAGGCACCGGCGCGATGGACGAGACCGTGGTACTCGTACTGTGCATCTCGAGCAATACACTCCCGGTGAAAACGCGCAAATAACGAAGCCGAGCAGGCTCCGTCAAAACACTTATCGTGATAGAAGACACGTACCTTCAAAATTATGAGTGCTCCCTGGGGAACGAATTAGTATTAGGAATCTCTTAGGATTGCTGGGATGCTTCGTTGTGTCAAGGGACCGGCCGTCTGGATTTTCCAGTTGCGCCCCGTTAGACCGGCATAGGATAGTTGGTCTACCACTTTATTGGAGCCACAAGATTGGAAGAACCTTCTCAGATAAACCCACCTGAACCGATCGAACAGCCGATTCCTGCTCAGAAACGCAGCGCACATTGGGTATTCGTAGGGGATGGCGGAATCCGCGCAGGGTGGAGCGCCCTGATCTTTATCGCGATTCTTGCTGCCCTTGCCAGCATCACCATCTTTGCGTTCAGCTTTTTCCTGCGGTCGCATCCAAGACCGAAAGGACCTATGAGCCCTGGCCTTGGTCTCTTTCAGGAAGTTTTGCTGTTTGTCGTGATTTTCGTCGCCACGGTTATCATGTCGCGCATTGAAAAGCGCAGCATCGGCAGATTTGGATATTCCGGCCAGTCAAAATTCGCGCGTTTCTGCTGGGGGATCCTCTGGGGCTTCATCGCTATTTCCGCGCTGGTTGGCACATTATGGAAGTTTCATCTGCTGGTCTTCGATGGCACCTCTATGCGCGGGATAGGAGCCTGGGAATATGCCGCCGCGTGGGCGCTGGCCTTTTTCTTCGTAGGACTTGCTGAAGAATCGCTGTTGCGCGGCTACCTTCAATACACACTCGCGCGCGGTATCGGTTTCTGGTGGGCTGCGCTCCTTCTCTCGTTCAGTTTTGGCGCCATGCATGGCCATAATCCCGGCGAGTCGCCAATCGGCCTCCTCTCCGCTGGAGCAGTGGGACTCGTTTTCTGCCTGAGCCTCTGGTATACCGGCTCGCTGTGGTGGGCAATTGGCTTCCACGCCGCGTGGGACTGGGGCCAAAGTTACTTCTATGGCACAAACGATAGCGGCGCTGCGGTTGCGGGACACCTGATCTCCGAGCATCCAACTGGCTCTTTGCTCTGGAGCGGCGGCTTAACCGGTCCTGAAGGCAGCTTGCTGATCATTCCGTTGCTAATGGTCATGGCGATTGCAATGTGGGTGTGGTGGGGACGCCGCCCTGCCGCATGGAGCGTTGAAAATTCGTGAAATTTCGGGCAAACGGCCTGTTCCTGCATGCCAGCAGCATCGAACTAAGAGTAAAATTCCTGCAAATTGAGGCAAGCAGGAGGAACGTGCATGAATCGCAGACAATTCCTCACCGGGGCAGCCGCGGGCGTAAGCGCGGCATGCTTGAAACCGGCTGCCTTTGGAAAGCCCGTCGATATTCCGCCGCTCACGCAGAAATTCAAAGCGACCGACACCGTAGTCCTTGGAAAAACAGGCATCCGCACCAGCCGTCTCGCCATGGGAACAGGAACTATCGGTTTCGGCGGCTCTTCTAACCAGACACGGACGGGCGCAGCTACACGCCTGCTGCTGAATGGCTATGATAACGGCCTGCTCTTCTTCGATACGGCTGATTCCTACGGGAGCCATCCATACGTCGCGGAAGCCTTGCAGCACATTCCGCGCGACAAGGTCACTGTGATGACCAAATGCGATTCACGCGATCCGAAAGAAGCCCGTGCCGACCTCTATCGCTATCTCAAAGAGCTGAAAACGGACTACATCGACATCTGCCTCATTCACTGCGTCACCGAAGACGATTGGACAGACCGGTATCACGGCGTGATGGATGTCTTCTCCGAAGCTAAGGAAAAAGGCATTATTCGCCATCACGGCGTCTCCTGCCACTCTTTTGGAGCGCTGCGCGCTGCCGCCAATTCACCGTGGGTGGAAGTTGATCTCGTTCGGCTCAATCCCATCGGCGCGCATATGGATGCGGAGCCGCAGGCGGTCATCGGCGTCATCAAGGAAATGCGCGCCCAGGGCAAAGGCATTATCGGAATGAAAATACTCGGCCAAGGGGCTATGCGTGGCGCGCAAGACAAGGCTTTGCGCTTCGCATTGGGTATGGGCGTGCTCGATGCCTTCACGATCGGCGCTGAAAATACGAACGAACAGGCAGACTTGATCCGACGTATCGCTGCCGCGTAATCGACCCAGCCCCGGAAACTATTTAAACCCGGGTTTGCCTCGCGAACCCTGGGCACCCGCATATCGGTTCTTTTTTAGAAAGATAAAATCTACGAAGATTTTCGTTGACAACTACGAAATCGTTCGTATACAGTCCAACCATCATGAAGTTGAAGCAGCGCACTCTACCGAAACCGACTGAAGCAGAACTCGAATTGCTGCGTGTTCTCTGGGAAAAAGGTCCCGCCACCGTTCGCGAATTGCATGAGATAGTGAACAAACAGCGTCCCGTTGGTTATACATCTGTCCTGAAAATTCTCCAGATCATGACCGAAAAGGGACTGGTTGAACGAGAGGAGGCGGGCAAGGCGCATATTTATCACGCTTCTGCCAGCCAGAAGGACACACAGAACCAATTACTTCGTGACTTAAGCGAACGGCTCTTCTCTGGCTCCGCGGCGCAGCTGGCCATGCACGCTCTCACCATGGAACAGACCAGCGCTGAAGATCTTGAGGAACTCCGGAATCTGATAGAGCAAAAGAGGCAAAAACGATGACACATCATTGGGAAGCCCTCGGCTGGACGTTGATTCATTTTTGCTGGCAGGCTGCTGCCATCGCGATTGCTTATAAGCTGGCAGACACGATCCTGTCCAAAAGCCGCGCCAGCATGCGCTACCTGGTTGCGCTGTTCGCCTTGCTTGGTATGCTGGCCGTTTCCCTGGCGACACTCACATATGAAGAAATCACTCACCGACAGACAGCGGCGCCGATAAGCCTTAGCCATTTCCGGAGCGCACCGGGAACACAAATTGCGCCGCTCTCCCTTGTAAACGTCGACTTGTCCGCTGCGCCTCAGCAAGCGACCCGCTTCTTCACAAATGACGTCATGCCCTATCTTGTCACCTTCTGGCTCGCCGGAGTCCTCTGCTTTTCATTCAGGACCATCGGGGGGTGGTGGCTCATTCGCCGATTGCGCCATAGCGCGCTGCAAAAGGCGCCGCATACACTGCGCATTCATCTGGACGGCATGCGGATTAAGATGGGAATCCCGCTCTTCGTCGACCTGCGGCTTTCAAGCCGCATCGCCAGTCCTCTCACAGTCGGCAGTATCAGGCCATTGGTTCTGCTGCCGATGACCGCTCTAACCGGACTCAGCCCGGAGCAGCTCGAAGTGGTGCTGGCGCACGAACTGGCCCACATTCGCCGCGCCGATTATTTCTGGAACATCCTGCAAACCATCATCGAAACACTGTTCTTCTTCCATCCTGCTGTCTGGTGGATCAGCCGCCAGGCGCGCGAGCAGCGTGAGCTCTGCTGCGATGATATTGCCCTTGAGGTTTGCAACGATCCCGCGGTTTATGCCTCTGCCCTCCTGCGTCTGGAAGAAGAGCGTAAGAGCCATCTGCACTTTGCCATGGCTCTCGATGGCAACCAGTCCCGCACGAGCCTGCGCTCGCGCATCCTGCGTATCCTTGGCGATCCTGAAGAACAGCCGCGCAATCTGAAGCCGCTCTCGCTGGCCGGAATGCTCGTGGCTCTGACTTTGTTCATCTGCCCGCTGCCGCAGGTCTTCGCCAGCTTCAAGCAGGCGCCGAAAGTTTCAGCACAGATTGTTCATGCGGTACATCATGCAGCGCGTCCGGCAATCGGAATACTGAAACCCGCGCCGAAACCGGCAGTCGCTCAAGCGACTGCTCCCGCCGCAGCATCCAACCCCGTGGCCACTCTAGCCCCAAAACCCTCTGAGGACATCGCCACGCTGATCAGCCCTGGTGGTGCGATCCTTATAGCCGGCCAGGAAGCCAACACC
>DATAQW010000374.1:0-5981 GCA_036264445.1 Pseudacidobacterium sp.
GACCGGAGCGACCGACGGGAGCGAAAGCGGGGGAACCTGCGGTTCTTCATTCTCTAAAGAGCTGGCTGATGAAGCGCATGCGATTCACGTAACAGTAGCCGGTACAAATACACTTGCCCGAGCGCCTCTGAAACGGATCGCGATTCGATGACGAACTGAGCCCCATTTACTTCAACTCCCGCCGCAGTATCAAAGAGAGCATCGGCAGACGTGAGCTGAAGCGCGCTCACCTGTTGCTGCACGGCAGAGGCAGAAATCAGCAGTTCGTACTGCGAAAGCTGGCCTTCTTGCATCGCAATACGTACTTTCCTCAAGATCGCTGGAGACAAAGGCAGTTGCTGAAAATTAGGAGCATTTACTCCCACTTGACCTGCATCGGTGCTGTCACCGGTTGCAGGTGCAACAAATATGGTCACCACCATACCCCCTGCGGACCGCAGCAGCGCATCCGCCAGCAGCAACGGATTCTGGTTAGGATTTCTTACGCTAAGATCAGTGCTCATATCTCACCCAAGACGGTTGGAAACCCAGGGTTTCAGCAGGCTCTGCACACTGCTGTCAATCAATGAATTGGAAAAGTACTCCATCTGCATCGTGTCAATTCTGCTGTTTTTCACATTCAATCCAGGAGTCGCTTGCGCATTCTTCACAATCAGCGCGCATGCTACCTTCACTGCATCTGGAATTGTGTTCAGCCCAGCCGTATACGTAACTTGAACTTCATTAAACGGAAGCCCAAATACATTCATTGGAAAAATCAGCTCGCCTGTGTCAGCAACAAAATCAACGGTCGACGGATCAATTACTGTCCACGCGCCCGGCAATGCAAAGGCCCACGCAATTTCTTCCTGCATCGGATAAATCATCTGCCCGCGCCGAGGACGCGCATATCGTGCCTGAATATTGACGAAGGGCGAGGTCGCCGGCGCAATCGGACTAAGGGGGAGATACGTCAGTCGTACCGTCTGCGCTCCCGCCGTGAGCCGCAGCCTTTCGATGTACTGTGTAGGACTAAGGCTGATCCGCCTGCAGTGCGTATCAATTAACGCAGAAGCGACTGTCACCCAATCGTCCGTCGTATCCGGCGCAAGCCCAAAATTCACATAATCTGTAGGTAACAAATATCCCATGTCATCTCCGAACTAGCGGACATTCGAGTGCCCTATCCTTTCGCACACTTATCGCGAAAGGGTAAATGACTACCACCCAATAACCTCTGTACTCCCCATGTCGGAGCCCGCCCTTAGCGCAGCCGCAGAGTAGTGAAAGATTTCCTGGTGTTTGGAAAAAAGAAGGCTGGCCCCCCCCGTCACGAAGGGCCAGCCTTGTCCAGAGGTCTATGAATTAGCGGTCTACCAGCACCTGGTAATGCGCATAGTTCGCGCCCTTCACAACCACGCCGCCGAACTTCACCGCGATATACTGTGAGGCCAGTGACCCAGGCACGCCTAGTTGGAAAATGCGCGGAGTCGGATCGCTCAGCCAGTGGTACTCAATCATGTCCTCCGTCACAATATATGCCGGAAGTACAGCCGACCCTGAGCCAGGAGTACCTGTGTAGCTCAATGCCCACTCAGGAATCAATGGCAACTCTCCGGCCTGGGTCGAAAGCGTCTTCACCGTAAATCCGGCAGCTACTTCGCGAGTATTCAGGACGACGTTAAACTCGGCCTTCATCTCGCGGTCGATCAGATCAAGCAATACTGGGTTTGCATAGATAGCTGTCGGCCGCACCGCAAAGTTGCTGTTCGCCACCATCTGCGCAATGGTTGACTTAAGTCCATCGACAATGCTTGCCGTGGTGCCAATCGTCACTGTGTTTCCGCCCGCTGCAATCTGCGATGTCGCCCCATAATATTGGGTGGTCGTAGGCGTGCTCAACGACGTGTCGTTTCCATTCCACAGAGCAATGTCATGTGTGAGCAGAACACCGTCAACCGTATCGACAAGATCTTTGGCCTGCAGATAAGCAAACTGCTTCTGTTGCGTGCCAAGTTCGATATCAAACAGGTTGTAGTTGAGCTGCGCAACAATCGCCTTCAGCGGAACGCTGCGCTCCACGCGCGTGGGGCTCACAACAGGAGCCACAATATTGCGCGGATCAACGAAGCCAGACGTCCCTGGATTAGGAATTGCCGTTTCTTCAAAGAAACGCGACGGGTGCCCGGTTGCTGGCACTTGCTTGATGCGCTGCCCAAAAATGCCGCGTCGGCGAACAATGTCCGTAATCTCTGTCTGATAAAACGGAACTTCAATCGCGCCAGGCCCGATATAATCTGCAGCCGCATGAATATCGTAGAAATTAGCGTTCATTCGTTTTCTTTCCGCCTGATAAACAGGCCGTTGAAATAAGAGACAAAAAATAAGTGCGGTCCAGAGCGAACTCGGAAGGCGTGAAGGGGAAGTCGAACGCCCCGCACCAAGATCGTTCAGGCGAATTGTTGCGAAGCAACCACCCCGGGATTCACAATTCAGTCCCGACTTGGATTGCCGGCTGCCCATCCGTCCATGTTTTGCGAAAGAATAGCTACAAATCTCCCCAGAATCGCAAGACGGGGACCCAGGTTCGCTTGGCTAGTTTGAGGCCCCTATCGGGTCAACATACCCGCGCGCAGCAACTGCGCTTTAACCGCAATCCGTTGCTCCAGACTCAATCCTGTAAGAGCAGCATCCAGTGTCTCCGCCTGAATCGAATCAACTGTCGAAATTCCCTGTTTCGCCAGCAGTTGTGTCGTCGAAGCAGGAAGCGTCTGCCGGACAGCTGCTGAGCGGCTGCTCTGCGCGCGCAATTCGGCAATCTGCTGTTCAGCTGCCTCTAACTTCTGCAGCAACTCGCGCTCACGCTGCAGACCTTCGGTATGGTTTTCCACCGCCGCAGTCATTTTCTCCACAGCTCCGGACGAAGCCGATTCACGTTGCTCAAGCCACGCCACTGTTCTTTCAAGCAGCCCGGCCGCTATATTCAGTCGCTCTACACTTTCCCCTAATGAGGCAATAATGCTTTCAGTTTCCATTACGCTCCCTTTCTTGTTTGTGAATGCATGACGTGCCGATTCTCAAAACGCGCCACCGTCCCCGCCGCTAATCGTGACGGGGTAACAGGGCGTGTCAGTCGGCTGGTTCCCCGATGCTTGTTCAGCAAACGAAACGACGTATCGAGGTACGCTGCTTTCTCCCGCAATAAAATCGCAGCCCCGGTAAATGTGGCTTTCGTAAGCGTCCAGACTTCAGCGCGCATGTCCGCCACATGCGCGTCCGCTAACTCGTACGACATTCCCATTGCCGAGGAATCACTGCTTGAAATCTGCAGCACAACGTCGGGAAAATCGCGGCCAAACAGATAACCGCGGACCCGCAACTGCTTGCCGATCACGTCAGCTTCCGTAATGATCCCGCACTTCGTCCTGGCGTCGTGTCCATCCCATTTAGGCGCAAAATCCACTGCCATGCCCAACAGTGAAGGCAGAGCTGCCTTGGCCGCATCACTGGTAAGTACCACTCTGTGCCCACGTGCTCCTGAAGGAGGACGCGTGCTCACCTCGTCCACAACCGTCAGCACGCCTTCAAACGGAACCCGGTTTGGATGGTCCGCTACTTCCGGCATGGCTATCGCCATAGCTTCCAGTTTCATCTCTTCTCCATCGCTAGTATTTGCAATGCTTTTTATTGCCCGGAATATTCGCGACCTCCTTCTTCGTTCTGTGCCCTGTAGACTTTGCAGTGAAGCAAAAGGCTAGCGTGTGTCCTCCGAAAGAGGCGCAAGCCCGCGCATGGCCCGCACCTCATTCACTGTCAGAACACCTGCAGCCAGAAGCTGTGTCTGGATCTGCATCTCCGCAACTTCATCCGGGGCATCGAGTTCATTGAAGACAAATTCAAATTCCCGCCAGCCCAATTTTTTTGCAAACAGATCACGAGTCAGATGCTCTGCCACCAGCTTTGCCAGCGGAACAACCGCCGTTCGGAATGCCTCATCTGCTTGTTCCGATGCCGTGTTGCGATTCACCTCACGCTCCAGCCCCAGCAGCATCGGAGGCAGTGAAAACGCATTTGCCACCATGCGAATCAGAAACTCCTGCCAATTAAGGCGCATGTCGGCATCGGTGCCACTTGCAAACCGCAGGACTTCCGGCTTCTGCTCCGTGCTGAGTAGCGGCACACGGCCAGTTCCTTCAATTTCGTCTTGCCACCAGCGAATCAACCGCTCGTGCTCAGCAGATGTGGTTTCATTCAGCCACAACGCATACTGCACAACGGAGTTGCTCGCCAGATTTCCTGCAAATCGGTGAGCCGCTAAAAATGTATTGACAGTCTCAAAAGCAACTTCCAGCGGACCCAATCCAAACGGCGTGTGCGACCGCGGATTCAGCCTCAAATAAATCAATTGATCGTCGCGCAGCAAAATCTTCTTCCCGCCGCCAGGCAAGTCTGTTATCTGCGCATACCGAATCGACTCCGGCTTCCCATCCCACTTCGGATCAATCTGGATTGTCGCGCCATCCACCGCCCACAAATCAAACGGCTTTTGCAAGTCTCCGGTAAGCTCCATCTCAATCGCGCCAAAGCCACCGACAAGTGCGTCTTCTAATGCCTGCTCGATTAATGTGCGAAAAGAATCACTCGCATTCGGCTCCTCGAGCGACCTCCGCAGTATCTGTATCCGCTCATTAACGTCAGGAATCTCGGCTGAAGAAAACCCGCGCTTCAGCCTTACCTGCCAGTCCAGACTCGAAATGCGATCCTTCAGGACATTAATGGCTCTGCGAACCAGAGGAGTCTCCGCAAAACGCCGCAGATTCACTGGCGTCGGTTTCGGTAAAGAATTCAGAGGCATCCGATATGGCGTCAAGATCGACGGCAGAGCAATCGTCTTGCGCTTCGCCATGGTTGCTGCCTCAGCCGCGATCTCTCCATCTTTTCGCCGCCATAATTTTTGAATTGAATCAGTAACCTTCAACGAGATTGCCTCCTGATTTCATTCCTAAAACACGAACGGCATGGCTCATTGCCATGCCGCTATTTGTTATTTCGACCGAAGCCGGGTGCTCCAGGTTCGCAAAGCTAACCTGGGATTCTTGGGGTGTTTCTCAAATCACAAACTAACTCGAAAAAGTGGTACGTAATAGCCACAATTGAGATTCGTGACATTACACCCGCAATTCCCGCCGCGCAGTGTCAGCAACTCGAGACAGATCATTTGTAGTAAGCACACGAATCTGCTGCATCTCCATTGTTTCTACGGAAAATCGGTATTGTTCCACACGATCCTGATCTTCTCTGTCCGCAGTCACTTCCGTGATCGGCTCAACTACGGCTGTAAGTTCCAGCTCCGCATTCTCCACTCGTGCGATGCCCTCACGAAGAGATGGTACAGAAAAAGCCAGCACCTTCGGCCAGTCAGTATCCCCATCCAGTGAAACTGCATGAAACATACGAATAATGCCGTTCGGTCGATATCCGCAATCAATCCGCAAAGGATCGCCAGCCTTGGTGTACGCCGAAACAGCAATCCGCTTCCGCATCAAGTCCCACACGCCGGCCCGCTCGAACTGTGATCGCAACCGCGCATGAATCGCCATCCGTCCGCTCTTACGCGCAACTGCTTGCCTCTTGCGCGGATCAACATAGATCCGCATCAACTCTTCCAGGCCAGTGATCATCGACTCAGCCAGGTACGCAGTGGGCTCAGTAATCTGAATTGCATTCGAGAGTGAATCCTCAAGCAATTTGAGGAGCGGTTTCCCGGTAATAATATCCTCACTGATTTTCGCGCGCAGCTCGCTTTCTAGGCTCTCCAGCATCCCTATATCAGCATCCGGATCAACACAGCGAACGCGGGCCCAGTCCTTGGTAAAACGCAGCAATGCGCGATCCGTATGCCCTGCTTCCCGCAGCAACACACCGATATTCACAAACTCGTTCCTCACCGGATCCGGAACGTACCGTACCAGCAGGAAATCACATTGTGTTCTTTCGCCCAA
>DATAQW010000408.1:0-15328 GCA_036264445.1 Pseudacidobacterium sp.
TTCAACCCCGCAGTGATGGCTGTACAAGACCTCCTGAACGGTCCCATGTTTTTTGAAGCTCACCGGCTCAGTGTTTTCAGCCCGCGCTCATTGGACGTCGACGTCGTGCTTGATCTGATGATTCACGATCTCGATATCGTCCTCACCCTTACCCAGTCACCCGTAAGCCAGATTCACGCTGTCGGGCTTCCCATCCTGTCGCCAAAGGTTGACATCGCCAACGTTCGCGTCGAATTCGAATCTGGATGCGTGGCAAATTTCACGGCCAGCCGCGTCAGTACCGAGCGCGTGCGCAAACTGCGTTTCTTCCAGCCGCATCAATACATCTCCATCGACTACGCCCGTCAGGACCTCCTTGCCATAGATGTGGCAGCGAAGACCGCTTTTCCAGCGATGGACATTTCTTCTGCGTTAAATATCCAGAAACCAGTAGTCAAACAAGCAGAACCGCTGCGCCTCGAAATAGAATCTTTTCTCGAATCCGCCCGCACCCGCACTCGCCCGGTGGTTTCTGGCGACGATGGACGCGCCGCCCTCGCACTCGCGTTAGAGATCAACTCCGCAATCGCAGCGCACTCCAAAAGGGCTGGGCTCGACCGCTATAAGCAGTAAGTTAGTTTCCTATCCAACAATCTCATCCTGATCGAGAAACCGACTCCGGTTTCAGCCCCTGCTGGCAATGGAGATGCACTTACCAGACGAGTACAGAGTTAGTGCATCGTCTGAATCTGAGTTCCACTTGGAATCTTTAGCTGAAACTGGGCATCATCCAATGGCTGATTCACCGTGACCTTCTGAAAAGTAATCGCAATCTGATACTCCTCCAACGGTCGCTTGATCGTGATACTGGCCGGGAATTGGACGCCGCCAAAATCCTGATAAGGTCCATAAACCGCCTGTGTCTGAATATTGCCGTCCTTATCGTAGATATCCTCGCCGCTCGGAAGAAGATTGACGCGGTTCACGTGGACAACACGCACCGGGATAAGGATGTTGCTGTTTTCGTTTTTCTTAAAAATGTTCAAACTATATTCCGGCTGCAATAACAGCTGCTTCCGCTCGGGATCAGTCACTGTCCTGGTATTGGTCGTCAGCGAAATTAGATCATCCGGCCCAATGCCGCGAATCAGCAGAGAGTCAAAGAAAATATAAGGCCGCATGTTCTCAAGCGCCTTGGGAGAGGGCTTCGTCACGGTATTCGTGCCGGTGATCGCTTTGTTCTCATGCGGAATCCATAACTTGAATGTGGATCCGTCGCTCGCCAAATCAAATGCGCGTGTGCTGATGACAGGCAGCATGCCGAGCACTCGCAGCATCTCCGGTTTGCGCAGCAAAATGTATCCTCGAATCGAGGTATAGTCAGTAACTGAGCCTTTTTGTTGTCCACCCACCGATGCCTGAAATTCGACAGTTGCATTCAGGGTTTGAATCGCCTCATACTGCTTATTAATAAGGCTTACCAGTTGCTGCACATCAGCTGAGAGAACAACACTCGGCATTTTAGGCTGCGGAATCTTGTGAGTATGGGTCAGGCATCCGGTTAATGCCGGCAGACACACAGCCAATGCCTGAAACCAAAACTTTCTCATCTGGCCTTTACTCTTCCACAAACTGCGACTATAGCTGATTTAGCGTTGTCCCGCCGCTCGCTGTGCCCGTCGGTATGCCTGAACATTCTTTTGATGTTCTTCAAGTGTTGTGGCAAAACGCGAATTTCCTGATGGGTCCGCGCTCGCAGCGACAAAATACAAATAGGGCGTCTGTGCCGGACTCATGGCTGCCTTCAAAGACGCGATTCCAGGGTTGCAGATTGGTCCCGGCGGCAGTCCCGTGTGCTTATACGTGTTGTATGGCGAGTCCCCATCAAGATCAGATTGGTAGATCGTTCCTCTGTATCTGCCTTCCAGCAGATCGGCATAAATCACTGAGGGATCCGTCATCAGCGGCATGTTTTTGTTCATGCGATTTACGAAGACGCTGGCTACCACAGGACGTTCGTCGCCGATCGGCGTCTCTCTTTCCACAAGAGATGCCAATGTCACCACGGAATGGTAGTTCTGAGTCAAATCAATGCTCTCAGCCGCCTGCCGGAACCGCCTCACCATCGCTGCAATCATCTGGTCATCGGTTGCATGCCGCTGAAAATGGTAGGTATCTGGAAACAAGTAGCCTTCCACCGTCAGTGCATTAGGCTCCAGATCGGAAATGAGCGCTATATCCTTGTGCGCCGCATCAAGAAATGCATCCTTGCTCCCGAGGCCCGCATTTTCCACTCGTTGTGCAACGTCGAAAATATTTGCGCCCTCCGGAATCGTCAGCGCGACGGTGTAAACGTCTCCTCTTTCCAGCCGCTCATATACCTCTGACATTCGCGCGGGACGGTCAAAGCGGTACTCACCAGCTTTCAACGTCCCGCCTTTTACCAGCTGCATGACTTCAAAGACGTACCGATTCCAGATTAGGCCGCGAGACTGCAACAGGGCAGCAATTTGAGGTGAGCCCGTGTGTGGAGGAATATCCACAAACATTTCCGCCTGAGGTCCCTGTGGTGCATAAACAGCGAAACCAGTGAGCAACAGCGCGGCAATGACTGCAAGCAGTAATAAAAATCGCAATTCTAACCAGACCCATAAAGCATGTTTCAAAACTGTATTTTGGTAGAAGGACCGGGCTTCGGCCGGAAACCGGCGTTTTACCAGATCATGGGTTCAACCCGAGTCCAGTCTGTTCCCCACTAATTTATGAACACGCTGTAGTATGTATTGATTCTCTCTATTGATTGTATGATGCGACTCTTTTTATCGGTACCTTGCCGTCGGCTCTGACACAGCCGTTATGACGCGTAAGATGCTCTCATGAGCCAGCCGCCGCGAATCCTGGGTCTTGATGTGGGCAACCGCCGCATTGGAGTGGCTGTTTCCGACGGCCTCGGCTTGACCGCGCAACCAGTGCTCACGCTGATGCGCAAAAACCCTCGTGAAGACCTGCGCTCGCTTGCCAGATTAGCCCGTAAATACGGGTGCCAGGAAATCGTAGTAGGCAATCCGCTCCATCTCTCCGGAAACCTGAGCACCCAGGCAAAAAAGACACAGGCTTTCGCACAGCGCCTCGCCGACGAAACCAAACTGCCAGTCCACCTGTGGGATGAGCGCCTGACCACAGCGGAAGCTCACCACATTCTGTACGAATCAGGCCGCCCCAGAGCTGAACACCGCAAAATAGTGGACCAGGTAGCGGCCGTAATCATCCTGCAGGGCTTTCTGGACGCTAAACGGGACACCTGAAGCGGATGCCTCGGGTTCGCGGAGCTAACCAGGGGATGTTTCTGTTACACCCACGATTGAACGTAAAAGTATTCTGACTGAGGGCAGGTATAATAAAACTTCAGCGGTTTTCTGGTCAGCCGTTGCTGGAACGGCTCATGCCCATGAGCCGCGACGGATTATTTTCATGCCCGAACACATCAAGAAAAAACTGCACGAAGAAATTAAGCAGCTGGAGCACGAGCTTGCCCACGAGCTTCCGCAGGAAATCAAAAAGGCCGCCGCCCTCGGCGATTTGAGCGAGAACGCCGAGTACCACATGGCCAAGCAGCGCCAGGAGTTCGTCAACGCGCGCCTGGGCCAGCTCAAAAAGCGGATGGCCGAGCTTGCGCTCGTCAACCTCTCCAACATCCCGCGCGACCGTGTGGCCTTTGGTTCGACGGTTCTGGTCTTCGACCCCTCCAAAGACGAGGAGATTGAGTATAAGCTGGTTACCAGCGAGGAGTCCGACGTAAGCAAGGGCTTCATCTCCACCACCTCGCCTATTGGCCGTGGCCTTGTGGGTAAGCAGGTGGGTGATGTGGCTACCATCGTGACTCCAAATGGAAAGCGCGAGCTTGAGATCCTGAAGCTCACGACGATCCACGACGAAGCGGAATAAACGTCATGGGTTCCAATAAAAGCTGGACGAGCGCCTTCGGGCGCGCATGCGGAGTGCTGCTGCAGGCCATTGTGAATGGCCTGGCGCTTACCCGCATCTCACCTAACGTACTTACTTTTATCGGACTCATTATCAATACGGCTGCGGCCATCCTTTTCGGCTATGCCAATGAGCACAACTATGTCCGCATGTTTCTCTACGCCGGACTGGTCATTATCGGCGCCGGAATCTTCGACATGGTCGATGGCCGCGTCGCCCGTCAAACTGATCAGGTAACGGTCTTCGGAGCATTTTTCGATTCCGTCATCGACCGCTACTCCGATGTGGTTCTTTTCTTTGGATTGCTGGTCTTCTACGCCCGTGGCAACCGCTTTTTCTACGTGGTACTTGCCGCGTTCGTCATGGTCACATCGCTGATGGTCAGCTACACGCGGGCCAGAGCAGAAGCTCTCATCGGCCAGTGTAAAGTCGGCTTCATGGAACGGCCGGAGCGCATTGTCCTCATCATTCTGGGAGCCCTCTTCAACCGCTGGGGAGCGATGGCGCCCGTACTCTGGGTTCTGGCTGTCCTGTCAACGATCACTGTCATCCATCGCATCCGCTACACCTACCAGATGACCAAGAACATGGGCCCGGTTCGCGATACCAGCCCAATCGCATTAAAGGGCCAACCCTCCGAACCCACTCCGGAGCTGCACTCCGCCCCGACTGCACCCCGCATCTGAATTTTTCATTCCGCACAGACTGCCGAGCCAGTAAATGGCGCTTAACCGCGCTTTTAGGCTGCTGGGCACCGCTTCATCCTGCCGACTACTCTGCCAACCCATCCCTGTGATAGCATCGTCAATCTCTGAAGACGCCCGGTTTTTCCGGGCGCCTGCTGGCCGATGGATCACAGGGACGGCAGATTCGGTCAACTGACGCCTCTCACGACGCCTCAACGACATCCCTGCCTGAACCATTCCCGCGCTTCTCCCTGAGAACGAAAGCTACCAGTTACCCGGTTCGTAGCCATCAGCTTTTCAGCCAACTCAAGGAGTCCGCAAAATGAAAACCTATCAGGGAAGTGAGATTCGCAACGTAGCTGTAGTGGGGCATGCGCACAGCGGTAAGACCACGCTCGTCTCCGCGCTGCTGCATGCCGCAAACATGACGCCAACCCAGGGCAGCGTGGCCGATGGCAGCGCCACCACTGCCTATGACGAAGAAGACGTCGCCCGCGCAACAACTATGCTCAATGCTGTGGCCTTCGCCGAATGGAACGGCGTAAAGGTAAATTTCATCGATACCCCCGGCTTTCACATGTTCGTGCATGAGGCGCGAGCTGCAATGCTGCCAGCAGAAGCCGCCCTCGTCGTTATTAACGCCGCCAGTGGCCCCGAGGCGATGACCGACCGCGTATGGCATTACGCCGACGAATTCAATCTGCCGCGTGTAGTGGTCATCAATCAGATGGACCACCTGCGCGCGGAATGGCAAAAGTCACTCGAATCAATGCGTGAACGCTACGGCCGTCATTTGATTCCCGTGCAACTGCCCATCGTCGACTCCGAGGGTTTTCACGGCGTCGTCGATCTGGCAACGATGGAGGCGTTCTTCTACTCGCCTAACGGTGACGGACACGGCAAAATCGGCGATATCCCAGCCAGTATGGCTGCAGATGCCAAATCGGCTCACGAAACTCTGGTAGAACTCGTAGCTGAAGGTAAAGATGAGCTGATGGAAGAATTCTTCGCTGAGGGAACAATCCCGGAACAGCACCTCATCACCGCCTTGCATGAGGCCATTCGCGAAGACCGCATCTTCCCCGTGCTTTTCTCCAGCGGGGGAACAAATGTCGCTACTGATCACCTGCTCGATTTCCTCAAGGTTTACGCGCCAGCACCAATCGAACGGGCGCCAGTGGCTGCGCGCGCCGTCCTGCAGGCCGTGGCAGCGCATGGAAACGGTAGCGTCAGCGAAAGCAATCCGGAGATCGTCATGCGCCGTGTAGACAACGAAGAGCCACTCGCGCTGTACGTCTATAAAACGATGACCGACCCTTTCGCTGGACGCATTACGTTCTTCAAAGTCTTTTCGGGACATATCAGGAACGACGCTACTGTCACTAACTACTCGCGTAAGGGATCGGAGAAGTTCTGCCATCTCTCGATCATGCAGGGCCGTGCCGCTGTCCCGGTTGCCGAACTGCATGCCGGCGATCTTGGCGCGGTCGCCAAGCTAAAAGACACTTTTACCAGAGACACACTCGGCGACAGAGGTCACGAAATCTTTTTCGAGCCGGTCACTATGCCCGACGCGGCGATGACCTACGCCATCGAGCCCAAGACCCGCGCAGATGAAGACAAGCTCGCTCCTGCCATGCATAAGCTCATGGAAGAAGATCTGCTCGTGCACTTCTATCGCGATCCCCAGACCAGCGAATTTCTCATCGCCGGGGCAGGTCAGCCACATATTGAATCGCTCGTCTCAAAGCTGCGCAAGCGCTATCACACCGAAGTCACGCTCAAGTCTCCTAAAGTGCCCTACCGCGAGACCATCCGCGGACGCGCCGACGCCCAGGGCCGCCACAAAAAGCAAACCGGAGGTCACGGCCAGTATGGCGATTGCAAGATCAAAATGGAGCCGCTGGCGCGCGGTGGCGGATTTGAATTCGTCAACGATATCTTCGGCGGAGCCATTCCGCGCCAGTTCGTTCCCGCTGTGGAAAAAGGCATTCAGGAAGCAGCCGTGCGCGGTTACCTTGCCGGGTATCCGGTAGTTGACTTCAAAGTAACGGTCTACGATGGGAGCTACCACGACGTCGACTCCAACGAGCTGTCATTCAAACTCGCTGGACGTCTCGCCTTCCGCAAATGCATGGAGCAGGCAAAACCCGTATTGCTTGAGCCAATCATGCAGGTTGAAATCGAAGCACCGGATGCGTTCGCCGGTGCGCTGATGGGCGATCTCAACCAGCGCCGGGGCCGCGTGCAAGGCATGGAAAGCCAGGGAGCAACCACCTCAATCCGCGCCGAGGTCCCCATGGCCGAAATGCTGACC
Organism: Pseudacidobacterium sp.; assembly: GCA_036264445.1. Taxonomy (GTDB): domain Bacteria; phylum Acidobacteriota; class Terriglobia; order Terriglobales; family Acidobacteriaceae; genus Pseudacidobacterium. The sequence goes on from DATAQW010000408.1 coordinate 6,967, forward strand.
TACGGCCAGAATCTGACAGCGATGACGCAAGGACGGGGCAGCTTTCACATGGAGATGGACCACTACGACATCGTCCCGCAGGCACTTGCTGACAAGATTATCGCCAATGCCAAAAAACCACAGATAGAGGAAGAAGAGTAGAACGCATTAGCTTATAAGTCGAATGCCGTCACTCTGGCAAACATAGTGAGGAAGAACCCAACGATGTGTAATTCTCAGCTAATACAGTTGAGATTCTCCGCTCGGAATCACGGCTTCGGCTTGCTTAAAATTAAGTCGGCTTCTCCTGAAAGTATGTGCTAGGCTCACAGATAGTGACCCTTTCTTATCCAGCCTTCGGCTCACATCTCTTCTGTTGTCGCTAGATCTGCGCTTTCTTCCGTTATAGATCCTGTTTTCCTCTCCATTTTAAGGACTAAAGATGAAAAATCTCCGCCGTAATTTTTCCTTATCCTTGTTGTCTTTCATGGCGCTGTTTGCCGCAGCTGCAACAGTGGATACTCACTGGAAAGAAGATCTCCTTCAGTGGCGCGCAGACCGGGCGAAGCATCTTTCCGCGCCAGAAGGATGGCTTACACTTGTTGGCCTCGAATGGCTCCAACCAGGAGAAAACACTTTTGGCGCAGGGGCTGACAACCGCATCCGTCTTAACGCGTCGGTCAATGCTCACCTGGGAATACTGGAGCTCAAACGTAACGAGGTGTATCTGTCGTCCCCCGCATCGACACTGTTGATCAACGATGCCCCAGCGCGCGCAGGAAAGATTGACACCGATGGCCCAAATCCAACTGTCCTGAAGGCAGGCACGCTTACCTTGCTGGTCATTCATCGTGGAGACCGCTACGCGCTCCGCATCAAGGACTCACAGGCCCCTACGCGCATCCACTTTGAGGGACTGCACTGGTATGCTCCTGATCCGCGTTACCGCATTACGGCCAAGTGGATTCCGTTTAACCCGCCGCACGAAGAATCGATCCCAACAATCATCGGAACCACTCTTAAGCTGCCCGTTCCGGGAGTGGCGGAGTTTACGCTCGACGGAAAGACTGTCCAGCTTGAACCCGTCATTGAAGAACCCGGAGATAAACAGCTCTTCTTCATCCTGCGCGACACCACCAGCCGGACGACGACTTACGGTGCGGCGCGCTTTCTTTACACCGGCTTTCCGGATAATGGCCTCGACAAGCCTGGACATCTAGTGCTCGACTTCAACCGCTTGCAAAATCCTCCCTGCGCTTATACGCCTTACGCGACCTGCCCGCTTCCTCCTGAGAAAAATAGACTGGCCGTAGCACTCCCCGCGGGGGAGCAGCGGTATTCGCATTGAAGGTTTAATCGGAATGAACCTTTGTGATCTCCCACCCTATCGCGCAAAACCGGCACGATAGGATGGGACACCCATTTTTTGCTCATCACAACGCCGTGGTCACGGCTTTTACTTCGGTGTAGCTGTTCAGCACTTCGGCGCCCATCTCGCGGCCCCAGCCGGATTGCTTGTATCCGCCAAAGGGCAGTGCGGCGTCGAAGACATTGTGGCAGTTGACCCAGACCGTGCCGGAGCGCAGGCGCTTCGCCATCTTGTTTGCGATGGAGATGTCACGTGTCCACACACTGGCAGCAAGGCCGAATTCGGTGTTGTTAGCGTCGCGCGCGATGTTGTCGAGGTCGGCGTCCGAGAAAGGCACGGCGCAGACTACCGGTCCGAAGATTTCTTCACGAACCACTTTCATCTCCGGAGTTGTGCGCGTCAGAACTGTAGGCTGCACGAAATAGCCACGGTCTGCGCCCTTCTTACCGCCAACTTCAACTTTCGCGCCTTCTTTTATGCCTGAGTCAATATAGCCAGTCACGCGTGTGAACTGCTCTTCCGAAACCAGCGGCCCCATCTCTGTTTGCGGATCGAGCCCGCTGCCTATACGAATCTTCGATGCGATATCAGAAACGCCTTCTACAACTTTGTCGAAGACGCTCTCATGCGCAAAGAGGCGTGATCCGGCACAGCAGCACTGTCCGTGATTAAAGAAGATAGCCGAAGCAGCACCCGGGATCGCCTTTTCAAGATCGGCGTCGGGGAAGACAATCGCAGGCGATTTGCCGCCCAGTTCCAACGAGACTTTCTTCAGATTGCCGGCAGCGGCATGCACTATCAGCCTGCCGACCTCTGTCGATCCGGTGAAGGCGATTTTGTCGACCAGCGGATGCGCCGCCAGCGGCGCGCCTGCGCCCTCGCCATATCCCGTAAGCACATTGACGACGCCCTCCGGGAATCCTGCTTCGTGAATCAACTCAGCCAGCCGCAGTCCTGTGAGTGGAGTCTGCTCAGCAAGCTTCAACACGATGGTGCATCCAGCAGCCATCGCCGGACCCAGCTTCCATGCCGCCATCAGTAGAGGGAAATTCCACGGAATGATCTGGCCAACGACGCCAACCGGCTCGCGCAGCGTGTAGGTGAGGTAGTCACCCGGGAACGAAATCGGAAAGGTATGGCCCATGATCTTGGTCGACCATCCCGCCATATAGCGGAAGAGATCGGCTGCAAGCGGCACGTCAGCCACACGCGCCATCGAGAGCGGTTTGCCATTGTCCATCGATTCGATTTCGGCAAACTCTTCAAGATTTTCTTCCAGCAAATCAGCGAGTTTCCAGATTAATCTTCCCCGCGCCGAGGCAGTCATCTTCGGCCACGGACCTTCATCAAAGGCGCGGCGCGCCGCGTTCACAGCACGGTTCACGTCTTCTGCTTCCGCTTCCGGCACATGCGCCATTACGTCGCCGGTTGCGGGGTTGTAGACGGGAAAAGTTTTGCCGGAGGCAGCATTTACAAACTTCCCATCAATGAACATGCGATGTTTATGCGCGATAAAGTCTGCTGCTTTCTTGTCGAGACGAGGATCAAGAGCAATGGTTGCCATAGGGAGGCTCCTTTGGCGGACGGCTTATTTTGAAGGCTTACTTAGGGAGTGGATAAAAAGGCCGAATCCGCACCGCGCAACAAGATACACCTGCGCATTGAGGATGGAAAAGGGCAGCCAGAGCCGATCTGATTCCGCACAACTTATTCGCCAAAATGCAGCCGCAAGCCAAAGCGCGCCACCCGAGGAGTGCCCAGCGTCAGAATTGGTGTCTTGCCTACTTGTATTGAACGATCGAAAAGGTTTTGCCCCGCAGCAAAGAACTCGACATGATGCCCAAACTGACGCGACGCGTATGCATCGAGAGTGAAATATCCATGCAGAAGGTATTGGTTCGCATCGTCATCATACTGCCGTCCGCTGATGCGTCCCTGCAAACTCAACACGCCAAGACGCGTATTCGTTACCCGCAGCTGCGTCGTCGCCATATTGCGTGCCACCTGCGGAATCCAGTTGCCTACAAGCTGCGGCTGCTGCTTGTATTGCGTTACCGTCGCATTTGCATATTGGTAGCCACCAGTGAGCGCCGCCCAACTGAAAGGATGCGCTTCGTAGTCGATAGACACACCGCGGCTTTCAATCTGGCCAAGATTCTCGCGTTTCAGCAGCGTTGCTGTCGGCGTGGTCTGAAGGGTAAGGGCAGTAATGGGCCGGTTCACCTGCGTCCAGAAATAGCTCACGCGCAGCATCGACTGCCATCGCGGCAGGTTTGCCTGGAATCCTGTCTCCCAGCCTGTTGCACGTTCCGAGCGCAGATTGGAATTGGGTAAGGTCGTCTGCTGACCGACTTGTCCAGTTCGATAGAGCTCATTCTGCGTAGGCGCGCGATAGGCCCGAAACGCGGAAGCATGAAGGGCAACATTTGTCAGAATGCGCCGCGAAATGCCAATGCGCGGATCAAATACCGTCTCGCTGAATGACGGCATGTTTGTTGGTCCGGATTGTGTCCATTGCACCGCATCGAAATTCGAAAAATGATCGACACGCGCCGATGCAGTCAGTGTCCATTTTGACGGAGTAGCCAGCGCTTCCCCGTAGATGCCGGTCTGACGCTGGCGCGCTGTTGTGTTTTGGAACCCGTTCGTCGCAACGATAGTTTCATTGTCTGAAGCGCGCACGTCATGTGTATCTGCACCAGCCAGAACCATTGCCCATGCACCGACAGGCTGACGCCAATGCGCTCCCGCTCCCAGTTCGCTCGCAGGATTTTCCCCAAAACGCGTCAGCGTTTCTGAAGTGCGATTTGCGTTGATGGCCGAAAATGTTTGCCGATAATGTTCTGTGCTTCCGTAGAAGCGCAGTGTCAACTGTGACCAGTCTGTGCCCGCCGCATACCGCCACAAGCGCGTAGCATTTTTTTGTAACGGTGTGCCGTTGTTGCGCGACTCATTGAATCCGCTACCTCGTAAAAACATTCGGCCACTGCTACGAATACCGCGCTCAAGATCAACGAGCCCATTTTGCGCATGCACATTCGATGGCTTATCGACCGGACCGCGAAGATCTGGAGCAACCAGCGTGTACCCATCCGTGCTGAGACCCCCCCCTGTTAGCAGCCCTACCCATGGTCCGTGTTTGAGCGAACCCAGAAGCGCGCTATCAGTCAAGCTCTGCGAGCCGCCGCTGGTCATAAAGGCAAATGAGTTCTGCCCAGGTTTTGCGGTAATTACATTGATGACTCCACCAATTGCACTCGAACCATATAGGTCAGACGCGCCGCCGCGCACGACCTCCACAGAGCGTATCGCAAGCTCCGGCAGTTCCTGCCAGTGAATCCATCCGCCATAGGGATCGTTCAGAGGAACGTCATCCGAAACTACCAGCGTGCGGCTTGCAGCCGTCGATCCCAGCCCACGCAAGGAGATGCCCTGTGATGTAGGATTTGCCACCAGCGAGCTGGATCTCCGAAAGAGTTCAAACCCAGGCGTCTGGCGCAGCTTGTCATCAAAGGCAGGCGCAGCGGCTTCTCGAAGCTGCCGTTGGTCCAGCACGCGCGTGCTCGTCGGGCTATCGAGGGTATCCAAGGGCGAGCGATATGCACTGACAACGACCTGCTCCATCTGTCTATTGAGAACAATGCGCGTTGACGAGCTCGACTCCAGGAGTGTGACTATCTCGTTATATCCAGGCGCCTGTACTCTCACCTCAATGGAAATCTGTGCCGCCGCGTTAAGACGAAAGCGTCCGTTTCCATCACTGGTGCCAAGCACCACTCCGTGCTCATCTGTTATCTCGGCATTGGCAACAGGAGTTCCCTGCGCGTCCGTAATCGTGCCGGAAAATGTCCGCTCAATTTGCCCCATGCCGGAGGGCAGAGAAGCAAGGAACGACATTGACACAATCAAAGCCAATAGCAAACGCCCGGCATTTTTTTTCTTTCTCATGAATGGCCCGTTGTTTTCGATTTTACGGGTTGGGTCCCAGCCGCCGGACTCCTTCATTCGGCAAAGCCTGCAATAGCTCCTGCATCGTTTTTCCAAGAAGTGGATGCCGCAGCTCCGGAGCAATCTCAGCCAGCGGCTCCAGCACAAAGCGCCGTTCCGCCAGCGCGGGATGCGGCAGAGTCAGCACCCGCGTATGAATGACCAGATCATCGACCAGCAATAAATCCAGATCAAGAGTGCGCGGCCCTTTCGGCACACTGTTTCTGCGGTCTCGTCCAAAGCGCCGTTCAATGGCCAGCAGCTTCTCAAGCAGTGCTTCTGCCGGATATTCGGTTCGTATCGCGGCCACTGCATTTATAAACGGAGGCTGGTCGGCATATCCTACCGGAGCGGTTTGATATAACGATGAGCTCGCGATCACGGCACCCAGCTCATGGAGCGCCATCAATGCCGCTTCGATGGTTTCCGCAGGTGTTCCTGTCGACGAGGGAAGATTCGAACCAAAGCCGATATACGCCATCATAGAGACAGATTACGATCAACTCAGGATGAAGATTGCATTCTTTGGCGGCACTTTCGACCCGCCGCACCGCGGACATCTCGCTATTGCCCAAGCCGCCGCTGACCGCTTGCATCTCGACAAAGTTTTGTTCGCGCCTGTGGGCCATCAGCCGCTCAAAGATGACTGCTCCGTAGCCAGCTTTGAAGACCGCATGGCGTTGGTGCGCCTTGCGGTTGCGCCATATCCGGGCTTCGAAGCTTCTCTGGCAGATGGACCGCGTTCCGACAACCACCCCAATTACACCATCGACACGCTGAACCAGCTGAAGAAATCGCTTGGACCGGACGACCAGCTTTTCTGCCTGATTGGAGCTGACTCATTCCTCGGCCTGCATCACTGGCATCGCGCAGCCGATCTTCTGTTTGCATGCAACTTCATCGTTGCCGGTCGGCCGGGTTCCGGACTCACAGAAATGGAACGAGTACTGCCAGCTGGAGTAACAGTCGCAGGCGATGTACAGCTATCCCCCGACCTATTTCGTTTTGATTTATCAGGTCGAGAAGGACAACGTTGCAAGCTCTATCTCCTGCCTGACCTGCAGGAGGACATCTCCGCGACAGAGATCCGTCAATCGCTCACTGGGGATGCCAGACTCAAGGAAGTTCTGCCGGAGGCGGTCGCCAGTTATATTCGCGAGCACAATCTTTATCGCGGATAAGAGTGAGTGCCCACATCTTGAAAAGATATGGGTGGGCACTGGCATTCACCTCCCACTCCAAGCTACGATGGAGCGTTGCAGTAAGGAGAAACCTCTACAGAATGGCTTCCACTGAGACCCGTCAAATGGTGCTGGCTGCCGCAGCTGCCTGCGAAGACAAGAAGGCTGAAAACACTCGCATTCTTGAGCTTGATGCCGCCGATTCGGGCTTTACCGACTTTTTCCTCATCACCAGCGCAGCGAATGACCGTCAGGCGCAGGCTATCGGCGACGAGATCGAGCTGCGCCTGAAGCGCAACTTCAGCACCTATCCGAACTCGGTGGAAGGCCGCAAACTGGGCGAGTGGATTCTCATGGACTATGTCGACTTCGTGGTCCACATCTTTCTGAATGAAAAACGCGCTTTCTATGATCTGGAGCGGTTGTGGAAATCCGCACGCGCTATCGACGTTGAAGAACTGAAGACCGCGCTCACGAAGAAGACCGCGGCGGTGAGGAAGAAATCAACGGCGACGAAGAAGGCTGTAAAGGTTCCAGCAAAGAAAGCGGCGGTTAAGAAGACATCGAAGAAATAGTCGTCTTACAAGAATAAAGGCCTGGAATTTTTACCATGCCTTTATCCCTGTAGCCATTGCACTGAGACTTAGAACTCAAATCGCAATGCAAGCTGCACGTTCCGGCGCTCATCCCCAGGGCCGGAGGTACCTCCAGGTGCACCCTTTGCTGCCTGAATGGAGGTGACCTGAGAGAAGTCCGCTGTGCCACCATTCACGTACAGGTTGTGATGATTAAAGATGTTGTAGAACTCTCCGCGGAACTGCATGTGGAATTTCTCACTTATGCGGAAGTTCTTATAGGTGCCAAAATCCAGATTCCAGAAAGCTGGACCATACCACTGGTTCCGCCCCAGCCCCGGATTCAGGAAGCAATTGCTGCCGTTGCAGGTAGGCATATCAGAAACCCCCGCAATCGGATCGACATATGGATTGGCCGATGCAGTAGGCAGATCGATAAAGTTGTACGTGTTCGCCACCCCTGCAACTTGCCGGGCATTTCCCCTGAACTTGAGTCCTGGAGCATTCACGATGCGTGGGCAGGTATAGAACCCGTTTGTGCAGTCGTAAATGTTGAAGGCAGTTCCGGAGTTGGCGCTGAAGATCGGAGCAAATGTCCAGCCGCCTGCCAGAGTGCGCACAGTAGGAGATGCCTGACTCAACTCCAGGAACTTAGGCACATAGACAGCTCCCAGAGCGATCCTGTGGCGTGCATCATAATCCGAATTTCCACGGTCATAGGAGACGTTGAATGGATCAAGGTTGCCGAGGTTGAAGTTATTTCCGGACTGGCTGAAGGTCGAGCTCAGCGTATCCATGGAATGGCTGTAGGTGTAGTTCGAGACAATCTGCAGCCCCTGGTTAGCAAAGTTGTTAGCCTCGAAGCGCACATTCAGCGACTGGTAATAACTGTCGCCATTTGCGGCGCGATAGTTGATGTTCGAATACTGGTAATTCAGAGCATTTCCAGGAGAGTTGTTCGGATCGTCTCCCTCAAAGATGTTGCCATAATACTGCCGGTTGATGTTGGAGATTGTGTACTGATGAATGCCCCTGGAGGCGGAATATTCGAGCGATAGAACACCCGCGCGGGCAATCTCGTGCTGAACGGCAAGGTTGTACTGGCTTGCATAGGATACAGGGATATTCTGATCCACTGCGCGAAGGCTGACGCGCGGCAGAGCCTTGCTGCCAGTCCCGGAGAGCGGGCCGGCATTGTCTGTGGTGATCGGCAAGGTATCCACATCGCCAGCGCCTTTGTTTACTGACCTGTTGATCACTGAAACTACGGC
>DATAQW010000411.1:0-3611 GCA_036264445.1 Pseudacidobacterium sp.
CACCGCCAGCGAACGCGATAGCTACGAATCAGGGCGGCGGTGATGGCGGTGGCGCAGCAGCGCTGCCTAGTGGGCCCGCAGCTTCGAATGGCGGAGGCGGGGGGGGAGGCAGCACGCAGTCTTCGCAACCGCGACCCGCTCCCTCGCCAACTGTGGGCTCTGGCACGTCAGACCAGTCGCAACCACAGGCCAGCCAGCCAGGCATGACGGACGTCGCCTTGCAGAGCGACATTCATCAGTCGAATTCAGGCACATTTACCTCGAAAGGGAAAAATGTTCGTTTACCCGACGGCACACAAATGCAGATTGCCGTGGCTGTGATTCCCCCAAACACGCAAATCAAGTAGTTCACAGTAGTTTGCAGGCGGTCAGCACGATTGAGAAAAATCTCCAATCATGCTGACCGCACTGACAGCAAAATCTTCGCTATTCGTATTTGAGTGACTCGACCGGATCAAGCTGTGCCGCGCGGTTCGCGGGCAATGTTCCGAAGATCACGCCAACAAGAGTCGAGGTAGTAAGCGCGATGATCACGGACCAACCCCGAATTGGAATCTGGTAGTCCGTAAAAATACGGATAGAAATCGGTACGGCAAGACCGACGATCGTTCCCACGATGCCACCACTCAGCGATATAAAAATAGCTTCAATGAGAAATTGGAGCTTGATTTCGCGCGCGGTGGCGCCCAGCGCCTTGCGAATACCGATTTCGCGAATACGCGAGCGTACCGTAGCCAGCATGATATTCATGATGCCCACACCGCCCACGGCGAGGGTGACAGCGGTCACAAGCGAAAGAACAATGGTAAGTGCATTTGCGATCATGGCTGCCGTCGTCAAAAGCTCAGTCAGGGTGCTTGCCCTGTAGACCGAATTTTTGAGATGGCGCCCGCTCACTACCTGAACAATCTGGCGAGAAGCCTCGTCTACATCCTTTGGATCGCGAATCGTGAAGAAGATTTGTTTTACGAAATCGGTGCCGGTGAAATAGCGACCCACGGAATAGGGAATGAGAATCGTCTGATCCGCGATTTCAGATTGTCCAAATGTATCGACGCTCTCCTTAAATGTTCCAATGATCGTGAATGGAATGCCGCTGAGGTTGAATCTTTGATTGATCGCAGCGTCCTGGCTGCCGAACATTTCCTGCGCGAAAATCTGGGTGACAACAGCCACTTTTTCATGGCTGACCTCATCCTGATCGTCGAAGAATCGGCCCGAAAGCACTTTGAGATTTCGCACCTGGCGATACTCGGGGCTAACCCCCAACACGAGTAATTGTTTTTCCGTGCCATTGATGCTGATGCGATCGTGCATTTCGAGCATCGGTGAGGAGTACATCACCGCGGGCACCCGCTCATCGACGGCTCGCTCGTCCTCACGAGTCAGGTAGTCACTCTGGAAATTATTGACGGAACCGGTGCCTCCACCTGAGTACTCGATGTACACCATGTTCGTGCCGATACTCTGCAGCAGGTTAAGGATGTACTGCTTGCCGGTGAGCCCAATGGTGACGACGAGAATGAGAGAGGCCGAGCCAATCACCATGCCGAGCGCAGTCAGCATGAAGCGCACCTTGCTTGCCCGGAAGCTGTCGATGGCCAGACGAACGATTTCGCTCAAGAGCATCGTGCGCTTGGCACTGGCCAGCGTCTTTTCAAACGATCCTCTAGGTGAGATTCGCGTGGTGACTGGATTCATCTGGCTCTTCCCATTCCAACAGCAGCATATGGGTTAATTCCTTATCCTACGCGGATTTTTTTCTTCGCGCTTTCTGCTACCCAAGCCGTAGTACAAGCATCGAAATAGCAGATGCGAAACCAGCTCAAGGAGTAGGTACGCCTGCAAGGGTAACTATTTCGTTAATATCTAACTCAGCATCCTTCTGCCCGGCTCCGCATCCTTCTGTTTGGAGGCAGTAGATACCATGAATCAGCAGTACCGTTGTCCTGCTGTATCGTCGCACCGCGGGCGATCAGCATCCCTCCCCATTCTCATTACCTTTTCCATCGTATTGATCGGACTTATTTTCCTCGCCCCATGCAGCGCAGTTGCCCAGGCGGTTTTCGGTTCAATCAATGGAACAGTAACGGATAGCACCGGGGCGATCATTCCCAATGCAACTGTAACCGTTACGGATGTGAGCAAAGGCACATCGCAACAGGTAACGACAAACGATAGCGGCAACTATACGGTAAACAGACTTATTCCTGACGTATACACGGTCAAGGGCGAGGCTGCGAACTTTACCCCGGCCGAAGCAGATAACGTTTCCGTATCTGCGGACACGTCGCCGCAAATCAATCTGCAATTGCAGCCCGCTGGCGCGACGCAGACAGTGACGGTTACAACAGCAGCGCCTCCGCTCAAGACAGACCGCGCCGACGTGGCGCAGGTGCTGAGCAGTCAGCAGGTGCAGACACTGCCCAGCCTGGACCGCAATTTCAGCCAGTTCACGCTGCTCACTCCTGGTGTGCAGCGGTCGAGCTTCAGCATCGATCCAACGGAGAACCCGCAGGGCACGGTTGCGACTGAGAGCAATGGCAGCAACTATGGCACGGTGGGCTGGGTACTCGATGGCACGGACAACCGCGAGCCAGTCGATGGTCTGATCGTGATTAATCCGACGCTGGATTCGATCAGCGAAATGAAGGTGACTTCACAAGATTATCCCGCAGAGTTTGGCGGTGCTGTCGGCGGCGTTGTGACGGCGCAGACGCGCTCCGGCAGCAATGCATTTCATGGCGATGTATTTGAATTTCGCCGCAGCGATGCGCAGGAAGCGCGCGATCCGTTTACTCAGTTCCAGCCCGACCCGGTAACGGGAAAGTTTATTCCAAGCTCTGTCTACAACCAGTTCGGCGGGTCGCTGGGTGGCCCGATCTTAAAGGACAAGGCGTTCTTCTTCCTCGACTACCAGGGAACGCGGCAACGCGTTGGCACATCTGTACAGCAAAATGTGCCATCTGCATTGGTGCGCAGCACCTGCCTGAGCGGTTCGGGCACTTGTAACCTGAGTGAATACGCAACGCAGGTTTTTGATCCGCAAACGGGCCAGACATATCCCGCAAATGCGGTACCACTTTCCGTGCTTTCGCCGCAGGCAATTACTTTGCTCAATCAGCTGCCTGCTCCACAAACAACCGGCATCACCAATAACTACGTTGCGTCTGGAAACGGGAGCAACAATGGCGACCAGGCGGATGTTCGCATCGATCACCAGGTGACGGGCAACATTCATGCGTTTGGCCGCTATGACTACGCCAACTATCGGCTCTTTGGTGCTCCTGTTTTTGGCGCTGCAGGCGGAACGGGATTCGGCATCGGCAACACTACTGGAAATGATCAGGTGCAGAATCAGAGTGTGGCGGCGGGCTTTGACTGGGCGATTCATCCAAACCTGCTTACCGATTTCCGCTTTGGTTTTCTGGCGTATCACGTTGCTGAAAACAAATTCGACACCGGAACTGCTCCGGCAACCGCAGCCGGCATTCCAAATTTGAATACCAGTGCGGGAGATACTTCTGGTTCTCCTTCTTACGACTTTTTGAACGGCGCTATCTCGAATTTCGGCAATCAGGGTTGCAACTGTCCGCTGCTCGAAAGCGAAC
>DATAQW010000355.1:0-12421 GCA_036264445.1 Pseudacidobacterium sp.
TGAAGCAAGCTATGAAGCAGCGAAGGTCAATGTTCCTGTAACGCACGTCAGCACAGGCAGCACGCTTAGTTCAGCCGGAGCCGATGTATCCAGCGCCAACGCGCAGGTTGTGCAGGCTGAACGGCAGCTGCAGGCTGCGCAGGCTGCTGTTGCGCAGGCAGACGCCAACAACAAGAAAGCGCAGCTTGATCTGGAGCGCTACACGCCTCTGGTGCAAAGAGACGTAATTTCAAAGCAACAGTTTGATGCTGCTGTAGCCACAGCAAACGCTAACCAAGCGGCCGTCGATCAGGAAAAAGCGAATCTCGCAGCTGCCCAGGCCAATGTACGCGTGGCCAAGGACCGGGTGGCGTCTGCGCAGGCGTCTTTCAGGAATGCGCAGACCGCGCCGCAACAGGTTGCGATTCAGAAGGCCCGCGCCGATCAGGCAGCCGCGCAGGTGCAGCAGGCGCGCGCTGCGCTCGATCAGGCAAAGCTGAACCTCAGCTATACCAGAATCCTTTCTCCCGTCGCCGGCATTGTGACCAAGAAGAGCGTTGAAGTCGGACAAAACACCAGCGTTGGACAGGTCATGGCTACGCTTGTTTCCCTTGATGACATTTGGATCACTGCCAACTTCAAGGAAACGCAGCTTGCGCACATGCGTCCGGGGCAGCACGTGACCGTCAGTGTCGATGCATATAATCGCAGGTACGACGGCAGGGTCACCCAGATTGGCGGGGCGACCGGCTCAGTCTTGAGCCTTTTCCCGCCGGAAAATGCCACTGGAAACTTCGTCAAGGTGGTGCAGCGTATCCCGGTCCGAATTGACCTGACGGACCACACACAGAACGCAGACCATCTGCTCCGCCCCGGCATGTCGGTCGTTCCGAGGGTGAGAGTAAGGTAAGAAACGGTTGTCAGTGCTCAGTGCTCAGTTGCCAGTTGAATTTTCAACGAAAACCTGGCGACTGGGCACTAACAACCAGCAACAACTCGGAGCAGATTCCTCCCGAAAGCATCTAATTAGCAATCGGAGGAATGAACCATGAGCAGCAAAACTGCCCTGAAAGAAGTTCCGTCTGCCGGAAAAATTGACCGGATCACCCCGCACTGGCACCAGAAAGCCAAAGAAATCCAGAAGTTCGGCACTGTTATTCATGACATGCCCATCGGATTGAATGAAGATGCCCGCCTTGAGATTACAGAAAGACTGAATGTCCTTCTGGCGGACACGGCCAGCCTGCGCGATCTTTACAAAAAATCACATTGGCATGTGAGCGGCCCCACTTTTTATCAACTGCATCTTCTCTTCGATAAGCATTTCGACGAGCAGGTAGAGCTGGTTGACGGGCTGGCGGAGCGGATTCAGATGTTGGGCGGCGTCAGTATCGCGATGGCGCCCGACATTGCTGAAATGACGCGTCTGGAGCGTCCGCCGAAGGGTCGCGAAGAAGTTCCGGTCATCATTTCGCGCTTGCTTGAAGCGCACAGGATCATCCTTGACGATGCCCGCAAACTGGCCCAAAAGGCCTCTGATCTCGGTGACGATGGCACAAATGACCTCCTCGTCAGCGATGTCATCCGCACCAATGAAATGCAGGTCTGGTTTATCAGCGAACACCTGGTAGAGATGCCGCTGGTCTTCGCAAGGTAAACCGGAAAACGAGTCTTAATCTCGGTTTTTACGCAGGAAAGCCCTTAATAGGAGATCGTCATTCTGAGCACAGCGAAGAATCTCAACTATGGTGGCTCAATCACGCTTTGTTGAGATTCTTCCTCCCGTTGGCCGTCAGAATGGAGAATTACGCGTACACAAATCCAATCTAAATATTGAGCCCCAACCGGGTCAGCATCTCGTTCCGCCCGAATTTCGTAACTGTGAGCGCCCGGCTGTCGAGATAGAATGCTGCAGAATCAGTAGCTTTCCCTTGAAATTTGCGTCCTGCATTGCCATTTGCGCATCAAAATGACATCCTTAAGTCCGCAGGATCGTCATGCCAGTCGCACTCAGTTTTTTTATGAAATACGGTTACTTCATCCTGTTCTTCTGGGTGATGACCGAACAGCTTGGCGTGCCCATTCCCAGCGCCCCCATTCTGATCACCTCCGGAACACTCACAGCAACGCATAAGTTGAATCTGCCGCTCGTGCTTCTTGCTGTGGTCATCGGATGTCTGGTCAGCGATACCCTTTGGTATTTCATGGGCAAGCGTTATGGCGGATTAGTCGTGCGCCTGCTTTGCCGTCTTTCGATGGAAAGCAACACCTGCGTCAAGAAGACTGAAGGCTACTTCACGCGCAACGGCGAACGCGCATTATTGCTGGCGAAATTCATTCCCGGGCTCGGCACCGTGGCTGCGCCCATTGCGGGGCAGACAGGTATGGCGCTGCATCTCTTCCTGTTGTATGACGCCACTGGAGCTTTATTGTGGGCGCTGGCCTTTGTGCTTGGCGGCCGCTTCTTCGGCGATTTTCTGAAGCATCATCCCAACACATTCCCCAGCGTCACCCATGCGGCCGGGGTTCTTTTCGTTCTGCTGCTGATCGGTTTTCTTGTCTACCGGTTCGTCCGCCAGAGAGCCTTTATCAAGGAAATGCGCGCAGCGCGTGTCGAGCCCGATGAATTGAAGCAGATGCTCGATCACGAGCAGCAAGTTTATATCATCGATCTGCGCCATCCGCTCGACTACCTGCCGGATCCGCGCACAATCCCCGGCTCAGTGATGCTCACGCCGGACAAGTTGGTCGAGCGCAGTGACTCGATTCCGCGCGACCGCGACGTGGTCCTCTTCTGCACCTGCCCCAGCGAGGCGACCTCGGCAAAGATGGCCCTCACGCTACGCAAAGCAGGCGTCTATCGCGTGCGACCATTGCGCGGAGGCTACGACGAGTGGAAGCGTCTCGGCTATCCGCTCGAAGAAATTCCAGATATGGTGGAAGTATCGCAGGTGCAGTAAGGCGCGGCGGCAGCTGCTCCATGCAATGGCTCTACAATAAAAATCGATGCGAAAGAAATGGACTGCCTGTCTGCTGGCCGCATTGCTGGTTTGCGGAAGCACGACCTTACTTCTGGCCCAGGAAAGCGAGCCGGTCATTCACCGCGTGCCACCACGGCCCGCTGACACACTGATCATGCTTCCGGATGGTTCAACCGTTCATGTAGAACTGGCGAAGACCGAAGCCGAGCGTGCATTTGGATTAATGGAGCGCTCCAGCCTGCCGCAGGGACGCGGCATGCTTTTCATTCATGACCACCCCGGAGAATACGGCTACTGGATGTACAACTGCAAGATAGGCCTCGACATTGTATGGATGGATGCGGACCGCCGCATCGTCGAGCTTTCACCAAGAACGCCGCCATGCAAAGGTAAAGCGAGTAGCTGTCCCTCTTATGGCGGACATGCCACTTCGCTGTATGTTCTGGAACTGCCGGTAGGCTCGATCAAAGCGCATAATCTGCAAGTAGGGCAGACAGTGAATTTCAATCTGGATTAGTTTTCCTCGCATGAATCACACCGTCACTCTGGGCGCAGTACCTGCTTTTCTCCAATAAAGCACACCGCTGGCTGCCCCATCCTGTTGCGCGCTTTTTTGCGTGACAGGATGGGAGACTGCGCTTATTCTGAACCCTGCTCTGGTGATTTAATAAGCGATGCTCGAATCTGGCCGTCGGAATTCTCTCTACGCTTTGGCCCTGTTAGTCTGCTTTGCTGCTGGAGGCTGCAAAGGGCAGCCAGTCTCCGCAACGCAGACAAGCGCGGCGTCAGTTGACTTAACAGCGGTCTCTTCACGCCTGCATGAAATTGCCAACAGTGGCAAGCTTGCCGACCTGCGCTGGCCTGATTTCTCTGATTACCGTCTGCACTTTCAGCATGTATATGAGGCGTCGAACTTTTCGCCTATCTGGATCAGTAATGGCCAGCCAACTTCGCAGGCTCTGGCCGTCATTCAGGTGCTCGAAGGCAGCAAGCAGAAGGGGCTGAACCCGGATGACTATGATGCCTCCCGCTGGCAGGAGCGGTTGAATGCGGTCAAATCAGCGAATCCGGATACAGTGGCGCGCTGCGATGCGGCGCTCACTGTCAGCACCATGCGGTATATCTCCGACCTGCATATTGGCCGCGTAAATCCCAAGCATTTTGATTTCGGCATCGATATTGAGCAGAAAAAATACGACCTGCCGTTATTTCTCACGCAGGAGCTGATTCACGCCCAGAATGTACAGTCTGTGCTCGACGGTGTGGAGCCGCCCTATAACGGCTACAAGCGAACCGAAGCTGCTTTGCAACAGTATTTGCAGCTTGCAGCAAAGGGCGATGGGCCGCCCGTGCCCGAGCCGTCAAAGGGCATAGCGCCTGGCGATTCGTACGCCGGTGTCAGCCAGTTGGCACAGCGCCTGCAACTGCTCGGCGATCTGCCTCAAAATGCTCAGATCGACACATCTTCCGGCATCTACAAGGGTGCTCTAGTGGATGCAGTAAAGCATTTTCAAGCGCGGCATGGCCTGGGCGCGGACGGAAAAATTGGCAAGGACACCGTGCGGCAGCTCAATGTGCCGCTCACCCAGCGTGTGCATCAGTTGCAGGATGCACTGGAGCGCTGGCGCTGGCTGCCGCCAAACTTTCCCACGCCGCCGGTTGTAGTGAATGTGCCTGAATTTGTGCTGCGGGCCTACGGCCCCAATCAGCAGATAGCGCTCCAAATGAATGTTGTGACCGGCAAAGCTGTGCGCCATCAAACGCCGGTGTTTACCGATAACATTCAATACATTGTCTTTCGGCCTTACTGGAATGTTCCGTCCGGTATTCTTCGCGGCGAGACGATTCCGGCCATTGTCAAAAACCGGAATTACGTCGCCAACAAAAATTTCGAAGTGACCGATTTTAGCGGAAAAGTTATCACCAGCGGCCCCATCAGCGATTCAGTATTGGCGCAGCTGCGCGCAGGCAAGCTCACTGTCAGACAGAAGCCGGGTCCCGACAATGCGCTCGGCCTGGTGAAATTTATCTTTCCGAACGCGCACAATGTTTATCTACACAGCACACCTGCGCCGCAGCTGTTTTCGCAGTCACGGCGCGATTTCAGCCATGGATGTATCCGCGTGCAGAAGCCAGTCGATCTGGCAGCGTATTTGCTGCGAAACCAGCCTCCCTGGACACTCGATAAAGTGCAGCAAGCGATGCAGTCCGGGCCAGACAATCAGCAGGTGAACCTCGCAACTCGTGTTCCTGTTTTGATTCTGTATGTTACCGCAATCGTCGAAGAAGACGGCTCCGTGCATTTCTTCGATGACATCTACGGCCACGATAAGGAGCTTGAAGATGTGCTGGCAAAGGGCATGCCGTATCCAGGCTAAGGACTGGCCGTCCAGGCAGCAGCGCGCTTTGCGCGCCACTCCTGCCGATGTGAGTGGTATGCTCCCGTTTCGCTTCCGTTGGTCGCTTTATCTCTGGGCCGGTTAACTGTAGGCAGACACATAAAGTGAAATAGCGTCGATATCAACTGCTTAAGATGTCTGTCTAGGTAGACGGCACTATCAAGACAGGGCAGCTCGCTTTGGATATTACCTCGTAAGGGATCGAGCCGGGCAGATGAGACGCGATTCGAGCCTTGATACTACCCAGGTGATGCAGTCCCATAACAATAAGGTTCACCTGTCGGCGTGTAGCGTGTTCAACGATAAGGTCTGCGCGCGGCCCAAAATCGACAATAACGTTGGACTTCCCTGGCGTGACATTCATCGCATAGCCGGTTAAATATT
The DNA here is from genome assembly GCA_036264445.1 of Pseudacidobacterium sp. Lineage (GTDB taxonomy): Bacteria > Acidobacteriota > Terriglobia > Terriglobales > Acidobacteriaceae > Pseudacidobacterium. The sequence goes on from DATAQW010000355.1 coordinate 5,744, forward strand.
CACCGAGAAACTCTGAGGTTTTCGCTGCTGCTTCAATGGGCTTCTCGTGGCTATCCGAGTCGTTCACGTGTAAAACCAATAGCTTCGCACCATACCCTTGTGCCAATGAAACAGCATAGGGCAAAGCGTGGATGGAGGATGGCAGAAAGTCTGTCACATAGAGAATAAGTTTGAAGTCAAATTGACCCGAAACTCCGGGACCAACGGCCAGCACCGGCCGAGTTGCGAGGCATGCGATTTCTTGTGCAGACGATCCCTTCAACAGTTTTCTGATCCCGCGCCAACCGTGCGTACCGATCACGACCAGATCAATCTTGCACTTGTCTGCGGTTGCCAGAAGACGCGCGCTGATACCTCCATGATCCACGAGAACTTCGTGAGGAACGTCGCGCAGACGCCCAGGTGAGTCGTTCAAGCCCATCTCCGTGGCAATCTCTAATAACTTGTCCAAAGAAGCTCGTTCTTTCAGCGTCGCTGTTTCGCCACCTTTACCCGGTACGATGTGTGCTACAAAAACCTTGCCGCGAGAGTGAAGCGCAATGGCAACTGCGAAGGGAAACGCCCGTAGCGAGTCAGGTGAGAAATCCATCGCGAACAGAATGTTTCTCAATAAGATGTTCGGTTCCCGAAGCTCGTCGGCGGTACTCATTGCAGCGTTCGTGAAGCGCTGGCTGTGACGTGTCAGATTACGTTCATGAATCGCAACGCGAAAATTAGAGTACACCCTCTACTCCTGCCAATGCAAAGCCCGCAGCGCTGCAGTGGCCGAAGCAACTATAATGAACTCCGCGATTGTCAGCTTCCGGAGCCTGCATACTGTGCGCGAAGGAGTAACACCTAGCAAACTGAACAAAGAGATCTTTCTATTGGTTGCTCTCGCCCTTACTACTTCCGGCGTTTTCGTTTTTACGAGGACGATGGCGGCAAGAGAACAGCAGATGGAAGTTCGGATTGCCCGCATCTGGTATGAACAAGGCCGAGGGTACATGGCCTCAGGCAATATCGAGAAGGCGATTGAGGCCTTTCGCAGATCAACTGCCGGCACTCGGTACAACCGGAACTATGCCCTGGCGCTGGCCGACGCTTTGGCTGTCGGCAATCACAATGCCGAAGCACAGCAATTGCTGCTTCGGTTGCGGGAGGCAGATCCTGAAAATGCAGAGGTCAATATCTATCTGGCCCGACTTGCATCCAGGCAGGGAGAAATCTCTGACGCTGTGCGCTACTACCAGAATGCCTTATACGGTCGATGGACTGACAGTCGCATCGATGTGCGGCGACGGCAACTGCGGATCGAGCTAATTCATTTCCTTCTAGCGCACCAGGAAAGGAATTTGGCATCTTCCGAACTGCTCATACTTGAAACCGAGCTGCCGGATTTGGCGCCCTCTTGGATAGAGGCAGCAAAACTTTATATTGAAGCTGGGAATATCCAGCACGCGTTGAAGGACTACAGCGAAGCATCCCTGCTGGACAGTCACAACGTTGAGGCGCTGACAGGAGCGGGAGAAACATCGTTCCAGCTTGGGGATTACAGAAAAGCCAAACAATACCTGAAAGCCTCGTTGGATCTCGATCCACAATCCGAAAAAGCGCGTCAGCTTCTCTCGATTACAGAGATGGTACTGGCTGACGACCCACTGACCCCGCATCTCACCGCCGAAGAGCGGCAGCGCCGGCTCATTCCAGACTTTGCCCGCACTCTCCAGAGGCTGGAGAACTGCCTGAACCAGAACCTCAACAGCAAGAACAGTGCAGGGCTGCAGTCGCTGAAAGCAGAGGCTCTCGCAATGGAGCCCACACTGAACAGGCCGGAGCATTTGCCTGACTCCGATAAGGTGGGCGCAGGCATGGGTCTTATCTTCAGGATGCAAAAGGCAGCCTCAGATAGCTGCGGAGAGCCTTCGGCTCCGGATCAGGCGTTGATTCTGATCGGCCTCCAGCACAATGGTGCTCGACTATGAGCTCTCCTGGCCTACCGCTTATTCAGCGGCTGCGCCTGCGCGAGAATCACATCTTTCTTGCGATCACTATCATTATTGGGATTCTCGCCGGGCTTGCAGCGGTACTCTTCACACTGGCGATTAAAGGCGCAACATACCTGTTCTTCGGCATATCGCCGTCTTACCTGCGCCTCATCCTGGTTCCGACAGGAGTGAGCCTGGTCACGGGTTTTTTGCTGGCAAGATTCTTCCCGGAAGCTCGAGGCAGTGGAGTTCCCCAGACTGAAGCCGCCTATCACCTCCACAAGGGACACATACCAGCACGGGTGGCTTTTGGAAAGTTTCTGACTGGGGTGCTCTGCATCGGCTCCGGGCACTCTATGGGACGAGAAGGCCCATCCGTGCAGATTGGGGCTGGTATCGCCTCCTCAATCGGGAAGCGGTTTCATTTGTCCGCCACACGTGCACAGAGCTTAATTCCGGTTGCGTCGGCTGCAGCTTTGTCTGCGGCATTCAATACCCCGGTTGCGGCAGTACTATTCGCCCTGGAAGAAATTATTGGCGACATGAACGCGGCCTTGCTTGGTTCCACGGTAGTGGCATCGGTTGCTTCCGTGATCGTCGCACGTTCCATCCTCGGCAATAACCCCATTTTCCATGTTCCTCAATATCACCTGGTTCACCCAGCTGAATTGATTGCGTACGCGGTGCTTGGAGTTGCCGGTGGTGCTATTTCTCTCGCCTTTTGCAAAAGTCTGCTTTGGCTCCGTGCGATGTTTCTCCGCATGCCCATGCGAACCAGAATCTACCAGCCGGCAATGGGCGGGTTGATGATTGGAATCATTCTGATTTTCTTCCCGCAGGTGCTCGGCGTGGGATATGAGTATGCCGATCAGGCATTGAATGGTGGTCTCTTACTGAAGACGCTGGTGCTGTTGTGCGCAGCAAAGTTGGTTGCGACGGTGATCTCGTACGCCTCAGGAAATGCTGGAGGTATCTTCGCTCCCAGCCTTTACCTCGGGGCAATGGCGGGCGGAGCTATTGGTGTGCTGGTGCACCGCTTTGCGCCATTTCCAACCGGCGATCCTGGCGCATATGCACTGGTCGGCATGGGTACGCTCTTTGCGGGAATTATCCGTGCTCCGATGACTTCGGTGTTCATGATTTTCGAACTCACTCAGGATTACCAGGTCCTGGTGCCCCTGATGATTGCGAATATGATCAGCTTCTGGATTTCAAGGCGGTATCAACCAATCTCCTTGTACCGCGCATTGCTTCATCAGGACCATGTACATCTGCCCGAGATTGGCGCCGACATGCCGGCTGGAACTTGGCGGGCGAGGGACATCATGACGAGAGAATTCATCCTTCTCGCGCCGGTTGTTTCAGTTGAAGATGCTGCAAGGTTGATGGTCGAACTTGAAGCGAACGGTTTTCTGGTTGGCGAAAACGGGTTGTACTCGGGGCTTGTTACACGCGATCAAATCGATCACGCACTTCAATCCGGAATGATGGCCGACCCAATTGCCCATCTTGTGATCAAAGATCACGCCCATGTTCATCCCGACCACCCCCTCGAATTGGTTCTGGAACGTCTTGGAAAGAATCCAAGCATACTACCGGTCGTTAGTCGGAGTGAGGCGCGTCACGTTGAAGGAGTGATCACACCTCAGACGATGATTCAGTCCTTACAAAAGGCCTGGAGTGATCAGACTGCTGAGTCTACCAAGGCCGAAAGCCTACCGTAGTCGGTTTCGTCTGCGCGAAAACTGTATAAACAGCGACACTTTAGAAACCGGTGATGTCCAAACGGAGATGCTTTTCTCCACAATCTGCAAAAACGGGTGCGCAACCAAGCGCATAAGGCGAGCCAGCAACTAGTAGCAGGAATGACGCCGAAGGCGAGTCCCGCTTGACGCGCAGTCACCAATGGCGGACGCGGCCTACATCGACATGCACAAAGTCAGATGAGGCGTAATAGCCAACGCCGCCGCGCTGCATGGAAAGAGCAGCATCGCGCACCTCTGCCGTCGGCACTCCGGGAATGCGGATATCGATTGCTTTAGCTTCCATATGCTGGCTGTGCAGCGCCACGCCATGCCCGTGCTCGCGAAGGAAATTGTTGCTCCAGGGCGTGCGATATCCGCAGACAATGTCGATCTCTCCGTTCGGATGGCCAAGTTTCGTCATCAGATCGTGCAGCAGGTCGAATTCTCTTACGTCATAGTTCTTGGCGTCTCCGGTGCGATGATCGCGCAGGAAGTGATCGAGCTGCTGAACAGCATCAGGAAGGTACGTATTGCCAACGCGATACACTACATCAATGCGCTCGCGTGTATGCAGATGGTAGAGACGAAGGCGGTATTGCTCAGGGCTCGCAGGAACATCCCCAGTACTTGCAGAGAAGGAAAGATGAGGAATAAAAAACAATGCCAGAGCTGCCGCCCCGGCGAATAGGTATTTCCTGAAACGCATCTTTTTATTATAGGTGCGCCCTATTTTTCATAAATGTATTATCTCCGTATTTGCGGAGAACATCCTGTGTTTTCTGTTATTTAAAGTCCCCGATACGCCCCACCGTCCACTAGAAGAGTTTGTCCTGTAACGCAGGCAGCTTGTTCCGAGGCCAGCCAGACAATCGCTGCGGCTACTTCTTCTGGTTTGGCCATGCGCCGGACAGGAATCTCCTGAAGCAGTTCATGTTCAATTTGTTCTGGGGGCACGCCTCGGTTTGTTGCACGTTTTTCCAGCAATTCTGTTGCGCGGTCAGTCGAGGTGAATCCCGGCCCAACGTTATTTACGGTAATGCCGTCGGGGCCAAACTGTCCGGCGAGCGACCGCACCAGGCCCATCACTCCGGCACGAATGGAGTTCGAAAGCACAAGTTCCGGTACGGGTTGTTTCACGGTATAGGAAGTAAGCGTAACAATGCGGCCCCACTTCCGCTGCTGCATGTAGGGAAGGACCGCCTGCGCAAAGGAGACGATGCTGCGTAGATTCAGCTGCCAGGCGTGCTCCCATTCGTCCATGGTGGTTGAGAGAAACGGCTTGGCAGGAGGACCACCGGCATTGGTTACGCATACGTCGATTTGCCCAAACTGTTCATGCGCGGATTTAACGAAGCTGCGCACCGCGGCATCATCACTCACGTCAAACGCAGATGTAAATGTTTTTACGCGAAAGCGTTCGGAGGCTTCACGCGCCACAGCATCCAGGGGCTCTTGCCGGCGGGCGCATAATGCAAGGTGCACACCTTCAGCAGCAAATGAAAGAGCAGTAGCTTTGCCAATCCCCTGACTGGACGCGGCGACGATAGCGACACGATTCTTCAGTCCTGTTTCCATGATTAGGTTCATAGTAAAGGATGGAGTGAAAATGAAGATGTCATCGAACCGCTGGAAACACGAACGGCTTTCCGAAATTGCTGTCGAGCACCTGAATCCATTGCTTGACAGGCAGTTTGTGCATGGTGAACAGGCAATGCTCTCGCGGTTGTTTCTGCGCAAAGGCTGTATTGTTCCGGAGCACAGCCATCACAACGAACAGATTACCTACATTCTGGAAGGAGCCTTACGTTTTAGGCTTAATGGCGATGAAGTTGTCACGGTAGCAGCATGTGAGATGCTCGTAATCCCGCCGAACGTAAAGCACAGCGCTGAAGCATTGGAAGACACGGTCGACTTAGATGTTTTTGCGCCGCCGCGAGAAGACTGGATACAGGGAACCGATGCTTATCTGAGGAAGAAATGAAATTGATCTGTGATTCTGACAACCACAATTCATGATTTAGCAAACATCGTTGAGATTCTTTCCCTTCCTCTTCTTCTTATTCAGACTCAGGGGCAGAATGACGGTCTTTTTCAAGTCTTCAGGCTAGCGTCCGCTTGACCCGAAGCCCTTGGCGCCGCGGCTGCTTTCGGCCAGCTCTTCTACCGCGACAACTTCAAGATGGGTAGTAGCCTGAAAGGGCGACATCTGGGCAATCTTGTCCCCCTTGTGAATGACGACGCTTACGTCTGTCTGTTCCAACGCTGCGTCTGACAGCGCCCCCTGCGCATCGCGCATGACGCGCAGGGAATACTGTGGTTGGTTTACGTTGATCAGGCATACAAGAATTTCACCGCGGTAACCGGCGTCGATCCTGCCTCCGGCATAGGTGACGCCTTTGGCCGCCATGGATGAGCGGTCGCCCAGAACAAAGCCGCAGCCGTCCGGGCCTTCTACTGCGATTCCGGTGCGAACTTTAACAGGAATGCCGGGATGAAGAATTACATCCTCAACTGAGTAGAGGTCATAGCCAAGATCGCTGCCCGCGTAATTGACGCTAGGCACACGGGCATCGGGGTGAAGGAGCTTAACCTTGATCATCTGCAAAAGAAAGTATGTTCGACTTATTTAGAGCTATTTGCGGGAGCAGCTTTCTTCTGCTTGGCCCAGCGGCGCTTCTGTGCATCCGCGATGCGCTTGCGTGCTTCAGCGCTCAGGTGACGCTTTTTGCCTGTTCCGGAAATATTTCCGGTAATGATCTTGCTTGAACCTGAGCCATGCAGCAGCGCGCGAACCTTTTCAAGGCGGCTGATTTCTTCGTTGATTGCAGCTATGATTTCTTCTCTTGACATTCCTTTGTCCTTATTAGTCTTGGAATCGATCCTGTGAACGATTGCGAATTGGGGAACTTCTTCAATGTAAATATTTTAGCGAACAAACAGCATAGTGGTCAGGCAGGAACTTCAGG
>DATAQW010000363.1:0-5176 GCA_036264445.1 Pseudacidobacterium sp.
CGGCGCGTGTCTTTCCGGACGAAGCGCACCCTTAACGGTCTCCCTTTCAACGTGACCGGGGACGCATTATTCATGCGCGCTCCTTTCGTCGTCTTGCGGGCAAGACTCAGGTCTTTACACACCGCTACTCCGATCACTTCCGCAGCAGGCTGACGCACACGATGGAAGTGGCCCAGATTGCGCGCACGGTCGCGAATGCTCTCGGACTGAATGAAGACCTGACGGAAGCACTGGCGCTGGTGCATGACATTGGACATCCGCCATTTGGACATGCGGGCGAACGCGCGCTAGATGAAGCGCTGCGCCGTCATGGACTCAGATTCGATCACAACCTGCATGCTCTGCGCATTGTGGAGCACTTTGAACTGCGCTATGTCGCTTTTCGTGGGCTGAACCTGACGCTTGCCGTGCGCGAAGGCATCATCAAGCATTCGCGCGATTACAACGCAGCAGAACATTCGGAGCTGGCCGCATATTTTCTAGACAAGCGGCCGCCGCTGGAAGCGCAGCTGATCGATCTTGTGGATGAGATTGCGTATCTTACAGCGGACTTTGATGACGGCATGGAAGCGGAGATTCTGGATCTCGAAGACATCCGCAGGCATGTCCGGCTTTTTGAGCGTTTCTATCTCCCGATGCAGGAAGCGTATCCAACTGCAGAGAAGAAACTCGTCTTCAATGAAGCTCTGAAGCGCGTACTCAATGCGCTTGTCGGCGACCTGATCGCGGAGACTTCACGCATGGTTGATGCTTCAGGTATTACTACGCTTGAGAGTATCCGCAATACTCCAAAGCGGCTGGCCAGCTTTTCTCCTGAGATGGAAGCATTGCGCCTGGAGGCGAAGCGATATCTATACGCCAACCTTTATAACTGCGAGGAATTGACGCGCGATCACGAAGAAGCAGCGTGTGTTACTCACGAACTGTTTGATGCATGGACGGCTGATCCCTCGCTGCTGCCGGCTAGTTACGCTTTGCGTGTTCAAGAAGAAGGCATTCCGCGTGTGGTCGCTGATTATATTGCAGGAATGACAGACAACTTTATTTTTGCGCAGTACGAGGAGTTTCGGCGATTGAAAACCTGACGCGAACTGCCCATTTAGTATCGCGATTTCAGCAGAAAGCAATGCCGGAATGCTACCCTCAAGAGTGATCTCTGCAATGCACGAAAACACCCAAGCACAAATTGATACAGATGCGCTGACTTCTGGCACGCGCTTTGTGCGCGCCTGTTTGCGGCGTCCTGTTGACCGGACTCCGGTCTGGTTTCTGCGGCAGGCTGGCCGTTACATGCCGGAATATCAGGCGGTGCGTAAACATCATTCTCTGCTCGAAATCTGCAAGAACCCGAAGCTTGCTTCTGAAGTCACGATCACGGCAGCCGAGAAGCTTGACGTGGATGCAGCCATAATTTTCGCTGATCTGCTGCTGCCGCTGGAGCCGATGGGGCTTGATTTTGAATTCCAGGCAGGTGAAGGACCGGTCGTGCATACTCCGCTGCGCACGGCGGAAGATGTGTCGCGGCTGCGTACTGACCATACTTCAACATTGGGATATGTTGCTGAGGCAATCGAGAAAGTCGCGGCGCATTTTAAGGAGCGCATCGGCATCATCGGTTTTTGCGGAGCTCCCTTCACCCTCGCCAGCTACATGATCGAAGGCGGCAGCTCGCGCAATTACATCGAAGCCAAGACGATGATGTATCGTCAGCCGGATACATGGCGATTGCTAATGGAAAAGCTGGTCACAGTTCTGCGCGACTATGCACGGCAGCAGGTTGAGGCCAGTGCCGACGTGATTCAGATCTTTGACAGCTGGGCTGGCGTGCTGAGTATTGAAGACTATCGCGAGTTTGTTCTGCCGCATACTAAAACTCTTGTACGCGATGTGCAATCGCTCGGCGTTCCGGTGATTTACTTTGGAGTTGAAACAGCAAGCTTGCTGCCTGCCATGCGAGAGACCGGAGCTGACGTTCTGGGGCTCGACTGGCGCACGCCGCTTGGCGATGCATGGAGCGCTCTGGATTACTCCTGCGCGGTGCAAGGAAATCTTGACCCCATTACGCTGTTTGCCGAGCCGGAGCTGATCCGCAAGCGCGTGAAACAGATTCTCGGCCAGGCTGGCGGCAGACCGGGGCACATTTTCAATCTTGGGCATGGGATTGTGCCGGGCACTCCGGTGGAAAATGTGCAGCATGTGGTGCGCTTCGTGCGCGAGCTGTCTGAAGAGGTAGGGCATGGCTGATCGCGCTGCCGTTCTGCTACTGGCGCATGGCACTCCGGATTCGCTCGATGAGATCCCTGAATATCTGAGCAATGTAACGGGTGGGCGGCCTATGCCTGAATCCGTGATTGAAGAAATCCGGCACCGCTACTCGCTGATTGGTTCGAGCCCGTTGACGCAATTGACGCAGCTTCAGGGCAGGCTGCTTGGCAATGAAATTGATGCTCCCGTTTACGTGGCTATGCGGAACTGGAAGCCTTACATTGCTGACGTTGTGAAACAAATGCTGGACGACGGCATTACGTCGGCGGTTGCGATCTGCCTTGCGCCACAGAATTCACGCACCAGCGTTGGCCTATACAAAAATGCCGTTATGAAAGCGGCTGGTGATCACCTGAAGATTGATTTCGTCGAAGGATGGGCTGAACATCCGCTGCTGGCTGAGGCTTTCGCTGAGCGGCTGCGTCCGCTTTGGCATCGCGTTTCGAATGATGTTGGCTCGCCAGTGCCGGTGTTGTTTACGGCGCACAGCGTGCCTCTCAGGACGGTTGAGCCCCAGCCTGGGCAGCCTGCCGACCCATACGCAGATGAGGCAAAGCTGACCGCTGAATCTGTAGCGGATTGCGTTCCTGGGCTCAAAGACTGGCGGTTCGCGTTTCAGAGCCAGGGCATGTCCGGTGGGCCCTGGATTGGTCCCACGGTTGAAGATACGCTGACAGCATTGCATCAAGAGGGCCGCAAGGCGGTTGTGATCCAGCCGATCGGCTTTCTCTGCGATCACGTCGAGATTCTCTATGACATCGACATCGCATTCCGCGAGTTCGGCAGGAATCTTGGCCTGCGTGTAGAGCGTCCGCAGTCACTCAATAGTTCACCGCTGCTCATCGTTACTCTCGCGGACCTTGCGCGGCGCGGACTTGCGCGACTCGCTGCATCATGAAAATCGCTGTCATTGGCGGGGGCATTGCTGGGCTTTCAACTGCGTATGAACTTGCGCGCTCCGGCAAAGAGTTTGTGCTCTACGAGGCCTCGCACCGGCTCGGTGGGATCGTTGAAACCGTGCGGCGCGACGGTTTTGTGGTGGAGTGCGGACCTGACTCCTGGGTGACAGAGAAACCGTGGGCGCGCGAGCTTGCGGTTGAGCTTGGGCTTGAGGATGAAATTATCCCGTCGAATGACCGTTGGCGGCGGACTTACATTGTGCAAGACAAACGGCTGATTGCCATGCCTGATGGTATGCGCATGATGGTCCCGACGAAGTGGGAACCACTGCTGAGTTCTCCGCTGTTCAGCTGGCAGGCGCGTCTTGCGTATCTGCGTGAACCGAAGCGTGCTGATGAACTGAAGAGATCGGCGATTGCTGAAGGCGTGGATGAATCGGTCGCCAGCTTTGTGCGACGGCACTTTGGCGATGAGGCAACAGATACAATTGCCGCTCCGCTGCTGGCCGGTGTTTTTGGCGGAAGTATTGATGCTTTAAGCGTGCGCGCGGTTATGCCCATGTTCGTAAAGATGGAGCGCGAGCATGGATCACTGATTCTTGCGCTGCAGCAACTTGCCTGTAATGGCGAGCGTGCTTCCATCTTTTCTACGCTGAAATCAGGGCTGCAGACGCTCATGGATCATATGGCTGCTGCCTTGCCTGTATCTTCCGTGCGATTGAATGAAGGAGTGACTTCGCTTTCGCGTGATGGTGCTCGCTGGTTGGTTTCCAGTGCTTCCGGCAACGAGACCTTCGATGCGGTTGTAGTTGCGACTCCAACAGACGTGACACGTGCTCTGCTTACTCCAGTTGATGCGGCGTTCGATGAATTGCTGGCAATGGATGCGTCTTCAGCGATTGTGATTACGATGGCCTTCGCTCCGGAGCATGCAAAGTTTATGCGCATTCCTCGCGGGTTTGGATTTCTTGTTCCACAGACAAAATCCTGTGATGACAAGCCGCAATTACTTGCCTGCACATTCGTCGATCAGAAATTTTCACATCGCGCACCTGATGGAGGCGTACTGCTTCGCGCCTTTTTTGGTGGCGAAGATGCTCCGCGATTGCTTAGCTCTTCTGATGATGAAGTGATTGCGCTCGCGTACGCGCAACTTTCAGTCCTGCTCGGACATTTGCCAGAGCCGTCGTTTACTCTCATCCGGCGCTGGCCTCGTTCGCTGCCTCAATATGCTGTTGGACATCTCGAACGGATGCAGCGTCTCGAAGATCGTGTGAAAGCTTTGCGTGGACTGCGTCTCGTGGGTAATGCGTATTACGGCGTGGGGCTTCCCGATCTTGTGCGGCACGGGCGCGAGACTGCGCGGAAGCTTTCATCTACCCCAATGTAGCTTCGCGAGCCTGATGCACTGCGTCTAGACGACTCTCTCGTCTATTGTGCTAGAAAGATGGGTAGATAGGGTATCTGCTTATGCCTGACCCCAACGCTCAGATGAGTTCAGCGCGGCTGGAGGCTTTCTCTGATGGCGTCATCGCCGTCATCATCACCATCATGGTGCTGGAGCTGCATGTTCCACACCTGGACGGTTTGGCCGGATTGTGGTCGGTAGCGCCGCGCCTTGGCGTTTACGCGCTCAGTTTTCTGATGGTCGGCATCTACTGGATCAATCATCACGAGCTGATTCGCCGGACGGAAGTTGTTGACGTTGGTATTCTCTGGGCAAACCTGGGATTTCTCTTCGTGTTGTCTCTGGTTCCCTACTTTGTCGATTATCTAGATGAAAAGAATTTCAGCACTTTCTCTACTTTGCTTTATGACGTAACGATGCTGCTGGCAGGCACGGCCTTTTTTGTCCTTCGGCGGTGCGTGATGCGCCGCCAGCGGTATGTGGGATTACTTGGATATACAGACGAATCGGAACTGTGGAGGCATACAGTTAGCCTTTTTATTTATCTGCTATCCATTGCGCTTGCCTTCTACAGACCATGGTTATCGCTGGCCATTACAGGGCT
>DATAQW010000397.1:0-5513 GCA_036264445.1 Pseudacidobacterium sp.
GACCCGAATAAGAAATGAAACTGCGCATAGATCAGAAATTGCTGGCCTAAACATCAAAATTGATAAAGTTGGCGCTCAAAATACAATACTTGGAAACTTCTTGCTGGCAGCAAAGGATTCACAAAAGCTAAGTGAAGCTGACCGACGAAAAGCTATTGAGACTGTTCTTAGAAATCAATACATACTCACTCACAATCCAATTGACCCAGAGATATTAGCTGGTAACAAGATGCCTCCTCAAGATTGGATGATCAGAGGTTGAAACAAATGGGAGAGGACTGGCAATTCGCAGAGGCCAAGCCAGTTGCTTTATCTCCCGCTCCCGCGGGGTCCAAAGAAGACCCTTCTCTAGCATTGCTTCGCGAAGCCGAAACCTTCGACAAGAGTTTGCAAGGATGGCATGACAACACGATACAGGGAAGAATAGATCGGGAAAATAGAGAACGGTCGGATGCAAAACAAACCCATCGAAGTCAGGCAGCTATAGACTCTTTAATCAATTGGGTTGATAGTTCATGGTGGGACGCAACACTGAAAGATTACCGCGAGACTTATGTACCGGAACTTCTGAAGCTCCGCCGCGAATTACTCGCCGAGGTACCTGAGGCAGCCCGCGAGGACTGGTACAACGACTGGTCTGATCCAGGCATTCAGGCGGAATAACTGGTGTTTGCTTTGGGTTTCATACTATGGTCACTCTATTTCGAGTGAAATTAAAAGACCAGGGCAAGCTGAATGGACCAATGACTATTGATGAGCAAAGAGTCTTCTTTGAGAGGCAATTTCGTACTAAGGAGCAATGAGTTTCTTATTCTCAAACGCCGGTGTTCCGAGTCTTCCACGGCCTTACCCCTAATGGCTTTATAACAGGTGTCTCTTATCGTCTGTTCTTGTTCCTAATAATGCTTTAAAAGAACAGCCCCGGCAACAACCAGGGCTTTTTCTTTTGAAAACAACTACAGAGCTAGAAGTGATAGGCAACGCCGATCGTCGGATTGCTGATGTTGTAATAGCGATTGGTTTTGTACTGGTCGAGGCCGAAATACGGCGCCTTGACGACGATGCCGCGGTATTCCGCGCGGATGTCCCAGCTGGGGCTTAATTCATAGGCAATACCCGCGCCATAGAGAGCACCTACGCTCGTGCTCCGCTTGGCGTCAAGATCAGTAGTCTTCTGGTCTTGGATAGGCCCAAAGATATAGCCGCCAACGCCGGCTTCTACAAACGGATTGAAGTTCCTGAACGTGAAGTTATGGACGTATGCGCCGGAGATTTCCTGCATGCGCGTATGCACGCGAATTGAGTTAAAGCTCGTAACGAACTTATTCACGTTTTGATTGTATTGGTAGTTCAATTCCAGCGCGCTGCGGGGGGTGACCATGTAGCGGTAGCTTGCCAATGCGCCCCAGATACCAATGGTCGCGTCCTGCTGCACTGTGTTACCTACCACATGTGGAGGAATCAGAGCGGCAAGGCCCAAGCTGACATCCTGTCTACTCTCCTGCGCAAACCCAGCTGCTGCCAACATCGGCAACAACGCCAAAGACAACAAAATTTTCTTCATCCGTCTAAGAACCTCTCGCCTGCTTAAAAGCTCCGCAGGCACAACGCCTCTCGGGCTCGTCAATTGTAAAATTTTGTGGACCAGAAACAGACCCACTCCGCAATTGTACCTGCCGAAAGCCATTTGCACAGCTATCAGCTAAGGTGTTTAGACGCGCCATTGCTTTTCTCGTCATAGAGAAAAGGTGAGCCGTTCTCCTCTGAAAGCGCCCGAACTACACGCAAAAACGCAAGTGCCGCATAGGACAACGTTCCCTGCCTGCGGGAGATCATCCATAAGCTTCGCGCGCTGGCCAGTTCAGGAACAGCTACTTTCACCAACTCCCCGCGCTCTATTTCGCTCTGCGCAGTCAACGCAGGCACCAGGGCCACGCCATTCCCACTGGCAACAAATCTCTTGATGGCCTCAAGACTCGGCAGTTCCACCCCAATATTCAAAGGCGTCTTGTGTTTTGCGAATGCCTCTTCCACACGGCGACGCATAGGCGAGGCCACATTATGGGCAATGAAGTTCTCCGCACCGAGATCCTTAATCCGTAGTTTCTTCTCGCGTGCCAGCGCATGACGCGGGTGCACGATAAACACCAGATCGTCTGAATACACGGCAATCGAATTCAGCTGCTCATCCTTCGGACGGTAAGAAACGATACCCATCTCAACCGTGCGGCCTAAGACCTGGTCGGGAATGTGGCTCGCAAGCGAGCGCTGCACCATGATCGAGATTTGCGGGCAGTGTTTGCGGAACTTATCGAGCACGGGCAGCAGATAGAGACAGGTGTACTCATTCGCTGCCAGCGTAAGCCGTCCCCGTTCCAGAGCCCGCACTTCTTCAAGCGCGCTCGCCGCCTCGTTGCGCAGGCGCAATAACCGCTCGGCATATTCGCGCAGAACTTCGCCCGCTGTAGTAAGGGTTCCATCGCGCGATGCCCGCTCAAACAACGGCTCGCCAAATTCCTCTTCCAGCTTTCGAATCACCTGGCTGACTGCAGGCTGGGTCCGATGCAGGCGCGTAGCTGCGCGGGAGAAGCTCCGCTCAGCTACAACTGTGAGAAAGGTTTCCAGTTGCGATAGTTCCATAAGTGAATGTCTCAATCAATTTCTGCAACTAGCACATCATAACGAAAATTTATCGTAAATCAAGAAATTAGAAATTTGAATTATGCCAAAGCTTCTGAGACACTTAAGTCCAACAAAGTTTTGAGGTCATTCCCCTATGACTCAAGAGCGTCTTCTTTTCTTCGATACGACCCTGCGCGATGGCGAACAGTCTCCCGGCTGCAGCATGACCCAACCGGAAAAGCTCATGATGGCCCATGCCCTTGAAGATTTGGGCGTGGACATTCTCGAAGCTGGATTTGCCATTTCGTCGGACGGCGACTTTGCCGCCATCCAGGCCGTAGCAAAGGAAATCCGCAAGCCGCGCATCACATCGCTGGCGCGCGCGAGGCGTGGGGACATTGAGCGTGCAGCAGCGGCCCTTGAGCCGGCGGCGCGGGCACGCATCCATATCTTTTTGGCCAGCTCCGATATTCATCTTCAATACAAACTGAAGATCAGCCGCGAAGAGGCGCTTGATCAGGCAGCGAGGTCCGTCGAACTCGCGCGTACCTACGTCGATGACGTGGAGTTTTCTCCTGAAGACTCGACGCGTACGGACATCGACTTTCTGTGCAAGATCGTCTCCGTTGCCATTGAAGCCGGAGCAACGACGATCAATATGCCCGATACCGTCGGGTACACGGTCTCAGACGAATACAAAAATATGTTCCGCACGGTTCGCGAGCAAGTTCCCGGCGCGGATAAAGTCATTTTCTCCTCTCATTGCCACAACGATCTCGGACTCGCGGTTGCCAATTCTCTGGCCGCGATTGAAGGCGGCGCGCGCCAGGTTGAATGCACTATCAACGGCATTGGCGAACGCGCCGGAAACGCCGCTCTTGAAGAAATCGCCGCCGCTCTCAGCGTGCGTCGCGATCGCTACCATGTCGAGCATGGACTGAAGCTCGACCAGCTCTACACTGCAAGCCAGCAGCTTGCAAAGATCATCAGCTTTGCGCCTTCGCCGAATAAAGCGATTGTCGGCAGCAATGCCTTTGCGCATGAAGCGGGCATCCACCAGCATGGAGTGCTCTCAAACCCGTTGACCTACGAGATCATGACACCGGCATCGGTTGGCGTTCCGACAAATCGCATGGTCCTGGGCAAGCATTCTGGACGGCACGCGTTGCGTTCGCGTCTGAACGAATTGGGCTATTCTCTCGAAGCCTCTGACCTCGATGCAGCATATCGCGCATTTACTGAGTTGGCTGACCGGAAAAAGTCGATCTATGACCAGGACCTGATCAACCTCGTCGCGCATCACAAACGCCACGAAGATCTGATAGCCGCCGAAACCGTGGGCGAAGCGTAAGAAATACGAACGCAGAACAGGGTGCCCCAGGTTCGCGGAGCCGAAGGCATAGTTAACCTGGGTTCTGTAAGGTCGCCGTCGAAGCGGCGCACTAAATTGGAGAACACGTTCTGATGAAGTTGAAAGTTCTTATCGTCGCCGGAGACGGCATCGGCCCGGAAGTCACACGCGAAGCAGTGCGCATTCTGCGCTCCGTCGCTGAACTCGGCGGATATGATTTTGAGTTTGGCGAAGCCCTGATTGGCGGTGCTGCCATCAAGGCACAGGGAACGCCGCTGCCTACAGCAACCCTTGATGCAGCGCTGGAAAGTGATGCTGTGCTGCTTGGCGCAGTCGGAGGAAATGAATTCAATTCCCTGCCTCCGGACAAGCGCCCCGAGGCAGGCCTCCTGCAAATCCGCCAGGCGCTCGGCGGATTCGCCAATCTGCGCCCCGCTTTTGCGCATCCAGCTCTTGCGTCGAACTCGCCTCTCAAGCCAGAAGTCATCGACGGCTCTGACATTATCTTTGTTCGCGAGCTGCTCGGCGGACTCTATTTTGGCGAGCCGCGCCAGTGGGACCGTGAAGCAAATTCCGCATGGAACACCATGCGCTACACCCGCGATGAGGTCATCCGCGTAGCACGCGTTGCATTCGAGTTGGCAAAGAAGCGCCGTAAAAAAGTTACGTCAGTCGATAAGGCAAACGTGCTTGAAGTCTCGCAGCTTTGGCGCGCAACCGTGACCGACGTTGCTAAAGACTATCCAGACGTTGCGCTTGAACACCAATACGTCGACGCCTGCTCGATGCACCTGATGAACACCCCACGCAACTTTGACGTAGTGCTGACGGAAAATCTCTTCGGCGACATTCTTTCTGATGAATCCGCTGTGATTACCGGATCACTCGGCATGCTGCCTTCAGCCACTATCGGTGGAAAGGTGAACCTGTATGAGCCGGTCCACGGCTCTGCTCCAGACATCGCAGGAAAAGGCATCGCCAATCCGCTTGGCGCGATTTTAACTGCCGCGATGTTGCTGCGGCACTCGGCAAATTTGGAACAAGATGCGGCTGCAGTCGAAAGTGCTGTACGCAAAGTACTCGAACAGGGTTATCGCACTCCTGATCTGGCGCGCAGCGAGAAGGACAAGAAGATGGTCCTCTCTACACAGGAGATGAGCAGGCAGGTAAATGACATTTTGAATGAGCTGATTGATAAAAGACAGGCCTTGCACGCAGTGTAGAGGTGTTTAAGAACCAGTCATTTTGACGGCCAAAAGAGGAAAAACTTAGCGATATACCTTGAGCCAAAATCGCTAAGATACTTTGCTCAGAATGACGACACATTGACAAGATTTCAGGATCGCTATGGCAGCAAAAACCTTATTTGAAAAAGTATGGGAACAGCATCTCGTCGCTGAACCTGCAAACGAGCCTGCGTTGCTCTACATCGACCTTCACCTTGTGCACGAGGTCACGTCCCCACAGGCTTTCGACGGTTTACGAATAGCTGGACGCAAGCTGCGCCGACCAGACCGCACCGTTGCCACGGTCGATCATA
>DATAQW010000432.1:0-3669 GCA_036264445.1 Pseudacidobacterium sp.
GTCGGCTACATGGCCCACGACGAGAACTTCACACGCTTCTTTTGTTTCTTGTCGCTCTTTGCAGGGGCGATGCTCGGCGTTGTGATAGCAAACAGCCTGCTGCTGCTCTTCATTTGCTGGGAGATCGTCGGCCTCACTTCATACCTGCTCATCGGCTTCTGGTATCACAAACCGAGTGCGGCGGCGGCAGCGAAAAAGGCATTCATCACCACGCGAATTGGCGACCTTGCATTCTTAATTGGCATGATTTGGCTGTATTCGGAAGGCGGCACGCTTCTCTTCTACGACAGTGGCGCTGGCTGCCTTGAGCATTCCGCGCTCATCAGCCTCGTCGCACAAACTACAAGCATTGGCATGGCAGCTTCCACCGGCATTGGGTTACTGATCTTCTGCGGAGCCGTTGGAAAGTCGGGCCAGGTACCGCTGCATGTCTGGTTGCCGGATGCCATGGAAGGGCCCACGCCCGTAAGCGCCCTGATTCACGCGGCCACGATGGTCGCGGCCGGCGTATTTCTCGTTGCGCGAATCTATCCGCTGATGAGTGCTCATCGCGGCGTCGAATTGCCACTCACGCCGACCACGGCGCTGACAGTTGTCACCTGGGTCGGCGCAATCACAGCCATTTTCGCTGCAAGCATTGCCGTTGCGCAGGATGACATCAAACGCATCCTCGCCTACTCCACCGTCTCGCAACTCGGTTACATGATGTTGGGCCTGGGCGTAGGCGGCGTGTCTGTAGGCATGTTCCATCTCATCACTCACGCCTTTTTCAAGGCCCTCCTGTTCATGGGCGCGGGATCGGTTATCCACGGCTGCCATGACGAGCAGAACATTCGCCGTATGGGTGGTCTGCAAAGATTCATGCCGATTACTTTCGCCACGTATGCGGTTGGCATGCTGGCATTGTGCGGATTTCCCCTCCTCTCCGGTTTCTGGAGTAAGGACGCCATCCTACATGCCGCATCTATTTGGAGCGTCTCGCGAGTCCCTTTCTATCTGGGCACGATAGGTGTGTTGTTAACCGCCTTCTATATGACCCGGCAGGTGTACTACGTTTTCTTTGGCAAATCACGTGAACTCGGGATCACCGGGAACTTACATCATTCTGTCAAAACTGCAGCCGCAACCACCCCCCATGAAAGCCCTGCGGTCATGACAACCCCGCTAGTGATTCTTGCCGCACTCTCAATGTTGATTGGTTTGGTCGGCACCCCCGCGTGGCCATGGCTTAGCTCGTTCCTCAATGGCCACCAAGCGAAGTTGGATTTTGGGGGCTTCGCTGAAAACGGTGTCTTATCGGTGATGCTTTCGTCAACGATCATCCTCTTTCTCGGCCTTGGCATCGGCTGGTGGTTCTATGGGCGCAAGCCAATCGAAAGTGCCGACGCTCCTGATGCTCTGGAGCAGCTTCAACCGCAAATCTTCAACGTGCTGCGTAACGGATTCTTTGTCGACAAATTCTATGAAGCCACCATCATTCGTTTCAATGCGGGGTTTGCGCGATTCTGCGACCGGTTAGACCGATGGGTTTGGGGAGGCGCGGTACGGCTCGTGTCTTACCTGGTGTTGAGTCTTTCGTGGTTGAATCGCTCAGTAGATACGTTCGTAGTGAACCCCGGCTTCGATCAAGGCTGTCGAAACGTGACCCGAAGCGGTCAAATTCTCTCGCGGCTGCAAAGCGGTCGTACGCAGAGCTATCTGCGAATCGTAGGAATCGCCTTTGCGGTGCTCGTCTTATTCCTGATCTGGGGTAAGCGCGGATGAACGCTTTTCCGTTGATCACAATGCTGACTGCCGTACCGCTGATCGGCGCACTTGGAGTCCTTAGCCTGGGCGCACAAAACAAAAACCTTGCTCGCGGCATTGCGTTAACCTTCAGTTTCATTGCGCTCGCGTTGACACTGATCTTGTGGTACCGATTCAATCCTGCGTCGAGTGCCCTTCAATTCGAGGAACTGCATGCCTGGATTCCGGCAATTGGCGTGCAGTATCACGTTGGTGCCGATGGGCTCGGGCTGCTGATGTTGTTGTTGTCCGCAATTGTCGTGCCCATGTCAATAGCCGCGTCATGGCAGGTCCAGGAGGGCGCGCCACTCTACTTCTCACTCATACTTTTTCTGCAGGCGGGGCTGTTCGGAACGTTCTCGGCATTGAATTTCTTTCACTGGTTCATCTTCTGGGAGCTGAGTCTCATCCCTGCGTTTTTCTTGATTCGATTGTGGGGCGGCCCAGAACGCGCCTTTGCGGCTACTCAGTTCTTCGTTTACACAATGGTCGGGAGCGTCGCGTTGCTTCTGGCATTCCTGGCCATCTTTCAATGCACCGGCAAGTTCGATTTCATCAGCCTCTCCGAACTGGCACGCAGCGGACAACTGATCCCCGCATTTGCCGGCAAAATTGGCTGGCACAAATTGGCACCTCAACAGATTGCGCTGATTATTTTCTGCGGAGCATTTCTAGGATTCGCCGTAAAGGTGCCGCTGATTCCATTTCACACCTGGTTGCCTGAAGCCTATGCCGAGGCGTCGACCGGAACGACTATGCTGCTCACCGGCGCAATGTCGAAGATGGGTGTCTATAGCTTCCTGCGAATCCTGCTCCCCATCTTTTATGTGGAAATGCGATCCCTTCGCACACCGCTCTTGTGGCTCGCCGTCGCCACAATTATTCTCTCCGCCTATGCGGCCCTCGTGCAAACAGACTTGAAGCGCATTCTTGCATACTCTTCCATCAATCACCTCGGATATTGCATGCTTGGGATTTTTTCGGTTGCAGGATTCGCGGGCGATAACGCCGCATTCGCAACCGACAAAGTCGCAACTCTCAACGGAGTGATGCTGCAAATGTTCAACCACGGCCTGACCGCCGCGACGCTGTTTTGGTTTGTGGCTTTACTGGAGAAACGCAGTGGAGGCGTGCGCGGACTCAATGACTTCGGCGGCCTGCGCAGAGTCGCTCCGGTGTTCTGTGGATTGATGGGTATTGCCCTGTTTTCGTCGCTGGGCTTACCTGGACTGAACGGCTTCGTCGGTGAGTTCCTGATCTTCAGAGGTGCATTCCCGCTGGCGACATGGGCGACTGCGCTTGCCGTCATTGGCTTGCTTGCGACGGCAATCTTCATTTTGACAATTCTTCAGCATGTTTTCTCTGGGCCACTCAATGAAAGATGGTCAAGGCTACCCGAGCTGTCAACCGGGGAGCGGTTTGCGCTTCTGCCTCCAATCGCAATCATGTTCGTACTGGGAATCTATCCGCAATTAGTGCTCGGCGTTATCAACAGCACCGCCATCAAATTAGCGCAACAACTAAGGTACTAGCCACAGAGGAGAAAGGAGAAAGCCGGAGTGAAGAGGACAGGATCGGAGCGCCATGCGGGCTCGCGGATCACCTGTGTTTTGGCATTTTGATTATGCTCGCCTGGACTATCTACATTTCGTTTCTCGGGATGCTGGTGCTGCTGCTGCCGAAAGTGAGCGTGCGAGCCGCGCGGATCGTCGCGATGTCAGCTGCGACGGGTGGCCTCGCGGTGACGCTGGTGGGATTCGCACAGCAAACGACTGGCACATTGTCGACGGTTGTGCGTGTGCCATGGGTTCCATCCCTTGGCATCGAATATTACCTCGCGGCGGATGGTATAAGCCTGACACTGCTACTGCTGACCGGTATTGT
>DATAQW010000194.1:0-38403 GCA_036264445.1 Pseudacidobacterium sp.
ATATCCAGCGGCCACCTATAAAACGGAAGTTGTTATGGTCGATCTCGAAAATCGGCGCCGCCAGCTTATGGCCGTCCTTCGATCCCCACGCGAGGGTGGTTAAATCGGCGTCATTATTGCCGGTCGTGCCGCCATCGCTGAATTTATTCACAACAGACAGCCTTATGACGGGACTGAAGGCGCGCTTCCAACGGAAGGATGCGATCTCCGGCTGAACATCGTGATTTGGCTCATAGACAAGCCCGTCCGAGCCGGGAGTCTCCTGATAATCGTGGATGAACAATTCCAGCGAAGCGGCAACGCTCGGCGCGCGCAGTTGCCATCCCGATCCTATTGCATATGCGGCGCGAGTAAATGGCTTTCCACCCAGCACCAGCAGATCCCCGCCTCTGTCCAGATAGTGCAGGAGTGCTGGCCATGCTGCTTCGGGGTACGCGGAGCCGTACGGCATCACTAGTAAATCCGTGTCCGGCTTCTCCAAGGCGGACGATAATTGCGCAGCTCCCGCAAACTCAGCATCTGCAAATGCTGTATGCAGGGCAGATTCATTTACCGCCGACGAGTCGGCCGAAGGAAAACCCCGCTCTGAGAAAACCACTGTATGCGAAGCGTGCGCAGCAATCGCCGGCAGAAAAACGAATGAAAGCAGCAGGGACGGGAAGATTTTTATGCTCATAGAAGCGGGTAGTTTCGTTGATAACGGTATCACAGGGAAATTCCCCGCTGTCTTTCCGGCATCTCTTAATGTTGCGGATTAGAACTTGGATCAGGGTCTGGCGCTGCTCCCGTTCCATTCACCACACCCGTTGGATGGCTGCGTTTGTGAAAGAATCTGCGTGAGATGTCCGGCCAGAACTCCAGCAACTGCGCTCCGATTGCGCCTTCTGCCGTGACGCTAAGTGCCCGCTGAAAGGTCAGCCCAGCGCCGCGATCCGATTGCGGATAATAGACATTCGAAATGCCGCCCGCAATGATGTTGCCCGCAACATTGGAGTAGTTCGGACCCCAGGTTCCATCATCGCGGCGACACCAAACAGTTGTCTCTGCGGCATACAAGATACGGCTCGTGACAGAGCCCGTTCCCTTCCGGAAATACCGCGGATCCTCATGAAGCAGGCTGGGCAGAATAGCGTTGCCCCATAGATTGCCGTCAAACGTGTCAGCATAAGATGCGCCAAATCGCTTAAAATATCCCGAGGCGCCCTGGCCATATCCCGGAAAATTATCCTGCGCCTGGCTTATTCCTGCATCAAAGGCTGATGTTAGAAAAATGAAGGGATCTGTCGAACTCTTCCAGAAAAGGTGAAATTTCTGTTTAGAAGTTAGCGGCGCTGCCTCTCCGCTATCGACTACATTGAACTTGGGAACCACACCAAGAATGCGCTGCTGTTCTTCGCGCTTCAGTTCGTCAGCTGCCTGATCCTGTTGTGATTTCTTCTGATCCGTCTGCTGGTTTGTCGTCTGCTGGGTAGTATTGGATGAAGGAGCTGTCTGTTGCTGAACTGCGCCCGGCGCGTCGGGCAGAAGCGTCGAAACTTCCTGTGCCGCTCCAGGAAATAGTCTGCCTGAAAGCGCAAGAAAAACCATGACTGGCATAAACCAACGACGAAAACAGAGGAAATACATCAAAATCCGATCTGCAACCCTCAATCATCCAAAGAGACTGTTGCATAAGCTATAACAATGGCTGACGAAAAAGAGACGAACAGCGGCCAGCCTGAGTCTCATTTGTGCACGAATTTTTATTGAAATTATAGAAATTGCAGAGCCTAGAGGAAGATGAGCGCGGGGCCGCTTCCATCTTCACATCTCCGATTGATTATAAGTCGCTCAGTTCATTTTTGTTGCGCCTGTCTCGATCAAAAGATGGAGTGAAAAACCCACCATTCCGCCCAAGACGAAACGTTTACACCCCGGTACTCTGGGCATGTCTCTTGATAATACATACCTCCTGAACCCCGGTCTTCCGCAGAGATCGGGGCTTTTCTTTTGATCGCCTAATGCCTTACGAGCTGAACGATGTACATCAGAGACAAAGCTGAAACGACGATCGCTGTCAGCCATGCTGCGGCATTGAACCAGTGTGAGTTTGTATGCGTGCCCATCAGATCTTTGCGGTTGATCAGCAGCAGCATGAAAACGATCACAATTGGGAGCAGGACGCCGTTCAGCGTCTGCGAAAAGATGGAGAACCGCACCAGCGGAAAATCAGGGATGAGAACAATGGCTGCTCCGCCAGCGATCAGAAAGGTGTAAAACCAGTAGAAAAACGGGGCCTGCCGAAAACCTTTGTCCACCCCAGACTCAAAACCGAGGCCTTCGCATACGGTGTAGGCGGTGGAAAGCGGCAATACCGAAGCCGCGAAGAACGATGCGTTGAAAAGCCCGAAGGCGAAGAGCAGAAAGGCATACTGACCGGCCAGCGGCTTCATTGCCTCTGCGGCATCAGCAGGGAGTTGGATTCGCGCCATCCCATGCACCCAAAGCGTCGCTGCACAGGCAACGATGATGAACCATGCAACTACGTCCGTGAAGATCGAACCGACAATCACATCCAGACGGGTTGCTGTGTAATTTTTTACGCTGACACCTTTCTCGACTATTGAAGATTGCAGGTAAAACTGCATCCACGGCGCGATGGTCGTTCCAATAACGCTCACCACCATGAACACGTAATCGCGCTGAGCCCAGGTCGTACGCGAAGGCAGCCTGACTGTCGCCACCATTGCTGTTCGCCAGCTTGGTCCGGAGAGAACTCCAGTGATGATGTACGCAATGTAGAAAACCGATGCGATAAGGAAGATTTTTTCGACGCTTTTGTAATCACCACGAACAGCCAGCAGCCATACAAGTACTGCGCATATCGGCACGGAAATATATTTGGAAAGATGAAACAACTGCAGGCTGCCTGCAACACCGGCAAACTCACCAATCACATTGCCGAAATTTACGATGACCAGAAGCATCATGACGATAAACGTCAAGCGCATACCAAATTCTTCACGTATTAGATCGCTCAGGCCCTTGCCCGTAACAACACCCATGCGGGCGCACATTTCCTGCACGACAATAAGAGCGAGTGTGATGGGAATGATAGTCCAGAGTAGCGAGTAGCCGAACTGCGCGCCAGCCTGCGAATAAGTGAGGATGCCGTTCGGATCGTTATCGACATTGGCTGTGATGAACCCCGGCCCCAGCACGGCGAGGAACAGCAGTATCCGGATTCTCCAGCGTTTTAACATCAGGAATTAGGGATTAGTCATTTAGGGAATAGTTGCAATCTGGATCAAAGCTTATTGAGCATAGACACAAGTATTCTGCCAACTTCATGAGATAAATTTTCTGTTTCGTCTAATCTTTCTTTTACACCAAATCCTAATCCTTTTGAGACTTCACGCTGGGTTTACTGCGATCCCACATCCTTTCGAGATATCGGGCACCCTAATGCTCTCGCAGAAAAGCTATGACGTGATCGGCCTCCACAACGCCGACCAGCCTTCCTGTGTCATCCAGGACAGGTAAAGCCCGCA
The DNA here is from genome assembly GCA_036264445.1 of Pseudacidobacterium sp. GTDB lineage: Bacteria > Acidobacteriota > Terriglobia > Terriglobales > Acidobacteriaceae > Pseudacidobacterium. The sequence continues at coordinate 3,531 of DATAQW010000194.1, forward strand.
AATTATACTTATCAAACAACTCGGCCACCTGCTTCTGATGTGCGTCGGCCTGGCATGAGACAAAGCGCGGTTCTGCAAGAACGGCAAGCTTTGTTTCGGCCTTTGCCAGAATCATTCTTGCCAGCGGAACGACCCCTTTGAGCACGTCGTGGTCGTCCACCAGATAAATCTCAGTCACTGTTTCCGGGTCGCCTTCGAAGCGGCGCAGAGCTTCCACGCCATCTGCAACTGAGGCATCAAATGGCGCCTGCACAAAGGTGGTTGTCATGCGGCCTGCGGCGGAATCTTCCCGGAATTCGAGCAGCTCTTCCACTTCCTGCCGCTCTTCCGGAGCCATTTCTTCCAGAATGGCTTCCGATCTTTCCTCGGGAAGTTCAGCTAGAAGATCGGCTGCCGCTTCAGGCTCCATTTCCTCGACAATTCCTGCGGCCACCTCCGAATCGAGCGACTCGACAAGGGCCTTCTGCAATTTTGGATCGACCTCTTCGAGCGTGTCGGCAGCCACTTCCTCGTCGAGTGAAGTAATAATTGCCTCGCGCTCCGCCGGAGCGAGCTCTTCCAGAATGTCCGCGATATCCGATGGATGCAGTTGAGCCAGTCGATCGTGCTCGATCTTGAGCTTTACCCGCCGTGCTGGATCGACTTCAATAAGGTCAACGAAATCCCATGGAATGACCCGTGGTGGAAATTGCTTCGCTAGTCGGTCGAGCGCGCGCTTCGGCATTACTCCCAGCAAGAGACGGCGCACCGCTCCACGTAGACCGACTTCCACCTCGCGAACGCGCAGATCCTGTTTTTCTTCGAGCGAAAACCACTGCAAATCGACGTCGTTTACGCGCACTACCTTGCGACCGTGAACATCAATAATTTGCCGGTCGAGCAAATCTTGCCGCAGCAGAATGAAATTCTCGTCAGACTGTATGGGGCGGAGTTGCGCTGTCTCTCGCAGTTCGAGAACACCGCTGGGAGTTTCCCGTACTTCTGTCGCAGAGACCAGTTCTGCTCCATTGCGCGTCTTCAATACGAGACCAACGACACGTCCGGCATCAACGCCTGTACCTACAGCGATATCTTTGAGCCGCCCACGAATCTGCCCCTGCGTGTCCGTGATTGGAGTGCCGAGCAAAGTGCTCAGGCTGTGTCCGTTATTTTGCTTCTCGTGCATCAGAGCGTCCCGCGTGCAGTCTAACAGGCATTGCTCTTTCTTAGACGCATAGAACGCTTGTGCAAAGATGGAGAAAATTTGACCAGCAAAAGTAAGGGGGCCTTCACCATCGTGGAAGTGAAGACCCCTTTCTGGCTAGTACGCAATCGGCGCGGGAACTGAAGCGTACGAAGTGCCAGAACTTTACTGCGGGACAATGCGCGACGTTGTGCTTGATCCGGATATCTGCTACCTGAGCATTTTGGAATCTACTGACTTTCGTTCTGATGAACCCCATCTCAAGTAAAGTTGTCGCGTAGAATTTTCAGAAAAAATTGCTTAGAACCCGCGAAAAATAAGGCTTTTATTCAGCGCGACATCGATACAACTTCTGGGTTTTTACCGCAGACTTCGCTCTTGTCCGGAAATGTGAACAGCCATTTTGAGAAGCTTTCTTGTTTGAAACACCAAGGGCCAACACTCAAAGACGCAGGTCACGTGATATTGCGTTGCACTGCTTGACATTAGTCCGTCAACCAAGCAAACTGCCCTACAACGGGTAAAAACACGGATGTCCATGCATTATGGCGAGGAACACCATTTGACAGGGTCCAAAGCAGGCCGGATAACATATACACTCGAATCATCACTGGACAGCGTGAATCGGGTGGAACAAACCGCCGAACAGATGGCGAAAAAAGCAGGCATGGATGAGGACGAAATCTTCCGGGTCGCCATGGCTGTCCGGGAAGCGACAGTCAATGCGGTGCTCCATGGCAATTCCTATGACCCGGAAAAAAGAATTACGGCATCCTTTGAAAATACCGGCGATTCTCTTGTCATTCGCATCACTGACCAGGGCAAAGGGCTTGATCCGGCAACACTCCCTGATCCCCTTGCCCCGGAAAATCTCTTGCGCGGCTCAGGACGCGGAATCTTTCTTATCCGCTCTTTTATGGATGAGGTACACTTCAAGCAATTGCATCCTGGAACCGAGCTAACACTTATCAAACATCTTGGGACCGCCCAAACCGGCAGTTAGTTTAAGGAGGAATTTTTCGTGAGCATGAAGTTGAACACCCGTCAGGTCGACGGCGTAACTATTCTCGATCTAAGCGGCCGCATCACCCTCGGCGAAGGCAGTGTGCAGTTGCGTGATGCTATCCGTGACCTGCTGGCAAAGGGACAGAAGCACATTCTGCTGAACCTGGCTGATGTGAACTACATCGACAGCTCGGGGATCGGTGAATTAGTGAGCGCCTACACCACTGTCCGCAATCAGGGCGGAGAGCTGAAGCTCCTGAACCTGACCAAAAAGGTCCACGATCTGCTGCAGATCACAAAGCTCTACACCGTCTTTGACATCAAGGACGATGAAGCGAGCGCCATCGCGTCTTATGTGCGCGCTTAACCATTCTTTGATTTAGCAAAAAGGCCGCTGAATGCGGCCTTTTTATTCTTACGTTGCCATTCTTAGCGCAACGACTCTGCTGGTGTCCTCTGAATTCTTCGTCGCGTTTTTTACATAGAATGACACCTGAATCTAATGCGGCTTGCGATATTCGATCTCATCCCCGCGCAGAAAATATTCTGCAGAGCAGTTGTTCGCGCCGCAAATCATCGATTCCAGCCCGGCGAACTGCGCCCGCGTAATCAATCCAAGAGCGCCGCAGCTTGGGCATGCAAGCACTGCCCAGTAAGGATTTCGAGCGTCACCCAACGTTCCAGCGTTTTCCAGCACAAATAGCGTTCCCGGTTCCATCTGTTCCGGGATCCATTCTTCGAGCAATTGCAGTTCTGCGGACATCATGCCTCCTTATGGGGTTCGCTTTCCGAATAACGTTTCTGGGGAATTTGCCTGGAATTACGCTGTCTTTGGGTCTTCCGCCATCCTCCTCCTGTTCCGATCTTCACTGACCGGCTTTCTCGGCACAGTGGCCAACACCTCCTTTAAATCCACCTTGAGGCGCTTCACCGCGTCCGTTAAACATATCAACAGCATCGGCTGATTTGTGTTGCGCATGAGATCGATAATCTGGCGCGAATCGGATTCCAGATATACATGCTTGTCCTCGATGAGGAGATGGTGCTCCTTGTCGCCCTGGACAATATCCGCAAGCCGCGCATGTACTTCTTTACGCAGGAAACGTAAAACTCTCCGTACCTGCTGCAAGGAAATGCGCCTGCTCCTAAGTTCTTCGATAACGATGATTTCCACCAGATCTGAGGATGAATAAATGCGGTTACGGCCCTCGCGCCGCGGTACAACCACGCCCTTTTCGTCCCACCACTGTAACTGACGTGCTGTGACGCCAGTCAGGTCGAGAACGTCGCTGGTGCTGAAGCGGTCTTCGAGCATGCGTGGCGTATGTCCTCAAAACATTTCCTACAAGAAATGTTTGATGCGATTTTTCTCTTTGCCGGTGTTTCTGTCAATGCCTGAATAACAGATGCAGTTAATTTCTGTACTCACCTAGTCAATGCTGCGGTGTTCGAGACCGCTTGTTTTATCGCATCCGCGATCCGCGCTATCTGCTCCTGCTCAAGGTATGGATGCATCGGAAGGCTGAGCACGCGCTTCCCTGCCCGCTCAGAGCGCGGAAAACTACCTTCGAGAAGATTCATCGAGGCAAAAACAGGCTGCAGATGCAGAGGAACAGGATAATGGACAGCTGTTGGGATTCCTGCATGCTTCAAAGCCTGTTCTACTGTTTCGCGTTCGTCGACCTCGATCGTATATTGCGCATAGGGACTAGTGTATCCCTCGCGCGCAATCGGCGTCTTCACTACATCTTTCAGCGCGCTGTCATACGCCGCAGCGGCTCTCTGGCGCGCGGCAAGCTCCTCATCGAAGACTTCCAGTTTTGCCAGCAACACGGCAGCCTGGATCGTATCGAGGCGCCCATTGATGCCGATGGAAACGTGATGATAGCGGCGGTCCTGCCCGTGGTTGCGTAGTTCGAACAGGCGGCGGGCAAGATTGTCATCGTCGGTGAAACACGCTCCGCCGTCGCCATAACAGCCTAGCGGCTTTGACGGGAAGAAGCTGGTACAGCCGATTGTGCTCAGATTACAGGACTGGCGGCCCTTGTATGTTGCACCAAAGCTTTGGGCAGCGTCTTCGATGACTGCCAGTCCGTGTTTGTCAGCAATGGTGTTGATCGCGTCCATGTCCGCGCACTGACCGTAGAGGCCAATGGGCATAATTGCCTTTGTCCGCGACGTGATGGCGGCTTCGATCTCTGCGGGATCGATATTATAAGTCTCCGGATCAATATCGACGAAGGCAGGAACAGCACCCAGCAGCGCAACCATTTCTCCGGTAGCGAAAAATGTAAAAGGCGAAGTGATGACTTCATCCCCCGGACGGATTCCGAGCGCCATCATCGCCAGCAGGAGCGCGTCCGTTCCACTGGCACAACCGATGCAATGCTTTGATCCGGTGCGCGCTGCGAGCTTTCCTTCGAGCTCTGCAACCTCCGGCCCGAGTATGTATTGCCCGTGATCCAGCACAGTCTGGATGCGTGCGTCGATATCTTTTTTCAGCTTACGGTACTGCGTCTTGAGGTCGATGAACTGCATACGCTTATTTTCGCTCATCTCGGCAGGCGTCAGTGTGCCCGATGGTTAGAAGGACGGGGGTGGCAATAAGACTGGATTTGAGTAGGCAGGATCTGTGCTAAACACGTGCCGACAGTTGCAGCTGTAAATACATCCTTGCTTTTGACCGGCCTTACGACCTATAAATCCTGCGGGAGGTGTTTCATGCCTACATATGTTGTTCTGGCGAAGTGGACAAACCAGGGAATACAAAGCGTGAAACAGAGCCCATCGCGGCTCGATGCAGGAAGAAAGGCTTTTTCGGCAGCAGGTATCAAGCTGAAAGACTTCTACATGGTCCTGGGGCAATACGACATGGCGTTTGTCGCAGAGGCCCCGGATGACACCTCGCTCGCTAAAGCATTACTCTCTCTTGCTTCAGCCGGCAACATTCAAACAGAAACGTTGCGCGCTTTTTCAGAGGACGAGTACCGTTCGATTATTTCCGGCTTAGCCTGACAGGTTTAAGGCCGGGCTTCGAACACCATGTTGAATGGTGTTTCTGTCGCGCGGCGAAAACGTGTAAATCCTCCCTGCATGACAACTTCACGGATTTTCTTTTCTCCGGCTTGCGCTCCCAGTCCCGCGCCCACTTCCTGTGCGAGGGATGCAGGCACGCAGCAAACTGTCGATGCGGAGTAAAAGATGCGTCCGACCGGATTCAGATTTAAAGCAGTATCGTCGGCTGCATTCGGTTCGACAATCATCCATGTGCCGTCTTTTGCAAGGGACTGAAGAACGTGTCTCGCCGCTCCGACGGGGTCGCCCATATCATGCAGACAATCAAAGCACGCCGCGAAATCATAGTTACCGCCCGGGTAGGACTGCGCTGCAGCCACTTCAAAATGCGCGTGGTCTGACGAACCAGTCTCCTCAGCCATATGGCATGCGCGTGCAATCGATGCATCGTGATAATCAAAGCCGAAGAATTCCGAAGCCGGGTAGGTTTGCGCCATCAATAGCGTTGAAGCTCCGTGACCGCAACCAATATCGGCAACCCGAGCGCCTGCGCGCAGCTTCGCTTCGACCCCGTCGAGCGCTGGTATCCAGCTGGTAGTGAGATTTGCAAGATAGTTCGGCCGGAAGAACCGCTCACAACCCTCGAAAAGTCCTTTTTCGTGTTCGTGCCAGCCGAAGCCTTTGCCGGTGCGGAATACCTCGGTGATCTTCTCCTCATCTTTCATACAGGAAGCAAGCATGTGATAGAAGCCAGGCAGATCCATCGCCATTTCACCTTTAGAAAGCAGTTGTGCCTGTTCAGGAGTCATGAAATATGTTCCGGTGGACGGATCGTACTCGATATATTTTGCGGCGGCGTTCGCATTCAGCCATTCGCGTACATACCGTTCGAAGGTGCCAGTACGACGGCTCAGCTCTGATGGGGTCAGGGGTTCTCCGCTTGACAATGCACGGAACAGGCCGAGCCTGTCGCCAATGACGAGCAGGACAGAGTGCATAGCTGCACCCATGTCGGTGACAGCCTGGTGGAGCAATACATTCATTTTTTCCGAGTCAATAGATCTGGGAGCAGTCTGGGTACCCATAGTGAATCCTCCTCAATCGAAGTGAAAGCAGCAGGCAATTCCATTTCGCCTGCTGCCCTCCGTTTCCTAACAACCTTATCGTGCAGTTTCGATCTCTTTCGCATCATTCACATCGGCATTCGCTGTAGTCATTTTTGATGACCAGAAATCAGGGTCCGCTTTGACCCACTCATCCGGCGGATAGCTCATCCGCGGATTGAACATAAATAGATTTGTCTGGAAGGACTCGATGCAAGAGGCTTCCATGCCTTCCAGTTTCTTCATTTCCTGCTCTCCAATGCCGGCCATCACAGTCTTCGAATCTGCCAGGGAGCGGTCGGTCTCCGTCAGAGACTTCAGCGGGGTGATAATGACGAAGACACCGCCATTATCCGCGCCATACATGCTCTCAAACATGGCCCAGTGCGCCGTGGGGTCGGCCTTTTCCAGGGCAGCTTTATATTCTTTGGCCAAGGCTTCCCACTCCTGATAATGACCGGGACGGACGACGAAGCGGGAAATCTCGAAGTAACGCATGTGCGCGATATCTACCGCGGCCCTAAGGCTGAGATCCTCGCGATAGGTCACTATGTTCGTGTCGTAATCAGTAAGCAGATCCCCGTCAGCGAGTGAAGCCTGGTCCATGGCGGCGAAGAGTGTCGGGTTGCGCATCATGGCCATGTTGTCCTTCTCCCATGCTTCGAACGAATCATAGCGAACAAAGAAGAGTGACCGTGGACGTCCCGAAAGCGCATCCGCCGCAAAGTAGCGGGTAGGCCATTTAGCGTCGTTCATGGCTCTTACAAAGGCGCTTTCGCTCTTTTCGTGCGTGCTGCCTTGCCTGCCCGGTTTGAGGAATTCGCGCATGATGACGAGCACCTTAGGAGGCGGTGTGACCTTGCCCGATGATTCCTGCGCGAAGGCGGCGGCCAGACTACATACGAAATATAGTCCCAGTGAGAGTCCTACGAGTTTTTTCATGGTTGTTTGCTCCAGTTGCTGTGAGGTGTCTTTCAAGCCAGGAATGCCGAGCGGGAGGAAGAAACCGGCCTCACCTGGTCACAGCGACAACGGCTGGGGGAATTTCGCTTCCATTCCTGGAGCCGCAGGAAACCATACGCTCACGCTTCATAGGAAGCAAGTGGTCCACTTCACAAAAATTTGATAGTTTCCTGTGGCGTTCCCACATAAAAATGTGCGATTGTTATGTGGTATTGCCACAGGAGGAGAAAGTGGGCGAATCAAAACTCGATCTCTTGCAAGGAACACTGGATGTTATGGTTCTGCAAACGCTGACAGCCATGGGCTCCCTGCACGGATATGGCATTGCGCGGCGTATTGAACAGGTGAGCGGCAATGAAGTGTTGCTGAATCAAGGCACCATCTACGCGTCGCTGGTGCGGCTGCAGCAGCGCGGATGGATCGCTGCTGAGTGGGGCACGTCAGATAACAACCGCAAAGCCAAGTTCTATTCGATCACGAAGTCTGGACGAAAGCAGCTTGCGCAAGATGCCGCCTACTGGCAGCGGCTCGCAGAAGTTATGGGCCGGGTGCTCGCCATGCAGGATGAAGGCGGTGAGCAATGATTGCCTACTTCCAACGGGCATTCGGCCGTTTTTGCTCCTTTTTTCGTAAAGCCCCCCTCGACCAGGATCTAAACGAAGAAATGGCCGCGCACCTTGAAATGGCGATTGAAGAAAATATGCAGCGCGGCATGTCTGCGGAAGAGGCCCGGCGCAGGGCGCTTGTTCAATTCGGTGGAATACAACAAGCTCGCGAACGGCATCGCGAATCACGCGGCCTGCCCTGGCTCGACGTTCTGCTGCAGGATCTCCGTTTTACCTTTCGCACTTTGCGGCGCGACCGCGGCTTCGCCTTCGTTGCGGTGTTGATCCTTGGGCTTGGCATTGGCGCGAATATCGTTGTTTTCAGCGTGGTAAACACGATCTTGCTGCGGCCGCTTCCCTTCCGCGATCCACAACGGCTCGTGCGGATTGTAGAGAAAGAAGCGGGGACTAACGAGTCTGCCAGAACATATACAGCGGATGCTACGCAGGATTTCCAGGAACAGAACCGCTCTTTTCAGTCTGTAAGCGGCTACTTCGCCTTCACGGGACCCGATAATTTCAAGCTGGTTGGAAATGGCCAGCCAGTTCCTGTAACAGGGATCCTTGTAGCAGACGCCTTCTTTCAAACGCTCGGCGTTGAACCTTCGCTGGGCCGGTTGTTCAGGCCTGAAGAATTCGTGAAACATGCGCAGCCCGTGGCGTTGTTAAGCTATCCGTTCTGGAAGCGCCAGTTCGGTAGCGATCGTAGCATTATTGGAAAGGCGATCAACCTGAGCAATACTTCAGTAACAGTCATAGGCATATTGCCGGACACATTCGACTTTGGCTCAGTCTTTTCGCCGGGAGCAAAGGTCGATCTCTTCGTGCCCTACATCATGAATGACTTCCGCGATGACGGAAACGACCTGGCATTGGTTGGCCGCCTGAAGCCCGGAGTCAGTCTGGCGGCTGCACAAAGGGAAACCGATGAAATTCTCCCGCGGCTTCTTTTTGAGCATAAGCACCCTGAGTTTCAACCACATTACACAGGCCAGCTTACTATCCTGAAAGAATATGTGAGCGGCAAGCTGCGGCGGTCGCTGATCGTATTGTGGTGCGCAGTGGGGATGATTCTGCTGATTGTCTGCGTTAACCTCTCGAACTTACTGCTAGCGCGGGCGGCAGCGCGCAGCAAAGAATTCGCCATGCGCAGCGCCTTGGGAGCGCGACGCGGGCGTCTTGTGCGTCAATTGCTCACCGAGAGCCTTGTGTTGTCTGCCGCAGGCGCAGTGCTTGGTCTGGGCATCGCCTTTGCTGTGACTTCATGGCTGGCGCATCAGGGATCGATTGCCCTGCCGCTTCTCAGCAGCGTGCGCGTAGACGGCACAGTACTGGTGTGGACACTCCTGATCGCTGTAGTAGCCGCAGTTCTTTTTGGCCTGGCGCCAGGACTAAGGATGTCGCGCAACGATTTGCAGGAGGCCCTCAAGGACAGTGGGCATGGAGCCAGCCTCGGCAGAAAACATGAGCGTATGCGCTCGGCGCTGGTCATTACAGAAGTAGCTCTGGCGTGTGTGCTACTCGTGGGCGCAGGCTTGCTGCTGCGTAGCTTCGTGCGGGTTCTGGATATTGATCTCGGCTTCGAGCCAAGCCGGGCTGCCGCTATCAGCGTGGACTATGACAGTGGCGGCAATGCGGCAAAGCAGGCTGCAATCTGGCAGGACGTAGTGGACCGGGTTTCAATGATTCCGGGCGTGGAAGCGGCTGGTATTTCGGACAATCTGCCAATGAGCCGGAATAGAGGCTGGGGAATTTCCGCCAAAGGCGAGGAACAGCAACGTGACTCACCTGGAATTGGCGTATTTGTCTACATTGTTTCGCCCGGCTATCTGAAGGCCATGGGAATGCACCTGCTGAGGGGCCGCGACGTCACCTGGGAAGATCTTGCGACCAACCAAAATGTGGTGATCATCAACGAGACAGTGGCACGACAGCTCTGGCCAGGAAGGGACCCGATTGGCAGAATGGCAAATACAAGCGGAGTTGATGTCCGCGTAATTGGCGTCATTGCCGATGTCCATGAAAGCAGCGCGGAAGACAATCCAGGAACACAGGAGTATCTGCCGGCAACGAAGCAGTTCGGGCCGGAAGGCTCGTATCTGGTGGTGCGGTCGAAGCTGCCTCCGTCTGCACTGGCAACGAGTGTAATGAGCACGCTGCGGCAGATCAACCCGGGACAGCCAGCGACAGAGTTCAGGCCTATTCAGACTTTGGTGGACCACGCGACTTCGCCACGGCGCTTCTTTGTGCTACTGGTTGGAATCTTCGCTGGATTAGGTTTGCTATTGGCTTCGCTGGGGATTTATGGGGTTATTTCTTATTCTGTTACGCGGCAGACACAGGAGATTGGCATCCGCATGGCTCTTGGCGCAACACAGGCCCGCGTGCAGCTTGACGTGATCTGGAGGACGATGCGGCTGGCTTTGATTGGGATTGCCGCGGGAATCATTGCCTCGATTGGTGTAGCGCAATTGATTGCTTCCTTGTTATTTGGGACAGCTCCGACCGATCCATTTACATTTGCGGGAATGGTATTTCTGTTGTCGATGGTCGCGCTGGTTGCCGGCTATCTTCCGGCGCGAAGAGCTTCGCGGATTGATCCGATGATTGCGTTGCGGACGAACTAGATAACTACCCCAGGTCAGCTTCGCAAACCTGGGGCATCCGCATCTATGGTCTGTCAGCTCTGGCGTTCGTATGGGATGTACGCAGGCTGCCAGATGTTATCTTCCAACTCACTGAGAAATTCCGCTTCATTAGAACTGCCGGCAAGACTTTCTTTGAGTGCTTGTCTGCCGACTGCTTCTGCAACCACTCTGCTGACTTCGCGTGATTTCGAAAGCGAGGGTAATAGACTCGCTTTTTTATCCTGACGCGTCGGAGACAGCGTAACCAGCGCTTTTGCAGCGGCCATAATCATCGCTTCGGAGACGCGGCGGGCGCGTGAGGCGACAATTCCGAGCGCAAGGCCGGGGAAGATATAGGAATTGTTGGTCTGGTCAATGTGAATGCTCCGGCCGTTCATTGTGACGGGCGGAAATGGGCTGCCTGTGCCGATAAGTGCGCGACCGTCAGTCCAATCAAGAAGTTGCTGCGGTGTTGCTTCGCTGCGCGATGTCGGGTTTGACAAAGGGAAGATGATGGGGCGCCCGGCATTCTTCGCCATCGCGCGAATCGCTTCTTCTGTGAATGCTCCCTGCTGGCCCGAGACACCTATGAGTACCGTTGCCTTTGCGTTTCGAGTTACGTCGGCCACGCTGATTTCGTTTGTGTTGGAAAGCTGCCAGCTTTGAACCTCTTCCTTGCTGCGCGCAAAGGGTTGCTGCTCCGGCCGGATGTCTTTGCCGCCTTCGACAATCAATCCCCAGCGGTCAATCGCATAGAAACGCTTGTATGCTTCTTCCTTGCTCAGGCCTTCTTCCTGCATTTCGGCAAGCAGCAGATTGGCGATGCCAATGCCGGCTGTTCCAAAACCGAGCACGATGATTTTCTGGTCCTTGAGTGAAATGCCGGTCACATTAACCGCCGAAAGCAGCGTGGCGGTCGCGACGGCGGCAGTTCCCTGAATGTCATCGTTAAAGGTGCAAAGCTGGTCGCGATAACGCGCGAGCAGGCGCGCAGCATTCACTCCGGCGAAGTCTTCCCACTGCAGAAGAACATGTGGCCAGCGCTTCTTTACCGCAGAAACAAAGGCATCAACGAAGTCATCATACTCCTGCCCCCGAATACGCTCGTGCCGCCAGCCTATATAAATGGGATTGTTGAGGCGGTCCTGATTATCGGTCCCTACGTCAAGCAAAACGGGAAGACAGTATTCAGGATGAATGCCGCCGAGCGCGGTGTACAGGGCCATTTTGCCAATGGGAATGCCCATGCCTCCAGCTCCCTGGTCGCCAAGGCCGAGGATGCGCTCGCCATCGCTGACGACAATGCACTTGATGTGGTCATAGCGATGATGCGAAAGTATCGATTCGATGCGGTGCTTGTTGGGATAACTCAGAAACAAGCCGCGCGGCTTGCGCCAGATTTCGCTGAAGCGCTGGCATCCTTCGCCGACAGTCGGGGTGTAGACGATAGGCAGAAACTCTTCTACATAGCGTGTCAGCAAGGCATAGAAAAGAGTTTCATTCGTGTCCTGCAGATCGCGCATATAGCTGTATTTGTCGAAAGCGCAAGAGAGGCCATCCAACACCTGCTTGCGGCGTTGTATCTGCTGCTCCAGAGTTCCAATATGTGGAGGCAGCAGCCCGTGCAGGCTGAAAATATCGCGCTCCTCTTCAGTAAAAGCAGTCCCTTTATTCAGGAGCGGATAGTTTAATAGACCAAAGCCTGAGAGTTTCAGCTTGAGTGGAGATGTTCGCCTGGATGACATGCACTCCAGTATTTACCAAAACTCTCAGATCGTCATTTTCATCGGTCAGAAGACGAAAAACTCTACCGGGCAGGCGAACTCTTCGCCTGTGTCGATGAGACATGATCAAGCTCACGATAGATCTGCTCATTGCGAATGATGGCCTGTACGTATTCGCGTGTTTCTGTGAATGGAATGGACTCGACAAATTCATCTATCCCTGTATAACCACCAATGGACTGCCAGTCACTCACGCGGTTGTCGCCTGCGTTGTAAGCGGCAAATGTGTATTCCGGCTGGCCATTGAATTTGGCCAGCGTTTGCTTGAGATAACGCGTGCCCAGACGGATATTGGTGCTCGGATCGAGCAGGTCGTTCGTTTCGAAGTGGCGAATCCCTTCTTCCCTGGCCATGCTTTTGCCGACGGAGGGCAGCAGTTGCATAAGGCCATAGGCGCTTTTGTTCGAGATAGCGCCGGGGTTAAATTCAGTTTCCTGACGAATCAGAGCGGCAACCATGTATGGGTCTAGCCCGTTCTTTTCCGATTCCGCCTTGATAGTCGACCAGTAGGCTTGCGGGAACAGAATGCGCCAGTATTCCATGGGCAGAGCGTCGATAGGCGCTGCGGTGTAGAACGGCACTGCGCGCTTCATGGAACGCATGGCGCGCCAGTTTTCGCCATAAGACGCGTAGATTTTTGCTTCAGCTAGCGCACCCCATTCGTCGCTGTCATCTGCCGCCTGGATTTCCAACGGAATGTATTCGTTCAATCCCGCGTTGGCAAGCAAATGGGCGCGGACCACATGCGGGTCATCTTCTGGAACGTCATCAGAGAGAGTTGGAATAGTTTCAGGTTTCAGTGCATCCAACGACGCGAGATCAGCCGGAGTCACATGGCCGAGTTCGGCCAGACGCTGCTGCGCGATCGACGCATAGTAGTAATGCTGGTAAACGCGCGCAACAGTGCGATAGTATGCTGCTGCGAGATCAGGACGGTGTTCTTGATCCTGATAGAGACGGCCACGCCAGTAAAGAGCCGAAGGAATCTCCTTGCCGTCATGGTAGACATCGATTTGCTCATCCATGAGGCGAGCCGCCTCAGAGTATTGCCGAATGCGATAGTTAAGCCAGGCTGCACGCCAATGTGCGCTGGGTGCATAGGGAGAACGCGGGAAACGCTTCGCTAACTCACCGTAATAGCTAATGGCATTCGGATAATCTTTGCGCAGCAGATACATATTGCCGCTTGAATAAAGTGCTTCATTCAGCCATTGGCTCGTGGGAAAACGCTGCTCCATCTGTTGAACAATGTTGCGTTGGGTTTCGCCGTCATCTTTGTTGCGGGCCAGCTCCATCAGTAGATAAAGGCGGCGCGCGCCGGTTTCATCGTTGCTGTCAGGGATGCGGTCAAGTTCTTCTTTGCTCAGGCGCTTCAATCTAAAATCGCCAGCGGCGGCGGAAACCAGCAGCGAATTCTTCAGACCATCTGTAACGGATGGATCATTCGCAAGCGCGCGATACTCCTCCGTTGCATCGTTGAATCGACCTGCTTTGTAGAGAGCATCAGCGTGACGGCTGCGTTCTTCCACTGTGAGCGATGCCATGGCGGAAGACGCTGCAAGCTGAGTCTTAGCCTGCGCAGCTTCATTGCTTAGAGGAAATCCAAGAAAGACATGGCGGAACATCTGCTCGGCCTCACTTAATCGGCCTGCCATTTGATATGCCTTGGCCTGAGCAAATTGAAAGTCCGCTTTATTGGCAATCGGTTCTCCTTTATGAGCGTCGAGAATACGCAGCGCCTGTTGCGGATCGCCCTGCTGCAGGAAGAGATTTGCCTGCAAGACCGGGATGCTGGGAACGAAGATGCTGTCCGGATGCTTCTGCACAAAACTGCTCAGGATGTTTTCTGCTTGTGGCAGGTTGTTCGATTGCAAATCAGCCTGAGCTTCCAGGTAGTCGGCATAGTCATCAAGAGCAGTGCCCTGAATATTTGCCTGTCTTAATGCAGTGACTGCTTCAGGATATTTGTGATCGAGCAAATAGGCATGCCCCAGCGCAATGTACGCCGCTGCGGACGCTTCTCCGGTATGCGCGTGCGCATAGGCGGTTACACCAGCAAACGCTGCGGGACTCGGCGTTGCCGCCAATTGCTGCGCCATGGGGCGAAGCTGTGATGAAGCCACAAATGCCTGTCGCAGCTTGCGACTCTTTGCTCTCGCTTTTGCCGAAAGTGGACGGCGTTTCTTGTGCGCAACCCTTTTGGTATGCGCCGAAGCACTGGCTTTATGTGCCGTGTGACTCGAACTTGTTTTCGATCTGCTTGACGCTGTAGTCGAGCTGTGTTTCTTATGCGCTGTCGACGACGAAGCCTCCTGCGCCCAGCATGCTGTCGAAATCATGCCGGAGATGAGTAATGTTGTGATACCGAGTCTGCCTGAAAACAATCCACTCACTGCTTAACCTTGCACTCCCCTACTTTCACTGTAAGGCGAAATGCTGAGAAATGCTGCAACCCCCCGAGCCTTCGGACCCAAAAACGTTCCTAATTAGGCACTTATCTCGATTAGCTGTGCTGAAATGCGAGCGCGTCAAAAAACAATCCCAGAATCGTATCGACCTCTTTTTCTGTAATCGCTTTGCCAATCATCAGATCGATGCCGAGAGTGTTTGCGACGGCCGCAAGAGAGATTGCCGCAGCGAGAGTGGAAACTGGCAGCTTGATTCCTGCTCCGCGATATATTTCCTCAAGCACGATGCTGGTTGTGGCAAAAGCCTTCGCCTGCATCTCTGTTACTTTCTCTTTGAACTCTGGATGACGCAGAATGAAGAGTTTGTATTCGATGAAAAGTACATTCCACGTTTTATTTTTTAAGGATTGAATGTAGTTTTCCCGTAATATCTGCGCGGTCGGCTTTGTGGCACGCGCCAGCTGACTCGCCCGCGCCATTCGTCTTTCGACCTCTTCCGCCAGCAGCGCAATAAACAGGTCTTCCTTGCTGGCAAAGTTTGCATAGAACGCGCCCCGGGTATAACCGGCTTCCGTGGCGATCTCTTCAAGTTTTGCCGCTTCAAATCCATCGCGCGCAAATATCTTCTCCCCTGCTTCAAGAAGCCGCGCGCGGGTTTGCGCCGTGCGTTCGGCGTGCCGGTTCAGGGAAGAATTCGCGCGAGGCGCCTTCTTGAGACCTTGCCTTTCAATCTCAGTCACTGACTTCAACCTTTTCAGGAAATTTATCTTGCATCTTTCTGCATAGTAGCATCATTTATGCATACATGTATGTATAAATTAAGGAGAATTATCCGGAATGACTACTATGACATCCAGATTCACACCAGCCATTCGCGCCGTCGCAGGCGCCGCAATCATCATCGGATTTGCCGTACCAGCGGCCAAAGCTCAGAACACTGTTCAAACGCTGCTCGCCGGCGACACCAAAATAGAAATGCTTTACAGCTATAAGGGCACAAATCTTGCGAAACCAGCCAAAACCGTGGTTTACAACTTCGATGTCCCGGAGAGCGTGATAACGATGGATAATTCAGCTGCCGCGCGTCTTCTTGGACGTGGGATTGTGTCGCGACGCATCAAAGGCGATACGAACCAGGACACATCACCGGAGGCGGTGGCTCAGCATGTCCAGGCCAGCTTTTCAAAAGCGCTGGTCAGCGAACTCGCCAAGACCTCCATTCCGGCTGAAATAGCCACAAGCGCCGATGCTAATCCTTCAATAAACAGTCTGGTGGTTCACGGCGATTTCACCACAGTGAACCAGGGCAACAAATCGAAGCGGATCATGGTCGGCTTTGGACGTGGCGCCAGCGATGTTCAGGCTCATGTTGTGATTTTTCTGGTTACGGATACGCAACCTGTGGTCCTTGCGGAATTTAATCTGAAATCTGAAAGCGGCAAGAAACCTGGGGCAGCTGCAACCATGGGCGTGGGCTCGGCCGGATTAGCTGTGGCAACTGGCGACGTTGGGAACAGGAAGGAGACCGTCGAGGTGGATGCTTCACGCATGGCAAAGGCAGTAGCCAAACAAATTGAAGATGTCATGACCGCGCAGCAGTGGATTGCGCCGCCGCAATCACAGCAGTCAGCGCAACAATCTCAAGCAAAGTAGCCGGATATCATCAGGCATAACGCTTCTGTACGTATCGCGGCGCTTGAGCGAACCGATAACCAGCGCTTTGGAGCTTTTCGCAACCGCCATTTAATATGGAAGTAGGAGCAAAGGAGTCCTGTTTCTTTTGCGGCTGCTCAGCATTGCTCCGGTCACGAAAGGTCGAATTCCTGAAGCCATCTGTCATGCCAGACATCCAAACACAAGGGACTGAAGAGATCCACCCGGACGTTCTGCTCGTAAACCAGGCGCGCGGGGGAGATGTTGCGGCATTCGAGAAGCTGGTGAAGCAATATGACCGCCAGGTTTTCCGAATCGCCCAGCATATCACCCAAAACCGCGAGGATGCCGAAGATGTAGTGCAGGACGCCTTTTTGAAGGCGTACGAAAAGCTGGACCAGTTCCAGGGTAATTCGAAGTTCTATACCTGGCTGGTGCGAATTGCCGTAAACGAATCGCTGATGCGATTGCGCAAGCGGCGCACGGGGCGTATGGTTTCGATCGACGAGGATGTGGAGACTGAAGAAGGCTCCATGCCGCGTGATCTAGCGGATTGGGGGCCTGATCCGGAACAGCAGTACGGCCAATCGGAGCTGGCCGACATTTTGCGCAAGACGATTCAGGGACTTCCCCCTGGGTTCCGCATCGTGTTTGTGCTGCGAGATGTAGAAGGTCTCTCGACAGAAGAGACCGCTGAAACATTGGGACTGAGTGTCCCGGCAGTAAAGTCGCGCCTGCTGCGAGCGCGGTTGCAGTTGCGGGAACGGCTGAGCCGCTACTTCCGCAAGAATAAAAGGGATGGTGCGAAGTGACCTGCACAGAATTTATCGCGATGTTGGATGACCTGCTCGAAGATCGAATCTCTTCCTCAGTGAAGGCTGAGTTGGAAGAGCATCTGCGCGGCTGTGAGCACTGCGTGGTCACTATGAACACCACACGCAAGACCATCGAGATTTACCGCAGCCACGAGCTATACGAGTTGCCGAACGATCTGCGCAATCGCCTGCAGAAAGCAATCCTGGCAAAATGCAAGAAGTGTTAAACCTGCCTCCGGCGGCCGCTGCGCGCGGAGCGGTCCTTTCCGGACGGACCTTAGCAGCAAAAAGAGCGGGAGCTTTCCCGCTCTTTTTGCTTTATTACCTTGCGAGACAATGCGCTGCTTGAACAAAGCAAGTGACCAACGGGAGCGAATGGCAAAGCAAATAATTGCGCAGCAGCGAAAATGGCGCGCTTCTGCTTAGACGGCTAGTCCAAAAACATACAATCTCCGTAGGAGAAGAAGCGATAGCCTGCTTCGACTGCGTGGTTGTATGCCTTCAAAACATGTTCTCTTCCACCAAATGCGCTTACCAACATTAGCAGCGTAGATTTCGGCAGGTGAAAGTTTGTCAGCAGCGCGTTCACAACGCGGAATTCATATCCCGGCGAGATGAAGATATTCGTCGCGCCTGAATGCGCTTCGAATGGCTTTCCATTTGTTTGCTGTGCGCAGTGCTCTAACGTTCGGACTGTAGTTGTTCCAGCTGCTATGACGCGGCGGCCTTCACGCATGGCGTTGTTGATTACCGTTGCTGTCTGTAGAGGAAGCGTGTATCGCTCGGTGTGCAGGTGGATATCTTCTACTTTATTGACGCGCACCGGCTGGAAGGTCCCCAACCCAACGTGCAGTGTAATGTAGGCCACCACAACTCCGCGATTGCGGAGTTCTTCCAAAATTTCCGGCGTGAAGTGCAGGCCCGCTGTCGGAGCGGCCACTGATCCCCGCTGCTCAGCGTAGACGGTTTGATATCGCTCACGGTCGGCGGCTTCGTCTTCCCGGTGGATGTAGGGCGGCAACGGCATGTGACCCAACTTTTCCAGTGCGCCGTAGAAGTCTGGGACTGGCTCAAAACGCAATGTGCGCTCGCCGAATTCGCCGTGCTCGATGACCTCCGCATACAGGTCGTTGTCGCCGAAGGTCAGCGCTTCGCCTTTGAGTACTTTGCGCCCTGGGCGCGCGAGCACTTTCCACTCCCATTCGCTGATCTGCTCCGTGAGCAGCACCTGGATGCGTCCTGTGGTCTTGTGGCCTGCTTGTGTGTGCAATCCTGAGCGGTGAGCATAGAGACGCGCTGGTATGACCCGGCTGTTGTTCAGCACCAGAACATCTCCCTCGCGCAGCGTCGCTGGAAATTCGTGGAATTTGTGGTCTTCGTATGCTCCGGTTTTGCGGTCGAGCGTGAGCATGCGCGCTCCGGCTCGGTCTGCCAGCGGTTTTTGGGCTATTCGGTCTTCTGGAAGATGGAAGTCGAAATCGGATACGAGCACTGATTTGATTTTAGACTTGCCGTCTAGTCGAACCCGCCTTCGGTGCCATCGTTAATACCACGTATATTGCCTTTCTTTACCGCTCCCTTTGGTCACTGAATTTTACTTCTGAAAATGTCTCTCGGCGTTGGCGCGGGCTCTTTCCAGGGCTTCGTTTAGTTCCTGGCGCTTGGCTTCGAGCATTGCTGCATCCGCTCCCGCTTCTGGCGGTGCTACCGGACGTGCCCAGCTTACGGCCACGCGCGAGAACGGCTTTGGCACCAGGAAGCGGTCCCAGGAGCGCATTGTCCAGGCGCGCTCGGGCAGCAGATAAAAGCTGCCGATTTCCTGTTGCGTCATCTGCGCCAGTTTTACTGGGCCCATCTTGGTCTGGTAAATGGGTCCGCGTGGGCCGTCGGCTGTGAAGATTGCAGCCAGACCTTGTTCCAACACCTGCTGTAAAGCAAGCAATCCTGCTGCTCCACCCCGGGAGCTTGAGCCGCGCACACTGTCGAGACCAAGCTTTGACAGTGTGCGTGCAATCAGTTCGCCGTCAAAGCTGCGGCTGATGAGGATCGAACTACCGAACTTGCGGAAGTACCAGGCGCAGGGTAGAGTGCATCGGTGCCAGAAGCAGAAAATTCCCTTTGCCGGAGGCGTAGACGGAATCGCTCCTTCTTCTGCGATAACCTCAAACTTTAACGTTGCTCCAATGATGGCGAGCACTGCCGCAGTCAGACGAGGGATGAAAGCCAGAGCGATCCGCTGCGAGATGGTGAATCTTCGGTGGTCTTCCTGGGGCACTCTTTGATTCTAGCGGGTACCCTCTCCCCGGATGTTTGCAAACTCATCCAATTACATGGGTTAGATGGATGAACAACTCTGGTCAGCCACGCGAGGACTTTGCTCGCGCGGGTCCTTCGACTCCGCTCAGGATTACAACATCGTTGGTGGTCTAGCAAAGACCGCCGTCCGCGAAGGACCCGCCGGAAGCATCGTGCGCTCTCAGCTATACCGCAGCCAGCGGAGCATTTCGGGGATTGTCGCTCGTTTACCGTACATGAGGATGCCTACACGGTAGATGCGCGAGGCGAACCAGACAACGATCCATACGGAGAGAAGCAGCAGCACCAGCGAGGCGATGATCTGCCAGAGCGGCGGGAACTGCGAGGCGATGCGCAGGAACATGGCGATGGGCGCGGAGGGCGGGAAGAGCGAGATGGCAATCGAGAGGGCGGAGTTGGGATTGCTCACGATGAAGGTGATCATGCTGAAGCTCAGCCACACGGGCACGGCGGCCAGCGGAGCGTATTGCTGCAGCTCCTGCTCGCTTTCGCAGGTGGCCGCGAGGCCGGCGAAGAGCGTGCTGTAAAGCGCGTATCCCAACAAGAAGTAGACGATGAAGAGAACGATCTGGAGCGGCGATATCTGAATCTTGATGGCGCCGGTCATGAAACTGGCAGCGAGGGCGCTCGAGGAAAAGAGCGCTCCGGCAATGGCCCAGATGGCGAGCTGCGTGAGGCCGACGGCGCCGATGCCGATGAGCTTTCCGGCAAGCATGTCGCTGGGCTTAACGGTCGAGAGCATGACCTCAAAGATGCGCGAGGTCTTCTCCTGAATGACGGAGCGGCCCACGTTCATGCCGTACATCATGACGGTGAAGGTGAGCAGGAAGGCCATGATGTAGGCGGCTAAAAATGTTCCGAGGTTGCTGCTTGAGACTTCCTTCCCGTTCTTGACCTGCTCGGTCTGAATCCTGACTCCGCTGGTGAGCGCAGCCACGTCGCCGGCGGCGATGCCGTGTGCGGCGAGGCGCTGCTGCACGATGGCGCGGTCTACGGCGCCGGAAAGGCGTTCTGCTGTAGCGAAGTCGCCGGAGGAGCGTGCGATGTAAGTGGCCGCGGCCTTGCTGCCGTTTGCCTCCGTAGTGAGCCAGAGGAAGCCGTCGATCTCTTTCTGGTCAACGCTGGACAGCAACTGCTGCCGGTCGGTGTCAGCAGCGGGAGCGAGGACGTCCACAGTCATGTGCGCGTCCTTGTCCGTCAGCAGTTCATCGCGCACGCGGCCAGCGAGGGCCGCATCGTTTGCGGCAACGACGATGTGCTTGCCAGAGCCGGAGTTCTTGCTGGCGAAGATCGAGATGGCGATGACGATGGCGAAGATCGCGGGGATGAGAATAGTAGTGATCTTGAATGCCTTGCCACGGATCTGTTCAAGATATTCGCGTTTTGCAATCAGCCAGATATCACGCATCGACTTTTTCTCCCACGGTCTGGATGAAGATTTCTTCTAATGACGGCTCGACTAGTTCGAACCTGTAGATCGCGGCTTTCGCAGCAGCTTCGTGCAGAAGGCTCTGCGCGTCGGCATGCGGTTTCAGCTTGATTTCGACGTGACCCGCGTAGTCTTTGTATTCGGCGATGGCGGGATGCTGGAGAAATGAGCTTTCGCCTTCGAAATCGATGATGACGCGGTTGCGCTCGTAGCGCGATTTGACTTCGCGCATGCCTCCGGAGAGCACGGCCTCGCCGTGGTCGATGAGACAGATGGCGTCACAGAGTTTTTCTACCTGATCCATACGATGCGTAGAAAAAAGGATCGCCTTGCCTGCCTTCTTGAGGTCGAGCAGCGTGTCCTGCAATAGCGTTGTGTTGACTGGGTCGAGGCCAGAGAATGGCTCATCCATGATGATGAGTTCGGGTTCGTGCAGCAGGGTAGCAATGAACTGGATCTTCTGTTGCATGCCTTTCGACAGCTCTTCGGTCTTTTTCTGTGTGGCGTCGAGGATCTGCAAGCGTTCGCACCAGTTGTGTGCGCGCTTGCCTGCGGTGGTTGGGTCGAGCCCACGCAATTCACCCATGAAGACGAGCTGGTCCATCACCTTCATCTTTTTGTAGAGGCCGCGCTCTTCGGGCAGGTAGCCGACCTTCTTCAGGCTCTCGCGCGTGAAAGGCTTGCCAAGAAGATTCACTACACCCGAATCCGGCATGGTGATGCCGACCATCATGCGGATGCTCGATGTCTTGCCCGCTCCGTTAGGGCCGAGCAGTCCAAACATGGTTCCAGCGTCGATGCGCAGGCTTAGGTCTCGAACCGCGACTTTGGTTTCGTAGGACTTTGATATACGGTCCAGCTCTACGACTGGTGTCATGCTAGGGATTTCTCCGGCAGAAAGTTGGTGCCAGTGTAGCATTCATCGCCGAGAACACTGAGTGTGCACGAAAACTCCCCAGCTTAGCTATGCGGACCTGGGAACCCGGCCAGACACGCAATCTTGTTACGATCAATTTTGTGCTGGGGCTTGAGACACATGTCCAATTCGTCAAAGGGATTGGACCGCAGATTGCGGAGACGCTTGCCGCCAAGGGCGTCGCTATTGTTGAGGATTTGCTATACCATCTGCCGTTTCGCTATGAGGACAGGCTGCATCCGCGTGCGCTCAACGAGCTTGTGCCGGGCGAGATGGCGAGCGTCATCGCCGAGGTGCGTGGGGCGACGCTGCTGCGCACGCGGGCCATGCCGATTTTTGAGATGACTGTCGGCCAGGGGCTCTCGTCGATGAAGTGCATGTGGTTTCACGGGACGTATCTCAAGGACAGATTCAAGCATGGGCAGATGCTGGCGCTCTACGGCAAAGTAGAGGCGTCGCGCTCAGGGCGTGGATTCAAGATGATCCAGCCGCAGATTGAGGTGCTGCCATCCGATCACGATGACGACGAAAGCCGGCTGCTTGAGGTTGGACGCATTGTTCCTGTGTATGAGTCGCTGAGCGGGAACAAGCTGACTTCGCGGTGGATTCGACGGATTCTTTTCAATCTGCTTAAGGAGCTCGAGGGACATATTCCGGAAACGCTGCCAAAGGCATTGCTGGAGCGGTTGAAACTGCCCGGACGCGCTGAGGCGCTGCATCATGTTCACTTCCCGCCACCGGGCACTCCCATGACGCGATTGCAGGCGTCGGCTACAGATGCGCATAAGCGGCTCATCTTTGAAGAGCTGTTTTATCTGGAGTTGGGACTGGAGTTGAAGCGGCGGCGATTCAAAGAACGCGAAGGCATTGCATTTGAGACGAACGAGAAAGTCCGCGAGGCGATTCGCGAGATTCTGCCGTTTCATCCTACAGCGGCACAGAAGCGCACGCTGGGTGAGATTGTTGCGGACATGCGCAGGCCTTCGCCGATGCGGCGGCTCTTGCAGGGCGATGTTGGCTCGGGAAAAACGATCGTTGCGCTGCAGGCCATGCTGGTCGCAATTGAGAACGGCTACCAGGCGGCGCTGATGGCTCCTACTGAGATTCTGGCAACGCAGCATTATCTCGCTGCGCGCAAGCTGCTGGAGCGGTCGTCGAAGCCGTACAGGATTGTGCTGCTGACTGGCTCGCTTGATGATGACCTGAAGCGCCTGAATCGCAGGCGCATCTTTGAGGGCGAGGCCGATCTGGTGATCGGAACTCACGCTTTGATCGAAGAAAAAGTCGAGTTCGACAAGCTGGGGCTGATTGTTGTGGATGAGCAGCATCGCTTCGGCGTAATGCAGCGCTTCAAGCTGATGAAGAAGCCCACTGACGCCGAGCCCGATGTGCTGGTGATGACGGCGACACCGATTCCGCGGACGCTTGCTTTGTCTTTGTATGGCGACCTGGACTTGAGTGTCCTTGATGAGCTTCCGCCTGGACGCACGCCGATTGTGACGCGGCAGATTTCGGATGAGCGCAGTGACGAGGTCTGGAAGTTTTTGCGTGAGCAGGTGGCGAAGGGACATCAGGTGTATGTGGTGTATCCGGTGATTGAAGGTGCGAAGGACGACCAGCCGGAACTGGACTTTGCTCCTCTGGAGACAGAGGAAGAACCTAAGCAGGCGAAGAAGAAAGCAAAGGCACAATCTCTGTTTGAAAAGCCCACGCTCAAGGCGGCCACGGAGATGTATGAGTCGCTGCGCACGGGCGCGCTGGCCGGGCTGCGTCTTGGGCTGTTGCACGGACGGTTGGATTCCGATGAAAAAGAAATTGTCATGCGGCGCTTTCAACGCGGTGAGATCAATGTCTTGATTTCGACCACTGTGATCGAAGTTGGCGTGGATGTCCCGAATGCAACGGTGATGGTCATCGAACATGCGGAACGCTTCGGGCTGGCGCAGTTGCATCA
Organism: Pseudacidobacterium sp.; assembly: GCA_036264445.1. Lineage (GTDB taxonomy): Bacteria > Acidobacteriota > Terriglobia > Terriglobales > Acidobacteriaceae > Pseudacidobacterium. The sequence continues at coordinate 27,307 of DATAQW010000194.1, forward strand.
GCTGCGCGGCCGTGTCGGACGCGGGGCGGCAAAGTCTTACTGCATTCTGATGACGGGCGGGAAAGTTTCTCCGCAGGCCGAGGAACGGCTGGCGGCGATGGTACGTACGCAGAATGGGTTTGAGCTCGCTGAGCTGGATCTGCAACTGCGCGGGCCGGGCGAGTTTTTCGGAACACGGCAGGCGGGCTTGCCGGATTTTCGTGTGGCGAATCTGTTACGGGACCGCGAGTCGCTCGAAATCGCCAAGCAGGAAGCTTCGCGGTTTGTGCAGAGTCCGGAGAGTGAGGCTACGGAATCGGAACGGAAGCTTGTTCGGGAAAGGCTGCGCGAAGCCTGGCAGCGGCGGTACGGGTTGGTGGAAGCCGGTTGAATTTTGTGGTCTCCCACCCTCTCATCGAAACGCGATGACAGGGATGAGGCAGCGGAGAGACCCGGGTTGAGAAGGAAGTTGAATATGAAATTTAGCGTACTCGCGATATTTCTTGTTTGCTGTGCGACACTCTGGCCTCAAACAACTCCGTCCGCTCCATCGTTCACGATAGACGCGAGCGTAAGTCCAAAAGGCGATGGAACTCTATCCGTTACCGCTAATGGTACCCGGCCGCTGTGGCAGACACTTGAAGCGTAGAAGACGGTATGGTTGGACTGTTGATTATGAGGACCCTTTGTATTCATCTGAATCCAGCCAAATTACCTCAGACTCGGTGCATGGTCGTTATCCGAAAGGGGGTAGATTTGTCTCACATTTCCTTGAACCTAAGAACAGCTTCTCTGCCGAGTAAGCCCGCGTTTTACAAGAAATCGTTGAGCAATATAATGCCCAATTCGCAGCTAAATATCACATATTGAAGCTATCGGATTATCGCTTTGATGTTGCGTCAACTCGATCCATTCTCGATCAACCTATCAAAATTGACAGTGAAATAAGATCGCTTCCTGCAGAAGTCGATGAAATCATGACGTCGTTGACAAAGGCCACAGGAATTAGAGCTGAACAAGGCGGCTTGATTGATAATGCTATGGAGCAAACCCAGATCTCACTCAAGCACGCAGATGCGGTCCCTGTGCGTCAACTTCTCAATGAAGTTCTCAATCGTGCTCCGACCCAAAAAGTGTGGGTATTTAGCTTTGACCCTAATAGCGGAAGCTGTGCTATCGGTATACAAACAACACAACAATGGACAACGAATAAAAATGGCACGGTCTCAGTGAAGACTCTATCGAATCCCCATTTTGCTCTCGCGCAAAAGAAGTAATGTTTTATATGGAAGAGAACCAGTAAGACAAATCTAATGGTTTTGTTGTTCCTTCTAAGCTACGCGTACCTTGGGGCACCCAGGATTGTGATGAAACTAACGGACTACCCTTTGCCCCACTCAGGGGAACCTGGAGCACCGGGCTTGTCATCTCCTTTGTTGCGTCCAGATGGTACTGGCTTTTCGATGACTCGCAGGCGGATGCGGGCTACTTCATAGGCGCAAGTGGCAATCAAGTCTTTCGTGCATTGGCAAAGTTCGGTCATCTGGATATGTGCGTCACGGCCCAGCTCCAGGCCAGCAGCGATGAGCAGGCTATAGATTTCCACGCTCACGGCACGCGCGAATTCAAAGCTGATTTCAGCGCTGTCAGATCCGGTAATGCTGCGCGAGAGCACCCATCCGCCGCAGGTAATAACCGCTCCGGTCAGGAAGCGGATAGTGCGCTGGGGGTCGCCTATACAAAATGCGGCGAGCGTCATATCCCAGACGATATGTTCTTCGGTGAGTGGCACATTTACCTGATCGGATTAGTCAGGTCTTTTCTTCACCGTCCATCTTTGGGACTGTAGGGCGTGCTGTGCTACCGTGCATTCATGCTTGTCGGCACCGGAATCGACATTGTGGAAATCGAGCGTGTTGCCCAATCCATCGCCCGTTACGGGGATCGTTTTCTGAACAAGATCTTCACTCCCGGCGAGATTGCTTACTGCGGGCACAAAAAGAACTTTGCTGAGAGTTTCGCTGCCCGATTTGCGGCCAAGGAGGCGGGAGCCAAAGCGCTTGGAACCGGAATTCAGTACGGAGTTTCGTGGAAAGAGCTGGAAATACGGCGGATACCAGGGCAGAGGCCTAGTTTGCACTTTTCCGGACGGGCGCTGGAATTTGCTAACCGGCTAGGCGTGGTCCATGTATCGCTTTCGCTGACCCATACAGCAACAATTGCAATGGCTTCGGTTCAATTGGAGAGCGCGGGGTAGCAAAAACCGAGATTTGTGGTCTCCCACCCTCTGCAGGAGCGAAGCATGAGGCATCATTTTCCTGGATGGGACAGAACTGTTTCGTTTTGCAACGAACAGCGTTAGCAGGTCATCCAACGGAAATGCTGCGACGCAGAGCCGAGTGTTTGATATCCTCAAGTCGCAGCACGACTTGTTTTAGATCCGAGATATACGAGGGGGTTTGTGCCGAGCCAGCAGGAAGTCCAATGGTCCCAATTAAAAGTTGGTGTGCTTGTGCTGGTAGCACTAGTTGCGCTCACGGCGCTGGTGTTCCTGATGTCCGGCAACACGGGTGGTTTTCTCACCGGCAAAATCACAGTCCACTCCTACTTTGAAAATTCCGCCGGCCTGAAGATCGGCGCCCCAGTGAATCTGGAGGGTGTAACCATCGGCAATGTGAGGAGCATCCGCATCATTCCGGAGCGCAAACTGACTCCAGTGGAAGTGACGATGCGCATCAGCAAGCGATATCTTCCTGCGCTGCGTATAGATTCGAAATCGAGCCTGGAAACCATCGGCGTGCTGGGTGATACGGTGGTCGACATCAGCAGCAAGTTTGCGACGGGGGCGCCGCTTCAGGATGGCCAGGAGTTGCAGACGACAGAAACACCGAACCTGAGTGATGTAATCAAGTCGAGCCAGGGGACTATTGAACAGCTCAATACGATTCTTGCCAAGGTCGATAACCTGGTCGACGCCTTGAATAACGGCAAGGGATCTATTGGAAAACTTATCACTGACCCGCAGCTCTATGACCGGGCAATTGCCACCTTGAATGAGATTCAGGGTCTGGCGGATCAGATAAGCAATGGCAAAGGATCCATTGGCAAGCTCATTGCGGATGATACTCTTTACAACCGCGCCAACTCCACTGTGGGCAAGCTGGAAAACATAGCCAATGGGCTCGCCCAGGGACAGGGCTCGATCGGCAAGCTGCTCAAGGACGACACGTTCTATAACAACCTGAAGGAATCAACACAGAACCTGAATGCTCTGTTGAAAGATGTGAATGCAGGCAAGGGCAGCATTGGTATTCTGGCGAAAGATCCAAAATTTGCGCAGAAATTGAATGACACTGTCACCAAGCTCGATTCAATTCTGAACCGTGTTGACAGCGGCGAAGGCACGATTGGGCAACTTATGCGCAACCGCAACCTGTATGACCACGCTGACCAGGTGATGCAGAACACCAATGAACTGATCACGGCAATACGAAAAGATCCTAAGAAGTACCTGACGATACATCTGAAGATTTTTTAAGAGCAGGGATTAGGAAACAGGCATTAAAGATTAGCTTTTTTTCAACCTGTCCAAGAGTTATTTCTCCCATGAATTGTGCACATTGCAGATAAAAACAGTCGCACTCAATGCGCTCCGGATGACAATTTGGCGGATCAGCAAATTCATTTCTAATCCTAATGCCTTAACACCTTCCCTAATCCCCTGTCCCCTTTTCCCTCTCGCGTGTTACCTTATCATCCAACACAGCCTATTCATTTCAGCCTGTGCTACTCCAGGTGAGCATCCCTTTTTTTGATAGAGGTGCGCCTGCATTTCTGAGGACTTTATGCAATCGATTCGCATTGCTTCGGTGCTGCTGCTTTGCACCGGATTCGCTATCGCACAAAATACAAGCGGGACAAAGCCGGCAAACGCCGCTCCTGTAGAGCCGAAGGCCCCGCACAGCTTTGATCTCTCGGCCATCGACAAGACTGCCGATCCCTGTACAGACTTTTTCCAATACGCCTGCGGCAACTGGCGCAAGGCCAATCCCATTCCCCCGGACCAGACGCGCTGGGGGCGCTTTAATGAACTGAATGAGCACAACCGCTATCTGCTTTATACCGACCTGAAGAAAGCGGCGGATGATCCTAAGACGGACTTGCAGCGTAAGTACGGCGCGTTCTTTGCCGCCTGCATGAACACAGATCTGGTGAACCAGCTTGGCGACAAGCCGATCCTTCCGGTGCTGGAGCATATTGACAACATCACTGACAAGAAACAGCTTGGCCTTCTGCTTGCCCATCTGCAAACCAGTGCTGGTGTACAGGCTTTCATGCGTTTTGGCGTCGAGCAGGACCAGAAAGACTCGACCAAGCAGATTGCCAGCACTTCGCAAGGCGGCCTGTCTCTGCCGGACCGCGATTACTATCTTGAAAACGATCCGCACATGACGAAGATTCGCGAGCAATACCACGATTATGTAGTGCAGATTTTCAAGCTGATCGGGGAATCGGACGACAAGGCAACCGCGGAGGCAAAGGCTGTCATCGATATTGAAACTGCGCTGGCCAAGGGCTCGCTGCCTCGTGTCGATCTGCGCGATCCGGACAAGGTGTACCACATCATGAAGGTAACGGAGCTAAACACGCTGGCACCTGACTTCGACTGGACCGGCTACCTTGGGAACTTGCGATCTCCTGGCTTTGACACGCTGAATGTGGCCACTCCGGAGTACTTCAAGACGCTGAATCAGGTCATCACCGAGGAGAGCCTCGACAACATCAAGAGCTACCTGCGTTTCCACGCGGTCAACAGCATGGCTCCGTGGCTTTCAGACAACTTTGCTGATGCCAACTTCAACTTCTTCCAGAAAACACTGCAGGGGCAGGTGGAACAGACCGCCCGCTGGAAACGCTGCACAGCGCTCACGGACCGCGCTATGGGCGAAGCCGTCGGCCAGGACTGGGTAAAGGAGAACTTTCCGCCTTCGGCCAAAGACAACATGGAAAAGCTTGTAGCCGCGCTCAAAAAAGCCCTGGCGGACGATATCCAGTCCTTGCCCTGGATGAGTGAGGAGACTAAGAAACAAGCTGAGGTAAAGCTTGAGGCCTTCCGCCAGAAGATCGGTTATCCGGAAAAATGGCGTGACTATTCAAAACTGGAGGTAAAGCGCGACGATCTGGTGGGCAACCTCGAGCGTTCTCATGCTTTTGAGTGGAATTGGGAGATCAACCACCTGGGTAAGCCCGTAGATGAAAAGGAATGGGGCATGACGCCGCCAACCGTGAATGCCTACTATGATCCGCCGCTGAATGATATCAACTTCCCTGCCGGAATCCTGCAGCCTCCGTTTTTTGATAACACCAAAGACCCGGCGGTGAACTTTGGCGCGATCGGCGTGGTCATCGGACATGAGATGACGCACGGTTTTGACGACGAAGGCAGCAAATATGACGCCACCGGCAATGTGAAGGACTGGTGGACTCCAACCGACAAAAAGGAATTCGAGTCGCGCACCGATTGCGAGGTGAAGGAGTACGGCAATTTCGAGCCGGTCGCCGGAACCAAGCTGAACGGCAAGCTGACTCTGGGCGAAAACACGGCGGACAACGGCGGCATTCGTATTGCTTATCAGGCGCTGTTGAATACGCTGGCCGAAGAAAACAAGAGCCCCGACACGAAGATCGACGGCTATACGGCTTCGCAGCGGTTCTTCATTTCCTTTGCCCAGGTGTGGTGCGAAAACCGCACTGACCAGGCGCAGCGCGTTTCAGCGAAGATCGATCCGCACTCACCGGGTAGGTTCCGCGTGAATGGCGTGGTGCAGAACTTCGAAGAGTTCGGCAAGGCATTTGGCTGCCAAAAGGGCCAGCCCATGATGCCGGAAAACGCCTGCCACGTTTGGTAAGTCACGACGCATTTTACAGGGCACAAGGCCCAGGAAATTTTCTGGGCCCTGTATGCTTACTGTTACAAAGCACAAAAAGTCTGAAGTATAGAACATGCAAGCAGACGTCTTAGAACATTGGAGAAGCCGAGGTCCTATGCCCTGAGACCTGAATACTGTAATGCTGTGCTGATGTTTTACAATGCAAACGGGGAGTCATCCCGATCAGTTGCCTGAGTCCCTTTTTGAGGCCAGGATGAAGGAAGCGCATGAAGTTTAGACAATTTGGCCAGATATGCCTGGCTACGGTGGTTTCTTTTGTACTCATCTTTGGAACCTCCTCGTGCATGAATGACTACACAGTGGCGTATGTCTTCACTGTTGGATCTCAATACAACCAGATTGGCTCTTTTAAAGAGAGCTCCGAGACCGGAGCCCTCACCGCGGCCCCCGGATCGCCCTTTGGCTCCGGCGGCACAAATCCCATCCGCACCTTCGTCCTCAGCGGCGGACGGTATCTTTATGTTCTGAACCAGGGAACGGCGAACTCTGACGGCACTTACAGCGGAGCGAACATCTCGCTCTTCAGCATCGGCGGCAACGGCACACTGAGCTTTCAGGCGAGCTATACCAGCCAGGGTTTCAACACGATCCGGATTCTTCCTGATTCGACCGGCAAATATCTGTTCGCGCTGGATACTTATGCGCCCATCAATAGCAGCGGCGTGACGCCCGTGGCACAGCAGGACGCTCAGCATCCCTGCCAGGGAGCGAATGGCTTTTATCCCACCGGTGATATCACTGCGTTCAATATCGATCCAAATACCGGGCGCCTTTCGATCATCACCAATCAACAGCTGCAGAATTCCAACGGGACACAGCTGACCTACTTCCCCGTCGGCTGCTCTCCTGTCGATTTCACAGTGGCGTCGGGCTTTATCTTTACCGCGGATGCAGGCAGCGCGTCAAATAATGACTTGCAGACTGTCTACCCTTACCAGTTGAACTCGACCAGCGGACAGCTGACACAGACGCAAAACTCTCCACTGGTAGTGGGGACGACGCAGATGTCGACCATCAGCACGGCACAGGGGTCGAACCTGTCAGGCAGCAAGTATGTTTACATTCTGGACGCTGGAACAAATTGCCAGTCCGGGACAACTTCCTGCTCAGGAGAAATACTCCCGTTTACTGTTGGGACAAACGGTATTCTGCAGGCGCTGACCAATGGCGCCGTACAGAACGACTCTACTGCGGCAAATCCGACTTCACTCGTCGTCGACAGCAAAGGCAAATACCTGTTCGTGGCGAATTCTGGCCCGACAACAGGTATCGTCAACCCGATCAGCCAGATCACAGGATGGACGATTGATCCTACGAACGGAACATTGCAGCACATCGCGGGCGAACCGTTTGGTTCAGGTTCGGGTGTGAACTGTATCTTTCAGGACCCATCAAACCAGTACATCTACACAACCAGCTTCAACGACAGCCAGATCACCGGACGTATTCTCGATCCGAATACTGGCGTGCTGACGCTCCTGCGTAGAGGCACGACATTCAACACGGTGGGCAATCCTACATGGTGCGCGGTAAGCGGACGCACCACATAACTTGAAGCAAGCACGTTCTCTTCGACACGCGACTGAAAAACAGAGGCCGCGTGTTGAAGGAGTGGCCGCACCACGTCGTATAGCCGAAAGCGGCCCAAGCTTTTACAATGCAAGCGGGAGCAATCCCTTACACAAGAAGCCTGTGCCACTACAGGGCCAGGACGAAGGAAGCGCATGAAGTTGAGCAAATCAGGCCGGGTGCTTCTGGCCGCGGCAGCATCTCTTGGAACAGGTCTCGGCCTTACGTCTTGCAGCCCAAGCAACACGGTCGACTATGTTTTTGTTACAGCCTCCAAACAAAACCCCGGTCAGATCAGCGTATATAAGGTTGACTCCGAATCCGGCGCCCTGACACAGCTACAGGAATCGCCGTATCCTTCGGGTGGCCGAAACCCGGTAGCGGCCGTGACTTCGCCGGACGGCAAGTATCTTTATGTTGCCAACAAGGATGACAACAACATCGTCCAGTTTGCGATTGGCACGGATGGCAAGCTGTATCCGCAGCAGACCTGCAATACTCCTGGTTCTGCGCCGGTTGCACTGGCTATCAACGAGGCGCAGTCCCTTCTTTATGCGGTTGATTTCTTTTCGCCAACGACACCGGGTGGTCCGGTCTATAGCAGCGCTAACCCTGGTCCTGGCGATCTGGTGGTCTACCCGCTTGATCCATCCACCAGCAAACTGGGCACTGGCGGCAGTTGCACTCCTGTTACACAGACATTCGTGGATGCGACGGGCGCAACACAGACAGCAACCTATGTTCCGATTGGCTTCAGCCCAACGGGTGTCAATACTCTTGCCAATGGCAATGCTGTTTATGTAACGGCGCAGAACGGCCTCTCGACAGCGACCACCACCGTTGGCGAGGTTTATGCGTTTGATGTGAACTCCAGCGGCGTGCTGACAGTAAATAGCGGCAGTCCATATGCGGCGGGGACACAGCCTTCAGCCATCGCCTCCGACCCGACAAGCCGGTTCCTTTACATCACCGACAGCCGTCAAAACCAACTCATTACCTTCACGGTTCTTTCGAGTGGAATTCTGAATGCGAACCAGAATGGCCCGGTAGCTACAGGCACATTCCCGGTGGCCGTTACGGTCGATCCTCGCGGTAGTTTTATTTACGTCGCTAACTATAACTCAGCCTCTGTTTCGGCTTACGCCATCGGTACTACTGGCGCGCCGTCGGCTATTGCCGGCGCCAGTTCCTATGCCACCGGCGCTGGACCTTCCTGTGTGCTGGTTGAGCCAGCTTTGGGACGTTTCGTTTACACAGCCAACTTCATCGACAACACGGCAACGGGTATGCAGCTCAATCCCAACACAGGCGCCCTGACCACAAACCAGAACTCGCCGTATCTGGCTGCCGGGCAGCCGACTTGTGTGGCGGCCATTCCTCATGGAAACCATTCGACACAGTCAACATCTCCGTCAGCCGGAAGCTAAATAACCAGCCTGCTCACTTCTCCATAAGGCCCGCTCTCAGCAGCGGGCCTTTTCTTATGTTTCAATCAATGATGTGAGTCACGAATTTGAAGTTGGCAGTGTGCACGTTGGCTCCGGTAAGCTCTTCCTGATCGCCGGACCATGCGTAATTGAAAGTGAGGCGCATGTGCGTAAGATGGCGGACGCCATCCAGCGCATTACCTCTGATCTTGGTATTCCATACATCTTTAAAGCCTCCTACGACAAGGCCAACCGCACCTCTGTTACTAGTTTTCGCGGCCCCAGTCTGGTGGAAGGAACAGCGATTTTGCGGAGATTGGCGGAATCGACTGGATTGCCCGTCCTGACCGATGTCCACGAACCAGGACATTGCGAGATTGCCGCAGAAGGAGCAGATATATTGCAGATTCCTGCATTTCTCTGCCGCCAGACTGATTTGCTGGTGGCTGCCGGGCGTACAGGCCGTGCCATCAATGTCAAAAAAGGCCAATTCGTCGCCCCGTGGGACATGAACCATCCGGTGGAGAAGATTGCCACGACGGGAAATAGCCGCGTTTTCTTAACCGAGCGTGGCGCAAGCTTCGGCTACAACAACCTTGTTGTCGACATGCGCTCATTACCCATCATGCGCAAGCTTGCTCCCGTTGTTTTTGATGGTACGCATTCGGTACAGACTCCTTCTGCGGCAAATGGCGTCTCCGGAGGACAGCCTGAATTTATTCCTGTGCTGACGCGCGCGGCAGTGGCTGCCGGCGTGGATGGCATTTTCCTGGAAGTGCATGATAATCCGGCTGAAGCCAAGTCTGACGGAGCGAATGCGCTCGATCTCAAGTACCTGCGCTCGCTGCTCGAAACCCTGCTGGCGATTCACGAGGCTGCCAAAGTGGAGGCGGTCAGGCGATGACGCCTGCGGTTCCACCCGGGCGCATTGAAGTCGTTACAGGGCCGATGTTCTCAGGCAAATCCGAAGAATTGATACGCCGACTTAAACGCGCGAAGATTGCGCGACAGCGTATCCTCTGCTTCAAGCCAGACATTGATCTTCGTTACCACAAGTCTGCCATTGCCTCGCACAGCGCACAGATGCACGATGCCTGCGTTGTGGCGAACGTAGACCGCCTGCGCGAAGCCTTGTTTCCGCAGATTGATGAGATGGAAGTGCTCGGCATCGATGAAGCGCAGTTCTTCGACGAGAGTCTTGTACCCCTTGCGCTGGAGTTGGTGCGCCTGGGCAAGCGCGTTATCATCGCCGGACTGGACACAACCTTTGCTGGAGAGCCTTTCAAGCCGATTCCCGACCTGATGGCTATAGCAGATGAGGTGGTCAAGCTCTCGGCTGTCTGTATGGTGTGCGGCGCACCCGCGATTCACACACAAAGGCTGGGCGGAAGCCAGGAGTTGGTTGTGGTCGGCGCTGCGGGATTATATGAGGCGCGCTGCCGCACCCATTTCGAGCCGTGTGTTGGATCAGAGCAACTGGAACTGCCGACATAAAGGCGGCCCCATCCTGACGAGCGAGGTGGGCATTCTGTTTATCTTTACTTTTCCAGGAACCCTAGCACCCTCCTCCGGTGTCTAAAAGGGGTAGAGTGAGCGAGACACTCGGCCGCCGGCGGTTTCTAAGACTTTGAAAACAGGCGCCGCGAGGCGGGGAGATGCCAGACTCCTCTCCGGTTTGTTACTGTAGGAGGATAGCCCGAGGTGCAAGCAGGAACAGCAGTGGGAAATCTGGCAGGCGTTTTCGCAATTCGGCCCGAAGAGGCCGAGGTCGTCTCGGAGTTGAAAGCCGGCTCCGAGGAAGCATTTGCATGGCTGATCTCTACCTATCATCAGCCGCTCTACAGCGTTATTGCGCGCACATTGCAGAACCCGGCTGACGCTGCTGACGTTACGCAGGACGTTTTTATTAAAGTCTTTCGCGGCATTTCAGGGTTCCATGGTGAATCCAGCCTGAGGACATGGCTTTACCGTATTGCCCTGCACGAGGCGTCAAACCGCCGACGCTGGTGGTCGCGTCACTGCCGTCGGGAAGTCACAATTGAGGCGGAAACAGGGCAGTCGTCCGATGGCCAGTCACTTTGCATCAAAGACACGCTGGTTGACGAGCACGAGTCACCATTCGAGATGGCTGCGCATGAAGAAGTTCGCACCCGCGTGGAAGGCGAACTGCG